>JBEPYA010000279.1:0-4752 GCA_041641615.1 Salinigranum sp. | reverse complement strand
CCCGGCCTGCTGTTCTTCCTCGGCGGGACGACGGTGTTGCTCGGCGGCTTCGCGCTCTGGTGGGTCCGACGCTAAGGCACGTGTGATAGCACGGAACAAGGTAAAATCGACGTTTGACTCTTAGGTGGGCTCTTGACCCAGAGGCCCCTACAGACGAACGCGCCCGGTTCGGTCCCCGCTGATGCTCGCCCTCCACCACTTCCACCGACCGGCCGGGTGCAGGGTCCTGTTTCCGTTCTCACCCGACGACCCGCTCTTCGAACACCTCGCCGTCCGGCGTCACCAACCGACAGCGGAGCCCTCCCGCGACGGGTTCGAGTTCGGCGTGACCGGGGCGGTTCCCGCGAGGCTGGGCGTGGCTCCCGGGGTTGAGCAGCGTGACCGGCCCGGAGACGTCGAGTGTCGGCCGGTGTGAGTGGCCGAAGACGACCACGTCGGCGCCACGCTCGCGGCCGAACAGCGACAGCGCCGTCGGGCCGCCCTCGCGGGTGTGGGTGACCGCGAAGCGGAGCCCCCCGTACTCGATGTTCCGGGCGACGGGGAGGCGGTCGCGGATGGCCAGGCTGTCGGTGTTGCCGTAGACGCCGTGGAGTTCGGTCGCGACGTCGTGGAAGGCGTCGAGGACGGGCTCGCGGTTGAAGTCGCCCGCGTGGACGACCACCTCTGCCTCGCGGACGGCCTCCAGCGTCCGTCCGGTGAGCCTGTGGCCCGAGCGGGCGTGCGTGTCGGAGACGGCGACGAGCATAACGGAGGGTAGGGGAGGGAGGATACAGGAAGCTACCGCTCTCGACCATCGTCCCGGTCCCCTGGAGGCCGATCAGGTCGGGACCTCAGAGGTCGTGTTCGACGCCCAGTGGTGCAGGTGGGCGAACTACCGAAAGTCGGTCCGGCCTGAGGGACCAGAGAGGGGGGACGCAACCCAAACAGGTAACATAGGCCCCAGAGTTCAGAGAGACATGGCCAGCAGTACCCCCGTCGTCATCGCTGCGCTCGTCGCGAACGGCGCCATCGCGGTGATGAAGTTCGTCGGATTCCTCCTCACCGGCAGTCCCTCCATGCTCTCGGAGACGTACCACTCCGTCTCCGACACCGGCAACCAGGTCTTCTTACTCATTGGTATCCGCTACAGCAAGCAGGAGTCCAACCGTAGCCATCCGTTCGGCTACGGCAAGGCACAGTTCTTCTACGCGTTTCTCGTGGCGGTCCTGCTGTTCGGCATCGCCGGCTGGGAGTCGCTCAAACACGGCTACGAGGCGATTCTCCACCCGACACACGGCGGCGGGAGCCCCTTTACCCTTCTCGGGACGACCATCGACCCCTTCTTCGTCAACGTCGTCGTCCTGGTCGGCGCCATCGGCTTCGAGAGCTGGGCGTTGTGGAAGGCCAACGCCGAACTCCAGCGGCAGATCAACGAGTACGGCTGGTCGGGCATCCCCGACGCCTTCCGGAAGACGAGCGACATCACCACCCTCACCGCCTTCACCGAGGACGCTATCGCGCTCGCCGGGGCGGCCATCGCCCTCGTGGGTATTGTCCTCGCGCGGTACACGGGGAACCCGGTCTACGACGCCGCCGCGGCGGTCGTCATCGGTCTGCTGCTAATGGGGTTCGCGCTGGCGCTGGCGTGGGAGAACAAGCGGCTGATCGTCGGCGAGTCGCTCCCGACGGAGGCCGAAACGCGGATCCGAGAGACGATCGAGAACCACGAGGGGGTCACCGGCATCGACCGGCTGGGGACGGTGTTCTTCGGCCCGGGGAACGTCCTCGTCACGGCCGACGTGAGCTTCGAGCCGGGCCACGGGACGGAGGAGACCGACGACCGGATCACGGCCATCGAGGAGGCGATCAGGGCCGTCGACGACCGGATCGGGATAGTCTACATCGAGCCCGAACTGTGAGCCACGGCCGTCTCTCGGTCGTCTCGTACCCGAATGTATACTGGCGAGCATCAAACTCACCGGCGTCGGCGCGGGAACGACGGATCTCGTGGTCGAGGCGGAGGCGTTCGACGACGACGCCGGCGAGTCGGTCGACGTGGCGACGCGGAGCGGGCTGGTCGTCACCGGCCCGCCGTCGGTGGGAAGCGCGGGCGACGAGCCGACCGACCTCGACGACGACGACGGCCGCTACGGGGACGTCAACGGGAACGGCCGGCTCGACTACGACGACATCGTCCTGCTGTTCGACCAGTTCGAGTCGGACGCGGTCCGCATGAACGCGAACGCGTACGACTTCAACGAGAACGGCGAACTCGACTACGACGACATCGTCGACCTCTACGAGGAGATCTCGTAACGCGCGGTCACGAGCGCAGGCTCTCGACCGCCGCCGCCACGCGGTCGACCGCCTCTCTCACTTCGGCCCGGGAGACGTCGAGGTGGGTACACAGCCGGGCCGACGAGGCGTCCCGCGCTCCGAAGGCGACGCCGTGTTCTTCGCAGGCGGCGACGAGGTCGTCGGCGTGAACGTCCGCCTCGACGGAGAGCATCACGATGTTCGTGTCCGGCTCCCGGGTCGAGAGCCCGCCGATGGCGTCGAGGCCGTCCGCGAGCGCGCGGGCGTTCGCGTGGTCCTCCGCGAGTCGGTCGACGTTCTCCAGCGCCAAGAGACCGGGAGCGGCGACGATACCGGCCTGGCGCATCCCCCCGCCGAACAGCTTGCGGACTCTCCGCGCCCGGTCGACGAACCCCTCGGGGCCGGCGAGAATCGACCCGACGGGCGCGCCGAGTCCCTTCGAGAGACAGAAGTTCACCGTGTCGGCGGGTCCCGTCAGTTCCTCAGGTGGGACGCCGAGCGCGACGCTCGCGTTGAACACGCGGGCCCCGTCGAGGTGGACGGGGATGCCGAGGTCGTGAGCCGCCTCACAGGCCTCCTCGGTCTCGTCGACGCCGACGGCGACGCCGCCGCGGCTGTTGTGGGTGTTCTCCAGGCAGAGAAGACCAGTCTTGGGGCGGTGCAGCGACTCCTCGACGGCCGCTTCTCGTACCTGGGCGGCCGTCGGAACCGCCCGCGGACCGCAGTCGACCATCCGCACCTGCACGCCCGAGAGGTCGGCGACCCCCCCTACTTCCCACTTGACGACGTGGGCCTGCTCGTCGACGACGAGTTCCTGGCCGCGCTCGGTGTGGGTGCGGACGGCGACCTGGTTTCCCATCGTCCCGGACGGAACGAACAGCGCCGCCTCCATCCCGACGAGGTCGGCGGCGCGCCGTTCGAGTTCGTTGACCGAGGGGTCGTCGCCGTAGACGTCGTCGCCCACCTCGGCGTCGCGGGCCGCGTCGCGCATGGCCTGCGAGGGCGTCGTGACCGTGTCCGAACGGAGGTCTATCATGACTCTCGGGAGTCGGGGAAGCGACAAAGAGGTAGTGGTCGGCGGGAAGACGTCCTCGAAGAGTGGACCGCGGCGTGAACCGTCCCGTCGTCACTGGTACATCGTCCTGTCTCACCGGCACCTTTCAGGACCGTTCGCGTCGTACGGCGCGTATGGATCGACTCGACGATCTCGACCGTGCCATCCTCCACCAACTTCAGCTCGACGCCCGGCGAACGACGGATTCGGACATCGGCGAACGGACCGGGGTGACCGGAACGACCGTCGCGAACCGGATTCGGAACCTCGAAGAGCGCGGCGTCATCCGCGGCTACTACCCCCTCATCGACTACGAGGCCGCGGGCTACCCGCTGGTGGTGCTCTTCGTCTGTACGGTGCCGCTCGAAGAACGGTCGAACGCCGCGGAACGGGCCCTCGACGTCGTGGGCGTGACCGGTGTGTGCGAGACGATGGCGAGCGAGCAGAACGTCCTCGTCACCGCGGTCGGTGAGTCGAAGAGTCGTATCGAGCAGGTCGCACGACGGCTCGGTGAGATCGGTCTCACGATAACTCGAAGCGACATGCTGGCGAACGAACGCGTGCAGACGTGGGACCACTTCTACCTGGAGATGCTCGACGAGAGTGCGCAGAACGAACAGACCAATGGCGATGGCAGCGGCCCCGCGACCGGTGACCGCAACGACGATGGCAACGGTGGACTGCCGTCGGCCGAGAACGCCGACGAGGAGTGAGCACTCGACAGCCGTCGTTTGCATTTATGAATCCCAGAACCGGTTGAGCGGGCGAACCTTCGGAGGTGGCTTGAGATTATCAAACAGAGCATCGATCAGTTCGAATAGTACAAAAATGTAATAAGTAAGTAAAACAATACTTATCGGTCTACCTCCCGTAGTGAGGAGTGGGGCGGACGGGCACTCGCTCGGGCCTGGACGTTCCAGCATCCGACGCGTCTATCCCCAGGGGAGGTAGACACCGCGGAGACACGCTGGGGGAGCAGAGGAGGGTCGCTTTCCCCTGTTTTCGCGCCGAGGGTGGGACACCGAACGCTCGCGTCGTGCGGACGGTCCCGTCGATGTGACGCGACGTCGAGCGGAAGCGACGCGCCTCAGAGCGCGTCGATGATACCGCGGTACTCGTCCTCGGTGAACGCTTTCAGCGTCTCGGTCCGGACCGAGCCGCCCCCGCCGATTTTCAGCATCGTCTTCGCGCAGGACTCGTCGTCCGGGAACTGCGAGACGACGACCATGTCGTGTCCACCCATCGTCAGGAAGAAGTCGGTGATCTCGCCGCCGTGGGTTCCGGCGACTTCCCGAGCGTTCTGGAGCCGCTTCGGACTCTCTTTCGCGTTCGCGATCCCCTCTCCCGTCCAGTCTGCCAGTGTGATGTAGGTCGGCATTATTTTACCATCCCGCTTCTGCGGG
>JBEPYA010000278.1:0-4771 GCA_041641615.1 Salinigranum sp. | reverse complement strand
GAGCGCCCCCGCCGTCCCGATGTCGACGCCGACGGCCTCGGTGGCGTACGTGGGCATCCACGAGTTGAAGAAGACGAACAGCGAGTACGCACAGAAACTGCTCGCCGCGATGGCCAGCACCCGTCTGTCTCTGAGCGCCGCCGCGAACCCCGACAGCGAGAGTGCCGACTCGTTCCGAACTGGAGCGTCGAGCGCCCAGGCGAAGGGGAGTATCCCGACGACGGTGACGACCGTGTAGACGGCGACGACGCCCCGCCAGCCGACGACGGCCTGGAGCGGCGGGCCGGCGACCTGTGCGAGCGTCACTCCGGCGGGCGCGCTCGTGACGAACAGGCTCGTCCCGACCGCTCTTCGGGAGGGTGGAAACGACTGTGCGACGATGTTGGCGTTCGCCGTCCAGAGGAACACCGCCGTGGCGCCGCCGACGAATCGCGTCGCCAGGAACGTCGGATACGTCGGTGCGAACGGTCCAGCGACGGCGGCGGCGACGAAGACGACGGTCCCGGCGTACACGAGCCGCCGGTTGTCGTAGCGGTCCATCAGGAGCCCGCTTGGGAGCTGAAACACCACCCAGCCGAGGAAGACGACGCTGATGGACAGCCCGGCGGCGGGCTTGCCGATACCGAACGCGTCGACGAAAAACGAGATGATGCTCGCCGGGGCGAAGGTGTACGCGTTGAATCCCGTCGAGACGAGGAAACACCCCGCGAGCACCACCCACGGACGCCTCGTCGATGCCGACTCGGCAGTCATGCCCTGAGGTCCTCCGGTGAGAGATAAAGGCCCGTGGGTCGCGGTTATCTGTGACGGTGCGACAGAGTCGACGCCTACGCCGTCGGGGCGTCGGTGTCGAGCTCGCCCGTCTCGTCGAGGCTGTCCAGCGCCGTGATGGCCTCCTCGCGGTACCGGTCTACGGCGTCACCGTAGTGTTCTTTCGCCATCCGGGCGTACTGGTTGCCCTCGTCGTCGAACGTACGGACGCGTTCGAGCGTCCGCTGGGCGGTCTCGACGACCCAGCGGTCTCGCGTCCCGGCGTCCACTTCGGTGATGGACTCGGGGCGGACGCTCACGATGACGCCATCGCCGTCTTCGGGCTCGTACGTCCGCGGCTTCCCGACGATGGCGACGTAGGAGGGCGCGTCGAGGTCACGCAGCGCCGAGGCGGCCTCGGGCTGGTACTGCCCGGCGTAGACGAAGAACGTCCCCGTCGGATCGACGATGCGACCGCGCCAGTACTCGGAGTCCTCGCCGATGTCCTCCTTCTCGGTCAGCGTCCCGACGAGGAACACCCGGTTGGCCTTCTCTCCCGTCGGGAGGAGCAGGTAGACGGGTGCGCGCTCGTCGTCGCTTTCGCTGAAGGTGTAGCTGGCGTCGTTGAACTCGCTGGCGAAGACGCGGCGGGCGACTTCGCGGGTGGGGATGGACTGGCTCATGTTAGCTCGACCTCGCATCGGACAGCAGGGCACTCGCATCCGCGGCCGCGGGCGCGGAGAGCTGTTCGAACTCGTCGACGAGCAGGTAGCGGCCGAACGTCGGCCCTCTCACCCGGTAGTAGCGGCCGAGCACGTCGGCGCGCATGTCCTCGGCGACGACCGTCGTGTCGAGGGCGTCCATCGCCCGCTGTTTGGCCTCGTCGAGGGTGACCCCGGTCAGTTCCTCGGTGGTCTCGCGGCCGAAGATGACCTCGTGGACCTCGGCACCGTCGTCGAGGACGCCCTTGATGCGGAGGTCGAACTCGCCCTCGACGTTGCCGTGCTCGGAGCAGCGGCCGTTCTGCAGCACCCGGGTACAGTCCTCCTCCGGGCAGCGCTTTATCAATCCGGACCCGGACTGGATGTCGACCAGCGCGCCCTCGGCCTCGCTGGAGTCGTCACCGACCTCGACCTCCTCGTCGAGTTCGGTGATGGTCGTCGTCCGGTTGAGCTTGACCGAGAAGTTGCCCTGGTACTCGTCGGTGACGACGTTCGAGAGCTTGTACGACTTCCCCTCCTCCAACTCGGGCAGGTCGGAGGTGGTGAAGGCGACGAACTTCATCGTCCCGGACTCGTCGCCCACCAGCCCCACCTGTGAGATGGACTCACTACGGGGTTCCCAGAGGTCGACGAGCTTCACGGTGACGTCGACCCACTGTTCGTCGGCGTCGATGTCGCCGAGCTTCACCTCCTTGGAGCCGCCGCGCCCGAGGTCGTCACGCTCCATGCCGGCCTCGTCGAGGTAGCTGTTGGTGACGCTCCGGCGCGCCTCGTCCACCGGTACGCGATACTCGTTGACGAGGTTGTCGAGACGCTCTTCGACCTCCTCTACCGTCAGGTCGAGGTGGTCGGAAAACTGCGATACGATCTCTTCCGCGTGGGTACGCAAATCGCTCATGGTTGACTCGCCTCCGCTTCGTTTTCAATGGGAGGCGTACATCGGTTGGTGCCCGATGGTATAAAAACTGTCGCGAGGGAAGTGAAAGTGAAAAACCGGGTGGCTGCGAAGGAACTCACCCGTCGAGCACGAGCTCCGCGACCACCGGACTGTGGTCCGACGGTGGCCGGCCGTCCCAGTGGTCGGCGACGACCGCGTGCTGCCGGACGGCCACGTCGCCGGCGACGAACACGTAGTCGATTTTCTTACTCGGTTCCCCCGAGAACCGCTCGAACGTCACTGTCGGCCCGTGGTGGGGGTACTCGGAGACGTCCATCGCGTCGGTGAGTGCCGGTCCCGCCGCGCCGTCGCCTCCCGCTTCGTTCCCCGTTCTCTCCCTCCCCGTGAGTATCCGGTGCGGTTTCGAGCCGGGCGTGCAGTTGAAGTCGCCGAGCACCACGACTGGGACCCGGAGGTCCGCCGCGTCGTTCCCGCCGCCGAGCTCTCCGACGAGCCGACGGAGCTGTCTGGCGCTCTGCACCCGTGCCCGCTCGCTCTCGTGGTCGAAGTGGGTGTTGCAGACGACGAGCGGGGCTCCTTCGGCCCTGAGTCGCGCCCACGTCACGAGTCGGGGCTTGCTCGCCGTCGGGTAGGAACTCCCCGGCCGGTCGGGCGTCTCCGAGAGCCAGACGGTGCCGTGCCGCTCGCGTTCGACTCGCGCACGCTGCCACCCGAGCGGACAGTGTTCCCCCTCGGAGCCGCCGTCGACCCGTCCCGCGCCCTCCCACGCGTACTCCGGAAGTTGTTCGCGGAGGAACTCGTACTGGTGTTCGAGCGGTTCCTGGAGGCCGACGACGTCCGGCGCGTGAAAACGGACGACACTCGCGACCCACCCGCGGCGGCGCTCCCACACGTTCTCGCCGTCCGCGGCGGTGTCGTAGCGGACGTTGAACGTCATCACCCGACACCGGACGCTTGCCATACTTCCCTCTCGCCACGACCGTACTTGAAACGTCGCCACCGCTCTTGGGTTCCCGGCGTCGCGCGCTCGCCGGCCCGTCGGCTCGTTGGCGGTGACCCCCCCCGCGAGTCACCAACGTTGAAAGCCTCGCACGCCGACTCTCCGGTATGACCGACTCCGGGAGCGGGGACGCGGACCGGTTCGCGCGGTTCGTTCGTACGACGTTCCGCCGGGCCGGCCGCCGCTACGCCGAGGCGAAGCGCGCCTACCAGGAGGGCCGCGACTGGTCGACGACGTTCGACCTCCCGACCGACGACGAGGGTCGCGCCCGTCTCGTCTGCCGCCGCCACGCCGAACGGCGAGCCGTCCGCGTCGACAGCGAGGGCCGTCCCGCCTGTTTCGAGCCAGACCACCTCGACTGCGAAGGCTGCGCCGAGGACGTCCGCGAGGGGGTCGTCGAGACGTGGTGACGACGGTCGCGCTCGTCCTCGCGGGCGGGACGGGATCGCGCCTCTATCCCGCCTCGCGGTCGGCTCGCCCGAAGCAGTTCCTCCCGCTCCTCGGCGAGAAGACGCTCCTCGAACGCACCGTCGACCGCGCCTCCTTCGCCGACCACGTCGTCGTGAGCACCCGCCCGGCGCTCGAAGCCGACGTCCGCGAACTGGTCCCCGACGCCGAGGTGGTCGTCGAGCCCGCGGGCAAGGACACCGGTCCCGCGCTCGCGTACGCGACACACCGTGTCGGCGAACTCTACGGAAGGGACGCGGTCGCGGTCGTCCTGCCCAGCGACCACACCGTCGGCGACGACGAGACGTTCGCGAGGACGCTCGAACGCGGCGCGCGGGTCGCTCGCGAGACCGGTCGGCTGGTCGCGTTCGGCGTCGACCCGACCCGTCCGGAGACGGGGTACGGCTACATCGAACCCGGGCGCGAACACGACGGTTTCTTCGACCTCGACGCGTTCCACGAGAAACCCGACGCCGAGACGGCCGAGCGCTACATCGACTCCGGCTACCTGTGGAACGCCGGCATGTTCGCGTGGGGGGCCGAACCGTTCCGTGCGGCGGCGCTGGACTCCCCGCTCGCGCCGCTGGTGCGGGCGCTCGACGACGGGCACGTCGAACGGGGTTTCGAGGCGGTCGAGGCGACGAGCGTCGACTACGCGGTGATGGAGCGCGTCACCGACGCGGCGGTCGTCCCACTCGACGTCCGCTGGGACGACCTCGGGTCGTGGGACGCGCTGGCCCGGCTGTGTTCGGAGGACGAGCAGGGCAACGTCGTCTACGCGGGCGACGGAGTCGCCGAGGCGGGGCGCGGGGCCGAGCGCGCAGACGCTCACGAGGATGCCGCCGACGGCGATGGGGGGGACGAGAGCGCCTTATTCGTCGACAGCGGCGACAACGTGGTCGTCTCCGACGGCCCGCACGTCTCGCTCGCCGGAGTCGACGACCTCGCCGTCGT
>JBEPYA010000277.1:0-4777 GCA_041641615.1 Salinigranum sp. | reverse complement strand
CGCGGACCTCGTCCGCGCGCTCCTCGCTGGTGACGAACTTCGACAGCATCCAGTTGAAGCGGTCGAGGACGGTCTGGTGGCCGTCGTCGGTGAGTTCGTACTGGTTCGTCCGCTTGTCCAGTTCGCTCTTGTTCACGAGCCCCATCTCGACGAGGTCGTCGAGGTTCGGGTAGAGTCGCCCGTGGTTGACCTCTGTGCCGTAGTAGTCTTCGAGGTGTCGTTTGATCGCGAGTCCATACATCGGCTCCTCGGCGAGGATGACGAGGATGTTCTGTTGGAACGCGGTGAGATCCCGCGCCATGCCAGACTCGGTGCCCAGTGATTGTGCCTCTGACATACCTCTGGACATGTCACCGGACTACTTAACACTTCGCATACCATTATTTATTTCTGTATCTACAGACCTAAAACAGGACGTATTAGGTATGAATAAATCTATTTAAGTTACCCACGTCCGCCGTTTTCGCGGGTTAGTGACCGGCTATATCACTCGTGATAGGGTCGGGTATCTACTCGTGAGACCGTCCACCGTAATAAATGACTCCCTACCGCCCGTCGCGAGGGCGCTCGGCGATACCGACGGATTTTTGCGCCACTCAGCGGACGGACACGTATGGTCAACCTCTGGGAAGACATGGAGACCGGTCCGGACGCCCCGGACGTCGTCTACGCCGTCGTGGAGTGTCTGAAGGGAGAGCGGAACAAGTACGAGTACGACAAGGACGTGCCCGGCGTCGTCCTCGACCGGGTCCTCCACTCGAACGTCCACTACCCCTCCGATTACGGTTTCATGCCGCGGACCTACTACGACGACGGAGACCCCTTCGACGTGCTCGTTCTCGTCGAGGACCAGACGTTCCCCGGCTGCGTCATCGAGGCTCGACCCGTCGCCCTGATGGGGATGGACGACGACGGCGAGAAGGACGACAAGGTCGTCGCCGTTCCCACCGAGGACCCCCGGTACGACCACGTTCAGGACGTCGACGACCTGACCGACCAGCAGAAGGCCGAGATCGAGGAGTTCTTCGAGACGTACAAGAACCTCGAAGAGGGCAAAGAGGTCGAGACGCTGGGCTGGGAGGACGCCCAGGCCGCGAAGGAAGCCATCGACCACGCGATGGACCTCTACGAGGAGAACTTCGCGTAGCCCGTCGGACGAGCGGTCGAACACACGGGCTTTTTTCTCGCTGTTCTCGGACCGGGGAAGTGTGTCCACCCTCCAGACGCCGCTCACCCGGCAGCTCGGTCTCGACGTCCCGGTCGTACAGGCACCAATCGGCAGCGCGACGTGCCCGGAACTCGCCGCCGCCGTGTCCGAAGCGGGCGGACTGGGAACGCTCGCGGTGACGTGGCGCGAACCGACCGAGATTTCCGACGTCGTCGCGGCGACCCGCGAAGGGACCGACGGTCCCGTCGGCGCGAACGTCGTCGTCGACCCCGACGCGACCGATACGCCGACCGACGACCTCGTCGACGCGTGTCTCGACGCCGGTGTCGACGTCCTGTCGCTCTCGTTCGGCGAGGCCGACCCCTACGTCGACCGAGCACACGAAGCCGGTGTCGACGTCTGGCAGACGGTCGGGAGCGCGGAAGACGCGAGTGAAGCCGTCGCCGCCGGCGTCGACGCCGTCGTCACCCAGGGTGCCGAGGCTGGTGGGCACCTCCAGAGCGACGTCTCGACGATGGCGCTCGTGCCCCGCGTCGTCGACGCCGTCGACGTGCCGGTCGTCGCCGCCGGCGGAATCGGCGACGGACGCGGCCTCGCGGCCGTCCTCGCGCTCGGTGCCGACGCCGGGTGGGTCGGGACGCGCTTCGTCGCGACCCACGAAGCTCGCGTCCACGAGCACTACCGGGACCGGGTCGTCGAAGCGTCCGAGACGGACACCGTCTCCGGTACCCCGTACGACCGGGGCTGGCCGGACGTGCCCCACCGTGTCCTCCGGAACGCGACCATCGAGACGTGAGAGGCGGCGGGACGACCGCCCCGCGGGGAGCGCCCCGACGAAGACGACGTGGTCGCGCGCGTCGACGGTGCGCCAGTCCGCCGCTACGAGGACTCGCTCGCGACGCCCGACGCGACCGGAGAGGTCGAGGAGCTCCCCCTGTATGCGGGCCAGAGCAGCGGGGTCGTCGCCGACACGGCGTCGGCGAGAGCGGTGGTCGACCGGCTGGCACGGGAGGCACGGACCGCTCTCGGCTCTCTCCCGCGATAACGGGGTCATGTGTCCCGGTAATGTCGGGCGAGCCGTCGCATGAATTATGCGCATGGGTAATTTTTTCCGGGGCGAGGTCGTAGGTGGACGTGAGATGTGTTCGAGAACGCCACGCGTCGGCATCGACCATCGGACCGTCGTGCCCACCCAGACGCTCGACGAGAACGAACGATCCACGACCGATCCCGAGGGGACGTGACCGCCGCCTTGTACCCCTCGTGCCCAGGAGGGCAATCCCTTTTAGCACCACGCCATTAAGCGTGGGTAATGGCGAAGTGTGACGCGTGCGGCAAGCACGAGAACTTGCCGTACCAGTGTCGGCGCTGTGGACGGACGTTCTGCGGGGAACACCGCCTCCCGGAGAACCACGACTGTCCCGGCCTGAACGACTGGAACGACCCCTCGGGCGTCTTCGAGAGCGACTTCGACGACTCGGTCACGAGCCAGGGTAGTCGTTCGAAGGGCCTCGTCGACCGGGTGACGTCGACCGGCGGGCCGCTCGGGTACTTCCGCGGGAACATGAGCTATCTGTTCCTCGGTCTGATGTGGGTCACGT
This sequence comes from Salinigranum sp., assembly GCA_041641615.1. Lineage (GTDB taxonomy): Archaea > Halobacteriota > Halobacteria > Halobacteriales > Haloferacaceae > Salinigranum. Next base: position 2,008 of record JBEPYA010000277.1, on the reverse strand, counting down.
TCGCGTTCCAGCTCCTCTTCCAGTTGCTCGATCTGGGCCCGTCGCTCTACCGCACCGTCTTCGTCCTCAGCCCCGGCAACATCGAGTACGTGTGGACCTGGATCACCTCTATCTTCGCCCACGGCGGCTTTACCCACATCGCGTTCAACAGCATCGCGCTGTACTTCTTCGGCCCCGTCGTCGAGCGCTACCTCAACACCAAGCGGTTCACGATGCTGTTCTTCGGCGCGGGCATCCTCGCGGGCCTCGCGCAGGTGGGGACGACGCTCGTGACGGAGGGCGCAGCAGGCCCCGGTGTGGTCGGCGCTTCGGGTGCCATTATGGGCGTCCTCGGCGTGCTCACTGTGTTGAACCCGAACCTGAAGGTGTACCTCTACTTCATCATCCCCATGCCGCTGTGGGTGCTCACCTTCGGCTTCGCGGCGTTCAGCCTCGTCGCCGGCTTCGGCGCCGCCAACGGCGTCGGGGCGCTCGGCGGCAACGTCGCCCACTTCGCCCACCTCGTCGGCCTCCTCGTCGGACTGGCGTACGGCGGTCGCGTCAAGGGACGGGTCGGTGTCCCCAAGTCGCTGCAGTTCGGCGGCGGCGGCGGTGGGGCGGGAGGACCGGGACGCGGTCGGTTCTGAACCATGGAGCCACGCTACCCCCAGTACCTCCCCGACCCCGCCGCGACACGCGAGGAGATGGAGGCCCTCCAGCGCCGGGTCGCCGAGGCGGCCGTCTTCGACGACGCGTTCGCGTTCGACCCGACCCGCGTCGGGCGCAGCGACGACGAGCAGACCACGCTCGGGGACGACCGGAAGCGACGTCATCCCGGGACGGACGCTCCCGTCGTCGCCGGCGTCGACCAGGCGTTCCTCGACGACGCCGCCGTCAGCGCCGTCGTCTGCCTCCAGGGAGGGGAGGTCGTCGAGCGCGCGTACGCTGTTTCGGAGCTGTCGATTCCGTATATCCCTGGGCTGCTCTCGTTCCGCGAGGGCGGCCCCATCGTCGACGCGCTCGAACGAGTGCGGACGAACCCGGACCTGCTCGTCTTCGACGGGAGCGGCCGGATTCACTACCGGCAGGCCGGCCTCGCGACGCACATGGGCGTCGTCTTCGATTGCCCGAGCGTGGGCGTCGCGAAGTCGCTGCTCTGTGGCCGGCCCCGCGAGTCGGTCGACGGTCGGCCCGAGGGGTGGCGCACGCCGATTCTCGCGGACGGCGACGTCGACGTGCCCGACGGTCGCGTCATCGGCTACGCCGTCCAGTCCAGACAGTACGACTCGTCTCGGACGATCAACCCGCTGTACGTCAGTCCCGGCCATCGGGTGTCGGCCGAAACCGCCGGCGACCTCGTGCTTCGCTGCGGCGGCGAGTACAAACTCCCCGAGCCCACGCGCCTCGCGGACCAGTACGCGGCCGAGGTGAAAGCCGAGCACACGTAGCGGCTCCCCGAGCGGGCGGGGCCGGCAGATCGGTGTACGGTCGTCCGGCGCGAGAGCCACGCAGCGCTTCCGGAATCGGTGGCACTTAACCCTCCGCGTTCCGACGTACCGGCGTGCACCCCAAGACGGTCCTCATCACCGGTTGTTCGTCAGGAATCGGCCGCGCGACGGCGCTCGCCTTCCTCGACGAGGAGTGGGAGGTGTACGCCACCGCCCGCAACCCCGCCGACATCGAGACGCTGGGCGACCGCGGCTGCGACATCTCCACGCTCGACGTCACCGACCCCGCGGACGTCGAGCGCGTCGTCTCCCGCATCGTCGACGAGCACGGCCGTATCGACTGCCTCGTCAACAACGCCGGCTACGCGCAGTTCGGCCCCATCGAGGACGTCCCCACCGACAAGGTCCACGATCAGTTCGACGTCAACGTCTACGGACCCCACCGACTCACGCGCGCCGTCCTCCCCCACATGCGCGAGCAGGAGTCGGGGACCATCGTCACCGTCTCCAGCGTGGCCGGCCGCCTCTCGTTCCCCGGCGGCGGCGTCTACTGCGCCTCGAAGTTCGCGCTCGAAGCCATG
>JBEPYA010000276.1:0-4795 GCA_041641615.1 Salinigranum sp. | reverse complement strand
CGTCAATTTCGCGGCCCTGAGCAGTTGTCGTCGCCGAATATTTCGTCACCGTCGTCTGACTCCCGAGCACCGTGACCTGCGTCGAACTCACCTGCTCGACGTTCGACAGCGACCCGAACCGATTCGTCACCAGTTGGACGAGCCGGTCGTTCGAGTAGTCCGCGACGGGGTTGAACGTCTGCCCGGCGATCTCGACGGCGGGGCTCGACACGATGCTGAACACGCCCAGCCGGGCCGACCCGATGAGGGGAATCTCGAGGGACTTCTCGTACGTCGTCACCTTGTTCACGACCCGAACCGTCTCCGAGACACCCTCCGGACCGATCTCCCGGGTAACGACGCTGTCACGCGTCCCGTTCTTCTCGAACCCGGCCCCCGAGGCGGCCGCCTCGTCGACGTCGGCGGGGTCGGCCTCGAAGGTCGTCGCTCCCCCCGAGAAGACGCCGAGACAGCCGCTCGTCGCGAGGAGGACGGCCAGTGCGACCGCGAGCGCCCGTCGTCGTACTCGTGGCATCGTTCGCTCTCGGCTCACCGTCCGGAAAAGACCGTCGGCTGCGACGTCGGTCGCTATACGTTGCCGTGGTCACAGGCGTGTACGCGACGCGGGAGGAGAGGACGCACGCGTGTCGTCACGAGTCGTCCACGTCGCCGCTGCCCTCCTCGCCGCCCAGCCGAGCCTCCCTCGTTTCGTCCGCGTCGTCGAGTCCCTGTGCGCGCTTACGGCGCTCGTTCTCCCGACCGACGACGCGGCCGCTGTACAGGTAGTACGCCGGGGCGACGAGCGGGAAGACGACCGTCGCGGCGAACCAGAGGTGTCGGGAGAACCCCCAGTCGACCCCCTGTTTCCGGATGGACTTGATGTCCAGTCGGACGAGCCACGCGAGCGCCAGGTGCGAGACCAGGATGACCCAGGGGATGGTCGCGCCGGCCTGACTGAACAGCGACAGCACGAACAGGAGGACCAGTCCGACCCCCCAGACGACGATGATGACCGGTCGGTAGCGGGGGTTGACCCTCGGCTGTCGCTGTTGCCGCTTCTCCTCCGTGCGGCCGCGACTGTACTCGTCGCCGGTCGTGTTCGCGCTCACAGCCGTACCGAGATGCCCCCGCGAGAAAAGCCCTACTCACTCCGGCGGCCGAGATACTTCACCTCGACCGTGTGACGCTCCGATCCGACGTCGAGTTCCAGTCGGTCGACGAGACCCGCTCGAACCGACTCGCGCCACGCGTCGACGGCCGACCCGTGGAACTCGCGGTGGCGCTCGACGGTGTACTCCCCCCGCCGGCGGAGTTCGTCTTCCGTGTCGTCGACCGACGGGACCGACGGAACCTCGGGGCCGACGAACGCGCCCGGGTGAATGTGGAGCGGCGCGGTGTCGCCATCGTAGCTTTCCTCACCCCCGACGACGTGTAACCGTGCGCGCATCCGCCCCGCGAACGGCGGCGTCACGCGGAGGACGGCCGGTCTGTCGGCACGCTGATGGGCTTCGAGTGCCGTCACTACGTCGTCGGCGGTGACCGCAAGGCTCCGGATGGTCGTCGGGTCGTCACTCCCCCGTTCGCGCCGCCTGTCGAAGCCCGTCGTCATCACTCGACACTCACGGGCGCTGCATCAAGGAAACTGTCGGTCGGCGGTCCCGCCCCGGTGTGAGCTCAGACCCCTTCGTCCCGTGCGATGGGTGTTACCCCCTGCTCTCCGTACGCCTTCGGACGGAGTTTACCACCGCACTCCGGGCAGAGAGCTCGGTACGAAGCCGACGTCACGGGGGTCTCACAGTCTCGGCACACGTAGGACGGCCGTTCTGACATCACTCGCCCGTAGGACCGGTTCCCTGTTAAGTGTTATCATGGGTACGGTACCCCATTCCGGATTCGAGTTCACGAGCCGAGGTCGAACAGTTCCGCCGCCTGCTCCATATCCTTGTCTCCCCGTCCCGAGAGGTTGACGACGATGGTGTCGTGCTCGTCGGCGAGTTCCTTCGCGAGGGCGACCGCGTGACTCGTCTCCAGCGCCGGGATGATCCCTTCCGCCTCGGAAAGCGTCCGGAAGGCCGCGAGCGCCTGCTCGTCCGTGACGCCGTGGTACTCACACCGACCCACCGCGCGGAACATCGCGTGTTCGGGACCGACGCCTGGGTAGTCGAGGCCAGCGGAGACGGAGTGGACCTCGACGTCGTCGTCGATGACCCGCGTCTGCATCCCGTGGATGACGCCCTCCTTCCCCTTGGCGAGCGGTGCCGCGTGTCTCTTCGAGTCGGATCCCTCGCCGCCGCCCTCGGCACCGTAGAAGGCGACGTCGTCGTCGCGGAAGGCGTGAAAGAGGCCGATGGCGTTCGACCCGCCGCCGACGCAGGCGACGCAGGCGTCCGGCAGGCCGCCCGTCTCCTCGATGACCTGCTCGCGCGCCTCTCGCCCGATGACCGACTGGAACTCCCTGACCATCCGCGGGAAGGGGTCGGGTCCCACCGCGGAGCCGACCAGGTAGTGGGTGTCGTCCATGTTGTGCGCGAAGTCCTCCAGGGCGGCGTCGACCGCGTCGGCGAGGCCCGACCCACCTCGGGTGACCTCGTTGACCTCCGCGCCCATCAGCCGCATGCGGAAGACGTTCATCTTCTGCCGCTCGACGTCCTTCTTCCCCATGTAGATCTCCGTGTCCATGTCGAACAGCGCGCCGACCATCGCCGTCGCCGTGCCGTGCTGACCCGCGCCAGTCTCGGCGATGAGCCGCGTCTTTCCCGCCTTCGACGCCAGAAGTGCCTGTCCGACGGCGTTGTTTATCTTGTGTGCCCCGCCGTGGAGGAGGTCCTCCCGCTTGAGGTAGATGTCCGCACCGTACTCCTCCGAGAGGTTCGCGGCGTGGTAGAGCGGCGTGGGTCGCCCCGCGTACGGTTCGAGGATGTCGCGGAACTCGGCGTGGAACTCGGGCGTCTGGACGATGCTCTCGAACGCCTCCGCCAGCTGTGCGAGCGGCTCTTCCATCATCTCGGGCACGTGACGTCCGCCGAACTCGCCGAACTGTCCGTCGTCACCGGTGTCGAGGTCCTCGTGAGACATGCCCGTTCGTGTCTCGGTGTCGCACATATAGCTACCGTTCAGGTGAGTTAGACGGCCGTCGTGCCACCGGTCGGATCGAACGGGTCGCGCTCGGCCACTGCGCCTCCCGTGAGAACTGAACACACCTCACACGATATGGCACGGAACTGATGGTTCACTCATCCGGCACCCCGATCGGACCAGAAACGGACGGGGTTTCGCCCTCACCAGACAGTAACACACATTTGAACACTGAAAAAATATTTTACGGAATAAATCACCTTATCGGGGGATATTTCTGGACAAATACGCAAGGCTTAAGCGTCCGCCCGGTCGCTGTTAGCTCGCAATGGCGAAAGGAAACGTTGATTTCTTCAACGACACTGGCGGCTACGGTTTCATCTCGACGGACGATGCGGACGACGACGTGTTCTTCCACATGGAGGACGTCGGCGGCCCGGACCTCGAAGAGGGACAGGAGGTCGAGTTCTCCGTTCAGAGCTCGCCCAAGGGTCCCCGCGCTTCGAACCTCACGCGCCTGTAAGCTGTCCACTTGACTCGAATCGGTTCTCGACTACTCGTGAGGGGCGCGGTGCCCCGCTGACGAGCGGACGCCCGTTTGTCCGGTCTTTTCCGGCAGACGTCGTTTTTCATCACTCGCGAGCGACCGCTGTCGGAACTCGGGCGACGAATCGCCCACCTCGACTACACGTCGGCGAGCGTCGGCTCTTCACGCGGCGTCGTTCGTCTCGCCCGTCTCGTTCGGTGACGCACCGTTCGGCGGTTCGGAGCCGCTGGGTGGACCGCCGCTTCTACCACCGCCTCCCGAAACGGAGTCGTCCGCTACTGTCTCTCCACTCGCGTACAGCGCGACGTTGAGCGTGCCGGCGTAGCCCTCCTCGGTCTCGGCCAGGTCGAGGACGACCCGATCGGCGTTCACCCGGCCGAAGATGTTGTCCTCGGAGTTGCGCGTGTCGCGCTCACGCCGGGGGCGCACGACTCGGCTCGCCGTATCGGGACGGATATACCGGTTCGGGGTCAGCGTGGATGCATGGACGACCGAGCGCGCTCGACGGATAGCGGGTGGTTCGAGGGCATCGACCCGGACGATGCGGAGAGTGCGAGCGAGGCGATCACTGACGGTCGCGCCGAGGAGCCACGCGAGTGGCCCACGGTCGCCGTCGAGAGCGGATACGCGGACTCGGCCGAGGCGTACTACCAGCGGCTCCACGAGGCGACCGTCCAGGCCACGAGGGGAGCGGTCAGAGCCCGCGAACGCGCCGACGACCAGCAGCTCAAACACGCCGTCCGGGCGATGGACGACGCCGCACGGACGGCGAACGAACTCGCCGAGCGCGTCGAGGAGTGGGCCGGCGCGCTGTTCGGCGACGTCGGTTCGGGTGTCGACGCTGCCCGCGAGGTCGCCGCCCGTGACCCGTCGGACCCGACCGAAGAGCGGGTGGTGACGCTCGCCTCACAGGTCGTGGCGCTGGCGGACGAGCGCGACGAACTACGGGCGTACCTCGCATCCCACGCGCCCACGGTCGTGCCGAACCTCGCCGAGATGGCCGGGCCCGTCCTGGCTTCCCGGCTCGTAGCCCTCGCGGGAGGGCTCGAACCGCTGGCGAAGATGCCCGCCGGGACGGTTCAGGTCCTCGGCGCGGAGGACGCGCTGTTCGCCCACCTGCGCGGGCACGCCTCCTCGCCCAAGCACGGCGTCATCTTCACCCACGAGTTCGTCCGTGGAACCCGCCGCGAGGAC
>JBEPYA010000275.1:0-4808 GCA_041641615.1 Salinigranum sp. | reverse complement strand
GAAGGGGCCGCCGAACCGGTCGGTGATGTCCCGGACCGTGTCGCGCGACCCCGTCGTGTCGCCGACGAGCAGCGCGCGCTCGGCGCCGAGTGCGCGGGCCGTGAGCGCGACGTGGGTCGTCATCCGGTCGTCCCGGCCGGGTCGGTGTCCGAGCCGAAGGACGGTGACGCGGCCGGGGAGCGGGGCGTTCTCGTGCATGCCGCCGAGTCGACCGCCCGAGGTTATGGGAGTTCCCTTTCGGGGCTGGCCGGGAATCGGGCCGCGGAGTCGAAGATGCGGGCGACCGTCTCGGGATCGTACGTCCAGAAGCCGTCGAACGAGCCGGGCGACCGCTCGACCGCGACCAGTCCGCACGCCTGCGCCGGGTCGGCGTCGCCGTCGTACGCCATGAACCAGACCTCGCCCAGTTCGTCGCCGTCGGTGTGGACGGTCACGGCGTCGAAGAAGTGCGGCCGCCAGTCGGGCGCACCGTACAGGTGGACGTCGAGCCCACGGTCGACGAGCGCCTCGTAGACGTCTGTCTGCGCCCGGAGCTTCGAGAGCGCCTGGAAGCCGACGTCGATTCGTCCGGCGCCGACTCGCCACGCGCGGTCTTCGATCTCGCGGGCGGTCGCGAGCAGCTGTCGGCGGTCGAGCGAGGAGAAGACGGTGTCGGGCAGGAGCGACGTGAGCTTCCGGTAGGCCGCCTCGACGAACTCCGGTGAGCCGACCTCGTGTATCTTCGGGTGGCCGAAGTCGTACACGGCGGGGAGGTCGAGGCTGCCAATGTAGTGGTCGCCGTCGACGACGGTGAGGAAGGGCTCGCCGCTCCCCCGCGGGAGGAACTCGTGTTCGAGCCGGACGTGCCGGGTGTCGAACAGGCGTTCGAGGGCGTCGGGGATCGCAGGTGCGTACACCGTCACCGTTCGGCGACGCTCGTCGACGCGTTCGAGCAGTTCCGCGAACGACGGTGGCGATGACGACGACACGGTCCTGTTCATACTGTGTCGTTCAGCCACATTACAGTTCCGTCCCTTCCCCCGCGCTATCAGAACGCACTTATCCGTTCGCTCGGACGTGTGGCTCATATGGACCTCTCCGACAAGCGCGTCGTCGTCACGGGTGGGGCGGGACTCGTCGGCTCACACCTGGCGAAGCGGCTCGCCTCCGACAACGACGTCGTCGTCGCCGACGACCTCTCGAAGGGAACGCGCGAGCGCGTGCCCGACAACGTCGAATTCGTTCAGGCGGACATAACCGACGCCGACGACGTCGCCGAGGCGATTACGGCGGACGTCGACGTCGTCTTCCACCTCGCGGCGTACACCGACACGAACTACGCGAACCCTCGACAGCTGTTCGAGGAGAACACCGAGATGACGTACAACGTCCTCGAACGGATGGACGACGTCGGCGTCGGCCACCTCGCGTTCACCTCGTCGTCGACGGTGTACGGGGAAGCCCCGATGCCGACGCCCGAGGACTACGCGCCGCTCGAACCGATCTCGGTGTACGGGGCCTCCAAACTAGCCGACGAGGGCCTCGTCTCGACGTACGGCCACTCGTACGGGATGACCGCCTACGTCTTCCGCTTCGCGAACATCGTCGGCCCCAAGCAGCGGGGGAACGTCATCCCGGACTTCATCGAGAAACTGCTCCGGCATCCAGAAACCCTCGAAATCCTCGGCGACGGCCGTCAGGAGAAGTCGTACCTCCACGTCGACGACTGCGTCGACGCCATCTGCCACGTCGTCGAGCACGCCTCGAACCCGGTCAACACGTACAACCTCGGCACCCGAACGACCACCTCGGTGAACCGCATCGCCGACATCGTCGCCGACGTGATGGGCCTCGACCCCGACTACGAGTACACCGGCGGGGAGCGCGGCTGGACCGGCGACGTCCCCCGGATGCGCCTCTCCATCGAGAAAGTATCGGCGCTCGGGTGGGAGCCCGCGACGCCCTCGGACCAGGCGGTTCGCAGCGCGGCCGAACAGCTGTACGAGGAGCTGAGGGCCGAGCACGAGCAGGCGTGAGGAACGAATAGCCGCGAGCGAGACACCTTTCACCGTCTCGCCCCTTTGACCCTCCGTGCAGGTCGTCGGCTACGACACCGTCTCCGGAACGCTCCTGGTGAGCCACGGCTCCGGCTCGGACTCCGGCTCTCCGACGGAGGCGGGCAGGGGCGCGGTCGAGGCTGGGGCGGAACGGGAGGTCGAGGCCGTCCCGCTCGACCCCGGGACGACGCTGGAGTGGTCGCTCGGCGACCGCCACTGCGCCGGGACCGTCTACGGACGGGACTCGCGCGCCCACGTCGCCTGCAACGAACCCGAGGCGCCGTACTGCGCCAGCCACCGCTCGACGTGGGTCTGTGCGCGCTGTACCGGCACCTGTCTCAAGGACGAGATGGACTGTTACGACGACCACGCGGTCTACCTCGCCGCCTTCGCCCCCGACTCGTTCAAGGTGGGCGTGACGAAGCTGTGGCGGCTCGAAACGCGACTGAGAGAGCAGGGTGCCGACCGAGCCGCACACCTCTACACCGTCTCGAACGGTCGAATCGCCCGCGAACTCGAAGCGGAGATCGCGACGGACCTCTCGGACTTCGTCCGCGTCGGCGCGAAGATGGACGGCCTCGGCGAGCGCGTCGACGAGGACGCCTGGGAGGCGCTGCTGGAGGGGTTCGACGTCCTCGACCGGTTCGAGTTCGACTACGGCCTCGCCCTCACCGAGCGGCCCGTGAGAGAGACCATCGCGACCGGGAGGGTGCGGGGAACGAAGGGACGGGTCCTGGTGCTCGACCACGCCGGCAGCACCTACGCGGTCGACCTCCGCGACCTCGTCGGGTACGAACTCCACGAGGGAGCGGTCGAGCGCGACCTGCAGTCGAGCCTGGGCGCGTTCGGGTGAGTGGCGAGCCATTCACTCACACGACGCTCGCGAGGTGTGTGGTTTTTTACTGGCGCGCCGGAGAAAGAAACGCATGGGCTTCGGTAGCTACGACGAATCCGAGCAGGAACGTCAGCAACAGGAGACGAGCGACGACGAGGACGACGGCGTCAACGTCCACGAGCACGACCACGACGGCCAGGTCAGCGTCGAGTCCGACGTCTCGACGGACGACCTCGTGGACCGGCTCGGCGAGATGCGCGACGACGATGACGAGGAAGACGACGAGTAACACGCGACTTCTCGGGGTTCTTTGTGCGGAAGGCGGCGGTGTCGAAGAGAGCCACAGCGGCGGGGTCAGCCGTTCAGTTCGACCCGAACCTCGTTCTCGGTGATGTGGAGGAACTGGATGAACTCCTCGCCATCGATGGTGTCGTACATGAGGACGCCGGTGGAGGCCTCCTCGCTGACGCGGTTCTGGCTCCCGCCGGGGCCGGCGTCGACCGTGAGTTTGAAGTCCGGTCCGAGCCGGGAGAAGTAGTGGTTGACGAGGAAGTCCAGCTCCTCGCTGTCGCTCCCCTTCTCGTAGTCGTCGGCGTGGTCGTCGGCGTGCTGGTCGAACGTCAGCTCGTCGGGCGCCGTCTGGTCCTTGATCTCGTTGCCGAAGTGCCACTTGTTGTCGCTGCCTTTGATGTCGATGTCGACGTACTCCATCGCGAACGACGAGGTCAGGTTGGCGTCGAGCCGCGGCGCGCCGCTGCTGCAGTCGACGTGGATGGGGCGGCTCTGGTTGTGTGGGTCCGAGAGGACGCGCTCCCACTCCTCCGAGGGCGCGGAGCTGTTGTGGCGGTAGTAGACGGAGACGCCGAGTTCGGTGCTCCCCTTGGTGAACCCGTCGGGTGTCGCCGTGTCACACCGCCCCTGCCCGGCGAAGTGGATCTCGAACTGTTGGCCGTCGGTTCCCTGGTAGTACATCGACCAGTGGAGCTGGTTGAACGCGTTCGCGTTCGAGGTGTCGGGCGCGAGCTGGAGCTCGAACTGCGAGACGTTGTGCTGTCTGGCGACGCTCGGCGTCTCCAGCGACTCGCCCACCAGCGGCATGTCGAACGCCCCGGGCGCGCCCGCGAGCGTCCGGAGCTCGATGGCGGCCGTCCGGTTCGCGTGGTCGACCGTGAGTACCCCGTCCGTGCGTTCTCCGAAGTACGTCGCCCACCCGCGGTAGTGCTCGCTGTGAACGGTGACGACGACGGTGCCGTTCGTCACGGGGTTGTCGTAGCTGGTGTCGCCGGCGTCGTCGTACGGGGCACCGGGTCCGTCGGCCGTGTTCGCGGTTTCGTTCGGGAAGATGCGTCGCACGTCCGTCCCGGTCGCGAGTGGCGTCACCTCGGCGGTGATCCGTCCGGAGGCGCTCCCCGACCCGGCGACGCGGACCAGCGGCATCGTCAGCGTCTGGTCGCGGTAGTGGAACTCGGGCGGTGAGATCATCACGGTCCCGTTGTCCTGCGTGCGCCAGACACCGCCGCCCTGGTAGGCGACGACGGTGTCTCCCCGGGTGTACCGGACCTCCCCGAGCGACCGGTTGAAGATGGTCTCCTCGGACGGCGTCGGGTCGGTGAAGTTCTCGTGAACGACGCGGATCCAGCCCGAGTCGGGAGCGACCCGGTAGACTCCGTCGCCGCTTCCGCTGAGCGTGACCTCTTGGCTCTCGGACTCGCCGAGCGCGGCCATCGCCCCGCGGGAGTCGAGCAGCGTCATCGCGTGTTCCGTCCGCTGGATGTCGACGGACGTCTGTGAGTCGGTCAGCGCCGTCGAGCCGAAGGCGACGACGGCCGTGACGCCGACGGCCGCGATGGCGAGCATGAGCGCGACGCCGATGGTCGTCGACTGGCCGCTCCGGTCGCGCACCAGTCGATACGGCCACGGCGGACGCGGCGGGCCGG
>JBEPYA010000274.1:0-4818 GCA_041641615.1 Salinigranum sp. | reverse complement strand
GTGAGTCGCATGCCGACGCAGGCGAGCGTCATCGCGAAGGGAATCGACCGGGCGAAGCAGTTGGGGTTGAAGTCGGTCGCGAGCGCCACCGGCGCATCGGCGTCGAGCATCGCCCGCGCGTCGGCGTAGTCGCCGCCGAGCGAGAACGCCGTCCCGGGCAGGAGGACGGGGACGACGTCGGCGTCGACGAGCGCCTCGACGTCCTCGGCCGTCGCACAGAGGAGATGGTCGGCGCTCGCCGCGTCGATGCGAGCGGCGAGGCGTGCCCCACCAGTGTGTGCGAGTTCCTCGGCGTGGACCTTCGGCGTGAGGCCGTGGTCGCGTCCGGCTTCGAGGACGCGGCGGGACTGCTCGGGCGTGAACGCGCCCTCGTCGCAGAAGACGTCGCAGAAGCGAGCGATGCCCTGGTCGGCAACCGCGGGGAGCTGCTCGGAGACGACCGTGTCGACGTAGTCGTCCCCGGTCCGGCCCCGAGGAACGGCGTGTGCGCCCATGAACGTCGGGACGACGTCGACGGGGTGTGCGTCGTCGGCGTCGGCCATCGCCCGGAGTATGCGGAGTTCGGTCTCGGTGTCGAGTCCGTACCCCGACTTCACCTCGACGGTCGTCGTCCCGTGGGCGAGCATGACGTCGAGGTGAGCGAGCAGGTCGGCGGTGAGTTCTCGGGTCGAAGTCTCTCGGACGGCGCGGACGGTCCGGAGGATACCGCCGCCCTGTGCGAGGAGTTCCCCGTAGCTCGCGCCCCGGAGCTTCGCCTCGAACTCGTCGGAGCGGTCGCCGGCGAAGCAGGCGTGAGTGTGGGCGTCGACGAACCCGGGGACGACCGTCTTGCCCGTGGCGTCGACCGACTCGTGGGCGTTCTCGGGCGGGTAGGCTCGGCGGACCTCGTCCGAGAGGCCGACGGCGGCGACGCGTCCGTCGACGACGGCGACAGCGGCGTCCTCGTCCCGTTCGAGGCCACCCGCGTCGTCGGGTCCGACGACCACCTCCTCTGCGCCGTGAACGACGAGGTCGAGTGTCGGGGTCATCGACTCGCCTCCGTCCCGGTCGCCGCGCGCTCGGCGATGCCCGCCTGCCTGCCGGCCAGCACGTGTGCGATAGCCCGTGCCGCCGCGTCGACGGTCCGGCCCGCCCGGTCGAGCGGGGGGGCACACTCGACCACCTCGAAGCCGGCGAGGCGCTCCTCGCGGGCGAGCAGGGAACACAGTCGGAAGCACTCGCGGGTGGTGATACCGCCCGGCGTCGGCGCGCTCACGCCCGGTGCCGCGGTGGCGTCGAGGACGTCCACGTCGAGGCTCAGGTACACGCGGTCGACGTCGCCTATCGCCGCGAGTGCCCGCTCCGCGGCACCGTCCACGTCCCGACCGACCGCCTCGCTCGTCACGACGACCCCACCTCGGTCACGGACGTAGTCCGCGTACTCCCTCGACGTCTCGAAGTGCCGGGCGCCGACGCAGGCGTAGGCGTCCAGCCCCGCCCCGAACAGTTGGCGATAGGGGGTGCCGCTCGTGGCGTCCTCGCGCACTTCGCGCACGTCGAGGTGGGCGTCGAGGGTGACCACGCCGAGCGTCCCCGCTGAGAGGAGCGGCAGACAGTTCGCGTAGGTGAGGGAGTTGTCGCCGCCGAGGAAGACGGGGAAGGCGTCGCCGTCGTGGACCGCCCCGGCGACCACACGGAGGTGTCGCTGGAGGTCGCGGGTCGTCTCGGGGAAGGCGTCGCCGGAATCGACGGCGAGGTACGCGTCGCCCGCGTCATACACGGTACCCACGCCGGGCCCGTCGAAGTGGTGGGTTTTCACCCCCGCGAGCGCCTCACGGATGGCGTGGGGGCCCTGTGCCGCTCCCTTGCGGCCGATGACGCCACGGTCGAACGGTTCGCCGACGAGGACGGCGTCACAGTCGCATCCCTCCGCGCGCGGGTGGTCGACGGGAGCGACGACGTCGCCGAACGTCTCGTCGTTCGGGTCGTCTGAGGGACTCGTCCAGGTGGGAGCGCTGGTGAGACCGGTCATGCGTCCTCCTCCTCGCCCTCGCCCGCCCGCCGCATCGGAACGTGAACGTCCGAGCGTCGGGCCTCGTCGAGCGCCTCCGGGTAGCCGGCGTCGGCGTGGCGAATCACGCCCATCCCGGGGTCGGTCGTGAACACCGCCCGCGCCTTCTCCGCGGCCAGGTCGGTGCCGTCGAGGACGACGTGGTTGTTCGTGTGCAGTGAGTTGCCGATGCCGACGCCGCCGCCGTCGTGGACGCTCACGATATCCGCGCCCGCCGCGCAGTTGAGGAGCGCGTTGAGGATGGGCCAGTCGGCGACGGCGTCCGAGCCGTCACGCATCGCTTCCGTCTCGCGGTTCGGCGAGGCAACGGAGCCGGTGTCGAGGTGGTCGCGCGTGACGACGACGGGAGCCGTGAGTTCGCCAGTACGGACGAGGTCGTTCATCGCGAGGGCGAACCGGGCACGTTCGGTGAGTCCGTCCTCGTTCCCGTAGCCGAGCCAGCACACCCGGGAGGGCAACCCCTGGAACGCGATCCGGTCGCGGGCGAGGTCGATCCAGCGGTGGAGGTGCGGCTCGTCGGGGAACAGCTCTTTCACCAGTTCGTCCGTGCGATGGATGTCTGCGGGGTCGCCGGAGAGGGCAACCCAGCGGAAGGGGCCCTTCCCCCGGCAGAACAGGGGTCTGATGTACGCGGGGACGAAGCCCGGGAAGTCGAACGCACGGTCGAGCCCACGGTGCTCGCGCACCTGCCCGCGGATGTTGTTGCCGTACTCGAACGCGACCGCTCCCCTCTCTTGGAGTTCGAGGATGGCCTCGACGTGCCGGACCATCGTGTCGAGCGACGCTTCGACGTACCCCTGGGGGTCGCGCTCGCGGAGGCGGTCGGCCTCCGCGACCGAGTACCCCGAGGGATAGTAGCCTTCGAGCTCGTCGTGGGCGCTCGTCTGGTCGGTCACGACGTCGGGGACGACGTCACGGGCGAGCAGCGCTTCGAGGAGGTCCGCGGCGTTCGTCTGTACCCCCACGGAGTACGGCTCCCCCGCCTCGACAGCGCCCATCGCGCGCCCGAGCGCCTCGTCGAGGTCGTCGACGCGCTCGTCGAGGTAGCGCGTCTCGATACGACGGTCGATCCTGGAGCCGCTCACCTCCGCGGCGAGACAGACGCCACCGTTCATCGTCACCGCGAGTGGCTGTGCGCCGCCCATCCCGCCGAGGCCGCCAGTGACGACGAGACGGCCGCGGAGGCCCGCGCTGTCCACATCCGCCTCGTCATCCTCGTCCGCCTCGTCATCCTCGTCCGCTCCACCGCCATCGCCCGTCCCGAACTCCTGTCTGGCGAGTTCCGCGAGCGTCTCGTACGTCCCCTGAATGATACCCTGAGTGCCGATATACGCCCACGACCCGGCGGTCATCTGTCCGTACATCATCAGCCCCTTCGCTTCGAGTTCGTGGAAGTGCGCCCAGCCGTCCCACCGCCCGACGAGGTTGGAGTTGGCGATGAGCACGCGTGGGGCGCGCTCGTGGGTCCGAAAGCGCCCGACGGGTTTGCCGGACTGGACGAGGAGCGTCTCGTCCGACTCCAGTGAACGGAGTTCGTCGAGGATGGCGTCGTAGGCGTCCCACGACCGCGCCGCTCTGCCGGTGCCGCCGTAGACGACGAGGTCCTCGGGCCGCTCGGCCACCTCGGGGTCGAGGTTGTTGTTGAGCATGCGGAGCGCCGCCTCTTGCCGCCAGCCTCTGCACTCGATGTCGGTGCCGGTCGGCGCACCCTGGTACCGCCGCCACTGTTCGGAGGGCGACCCGACCTCGAATCGGTGTGCCCCGCTGGTGTCGGAGTCCATGCGGCAAAAATTGCGTGGGCTCGATAAAGACGTGTGGGTCGGTTCGACGGAGCGAGCCGATCACTCCGAGTCCGAGACCCGAACGTGTCCCTGGCCGGTCACGACGACGAGCAGGCTGCCGTACCGAAACCGAACCGTGACCTGCCGGTCGTGCCGGACGAGTCGGTCGATGGCCTCCACGTCCACGTACCGGTACAGTGGTAGGATGTCCATCGGAGCGGGGTCCGTCGTCGCGACGGCCGACACGACGGCCTCACAGACCGTCGTATCCGCAACGTCGAACGTGGCTTCGAACGTCGTGAGCGGAGGGCCGGTGAACGGCCCGGTCCGGCGCTGGCCCGCGGTCCCAGTGATCGCACTATGCGGAGACGCCGCATCGTCGACACGGGCGTCGTCGGTGTCTTCGTCGGCATTCACGGACGAACCGCGACCAGCCGAGTCCTCAGCGCCAGTTCAGTCGTCGGAGTCGTCATCGTCGTCGTCCGAGTCGTCTTCATCATCCGCGTCCGAGTCGTCTTCATCGTCCGCGTCATTGTCGTCGTCCGAGTCGTCGTCTCGGTCGTCCGCATCGTCCGAGTCGTCAGAGTCATCGTACCGGTCGTCTGCGTCATCGGAGTCGTCCGAATCGTCGTACCGGTCGTCCACATCGTCCGAGTCGTCAGAGTCATCGCACCGGTCGTCGGCGTCGTCCGAATCGTTCGAATCGTCCGAATCGTCGTATCGGTCGTCTGCGTCATCGGAGTCGTCCGAATCGTCGTACCGGTCGTTCACATCGTCCGAATCGTCAGAGTCATCGCACCGGTCGTCGGCGTCGTCCGAATCGTCCGAATCGTCCGAATCGTCCGAATCGTTCGAATCGTCCGAATCGTCGTATCGGTCGTCGGCGTCATCGGAGTCGTCCGAATCGTCGTATCTGTCGTCCCAGTCGTCGTCGTGATCGCTGTTCGTGTCGGTCGCGAGCGCGGGGGAAGTCGCGCTCGTCGTTAC
>JBEPYA010000273.1:0-4822 GCA_041641615.1 Salinigranum sp. | reverse complement strand
AACCGGAGGTTCCGCCCGGGTCACTCGTTCTCACGCGCCGACCGCTACCGAGATACGGTAGCGCGTGACGTTCGCGGACGCCCGTCCGCGACCGCGCACGAGGGATGAAGCGATCGGGCGAACGAAGTGAGTGAGGGAGCGAATCGGGTGGGGAGGCTGTGGCTTCACTACGCCCGTGCACCGCCGGTCTCTACACGGCCTCACAGCGACGACGAATACCCGCACGACCTCCGATACGGCCGTTCGCTGCACCGAGCGGCCTTCGGTCGGTGCCGCTCGTTCGCCCACCAGTCCCAGCACGGTGGGTCGTCCGCGATTCGACTGGTCACCCGGTCGGTCGTCTCCTCCTGCGTTCACTCCGTTCACCTCGCCCGCTTCATCCGGTCTGACCACCGTCTGACGCGCGTCTGATACGTAATTAAGAGGGAGGGATTCGTCGCGTGCCGTATGGATGGGACGCCCCAGGAGATCACGAACCTAGTCGGCCGCGAGGTGTACTCGAACAACGGCGTGTTCGTCGGCGAAGTACGCGACGTCCACCTCGACTTCGAGCGCCAGACCGTCACCGAACTCGCGCTGCAGGACCTCAACAACGAACTGTTCCACGGTCGCATCGACCCCGGCAAGGGCGTGATGGTGCCGTACCGATGGGTCCGCGCGGTCGGCGACGTCATCCTCATCAACGACGTCGTCGAGCGGTACAAAGAGGAAGAAGAAGAGAAGGCCATCGCCTAACGGATTCCCGATCCCTTTTCGGCGTACGTTGCGGGTGAGTGTCGACCGTCTCTTCGGGCGGGCAGTAAGTAGGTGCTCCGCGCGCTGAGCGCGTAGCTCCGCGAACGGGGGAGCGTCGCGATACTCGACTGTGCGAAACAGGACGACTGGACCGCGGCGCGCCGCCGAACGCTCGGGTTCGCTGACGTCGTCTGGGTGCTGCACCTCACCGTGACGACCCTGTCGGCCGAGACGCGACTCGCCATCACGAACGTACGGTGCGGCCGACCCCACCTCGAACCGGTGACGCTCGAGCTGACGGATCGGCTCGTCGTCGACACCAGCCGGGACATCGCCTGAGAAGGCCCCTTGTGACTCAGGAGCCGTTCGCGCTCTCGCCGGTGGAGGTAGAGGTGGAGTCGACGCCGAGCGCCTGAAACAGTTTTCGTCTGACGGCTTCCTCGGTGAGCTGCAGGAGCGTGTCGCGGTTGCCGTCGCCGCTCTCGATGCCCGTGAAGATGCCGAGCGGAATCTCGACGCTGCCCTGCGTCGAGTGGCCGGCGGCCTCGCCGATACCCGCGAAGGCGTCCTCCAGGGCGTTGCCGATGTTGATTCGGATGTCCTTCGAACGGGCGGCGAGGTAGATCTTGTCGTCGGCGATGCCGAAGACGGCGGTGGTGGTGATGCCTTCGAGGTTGAGGAGGTGCTGGGCGGCCTGCGTGAGCGCCTCTCTATCCCTGATGAACCCCGCGTTCGACACGAGGTGACTCCCCTGGACGTCGCGGTTCTGGATCGCCTCCGCGAGGACGTCGAGCGTCTCGGGCGACATCGACGGCGACTCGACCTGTTCGAGCGTGTCGTGGTTCGCGAAGGGGTAGAGATACGCCGCCGCGGTGAGGTCGGCTGGCGTGGTCTCCCGCTTGAAGTCCATCGTCTCCGCGCGGATCCCGTAGAGCAGGGCCGTGGCGACCGCCTCCGAGGGCGAGAGGTCGAACTCCTGGATGTACTTCGTGAGAATGGTCGAGGTGGACGAGACGTTCGGGCGGACGTCCGTGAAGTCCGCGTCGATCCCCTCGTCGGGCTCGAAGTGATCGATGAAGATGTCCACCTCGACGTCGGTAGTGAGCCCGCCGGATTTCATGTGGTCGACGAGCGCGACGGCGCTGTACTCGTCGAGCGCGGTCTCCGACTGGTGGATGAGTTCGATGCCGAGGAGGTTGACGAACGCGCGGTTCTCCTGGTGGCCGATGTCGCCGTCGTAGACGATGTCGGCCTCGACGTCGTACTCCCCGGCGATGGCCTGGAGCGCGACGGCACTGGCGATGGAGTCGGGGTCGGGGTTGTCGTGGGTGAGGATGGCCAGCCTGCCGTCCGTTCCTCCGAGCAGGTCGGCGAGCTGGCGCGCCTTGTACTCTAACTCCCCGGTCTCCAGTGCTCGGAGCGCCGAATCAGCGATGACCTCCGAGGGGTTGATGACGACGTCGGCGCCCAAGTCGAGGAGCTCGTCCTTCGAGACGGGATCCGACGCACGGACGACGATGAACTGATCACCGCCCGAGTCGCGGATGGTCGAGACGGCCGCCTTGTTGGCTTCTACGTCGGATGCGAGGATGAGAATGACGTCACGGTCCTCGACCGCCCCACTCACGGACGCGTCCATGATGTCCGTCTGCTGGGCGTTGAGATCCTGGTCGCGCAGCGCTTCGACCCGGTCGGCGTCCTTGTCCAGGATCAAGACGTGTTTGCCCTCTTCGGTGAGCTCCTCCGCCACCGCGTGGCCGACGCTCCCACATCCGAGGATGGCGTAGGTGGACATCGAGGAGACGGTGACCCCAGTACTCATTCGTACGTTGAGTAATCGGTGGACCACACTTAACACCCACTCTTTACCGGAGCAGGAGCCGGGGCCGTGTCACCCATCGAGTTCGCCGTCAGGAACATGGAGCGCCATCACCGTGTCTCGTGCGCTCGTTTTGTACGATTTTCGCGTGCGTGCGTGGGAGGTGGGAGTGGCCGTCACGAGTGTCGCGGTGTCGATTCGGAGTCGAACGCCCAGAACGCGGCGAGCCGCGCGGCGTCCATCGCTCCTCTTCGGGTCGAGGTATTAATCCGAGTCCGACCCCGGGCTGTCACGTCGTGCCGCCCGTCGACTGAATGGAAACGCCTTTTAACGTACCTCGGTAAGGTGTGCGTGAGGGCCGGTAGCTCAGTCAGGGAGAGCGACGGACTCTTAATCCGTCGGTCGGGGGTTCAACTCCCTCCCGGCCCGCTTCTGCGAGGAACAGACGTGACGAGCGAAGCGGCAACGGAGGAGTTGAACCCGACGAGTCGCGCGCAGCGAACGGAGTGAGTGAGCACGTCTCGACTCGGTTCACCTCCCTCCCTTACTAGTACGCACGCGCGACCGACTACGGAGAGCCCACGTCGTGTCACCCCATATCGTTCTTGCCAGCGCGAAGTTCAGAAGTTAAATGTCTTCTGCATATAAGAAATCTGATTAATTTCGTAACACAAGGTACTTATGCAAATGGGTGTAGGTCTGACACGTACCCCTACCCAGGTGGCAGCAGCGAGTATGCGTGGTGGACGCGCGTCACGCGAATTCACGCGAGAAAGGTGTTGTCCCCGATTGCGGTTGCGACTGCGACCCTCCCCAACTATGTCAGATACAAATAACAAGATCCGCGCTGTTGTACTCGCAGCGCTGATGGTCCTCTCCGTCTTTGCGGGGACCATCGCGTTTGCCGGTACAGCCTCTGCGGCCGCGACCAACATCACCAACGGAAGCGTCGCGAACGCTCCAGCAGGTGATGCTTCGGCAGACCAGACCGTATCGTTCGATATCACACTCACCAACGACACGACCGACACGGTGAACATCAGCTACCCCGTTGGCACGGTCACTGGTGCGAGCAGTGCCTCGACCAATGATACGTCCAACGTGACGGCCTCGGTCAACGAGACCCAGGACGACTACGTCACCGTCGACGTCACGGACACCGGCGAGGTGAACTCCGGTGACAACACCGCGACGGTCTCCCTGACGGTCACTCACGACCTCAGCGACGTCGACCCCCAGGGTCCGCTCACGGTCGACATCCGCTCGACTACCAACTCGGAGGCCACGTCGGCTGACTTCAACGTCGTGAGCCGCGACGTCGGCCAGGGCGGTACGGTCTACCTCGGTGAGGAAGACGTCGACCTGACGGCCCTCAGCGGCGTCGACGCCGGTAGCTCCGAGACCTTCACGGGCGTCAGCGGTGACGCCGACGGGTCGACCGCATCCGTCGACGACGGCGCTCTCGCCGACATCACGGCAGCGAACAACTTCGAGACCGGCGGCTACAACGTCTCGGGTGACTCCGACGGCACCGCCGACTTCTTCGTCGTCGAGCCGCAGGTCACCGACCTGACGATCTACTCCGGCGCCGGTACGGGCGGCGCGGACGTCACGGACGGCTCGATCGTCACCGACACGGACACCATCACGGTCGAGGCTGACTGGAACTTCGACGACGCCGAGAACGTCTCCATCACCATCGAAGACGAGGACGGCCTCGAAGTCCAGTCGCAGCTCACCTCCAACACCGGTCTCCTCGAGATCGGTACCTCCGGTGGCAACGTCCAGCTTTCGGACGTTGACGACCTCGACACGGGCGAGTACACCGTCACGGTCGAGGGTGCTGACGACCTCGACAGCGCGTCGCGCAGCGCGACGTTCTCCATCCGTGACGAATCGCAGAGCATCTCGCTGGGTCAGTCGACCGCCACGCAGGGTGACAACGTCGTCGCCACGGTCACCGGCACGCCCGGCGAATACGGTCTCATCCGCATCGAGCAGAGTGACACCGACGACCTCGCAGCTGGCGACGCCAACGCGAGCCAGGTCTTCGCCAACACCGGCGACGTCGAGGCTCTCCGCGGCACTGACGACCTCGCTGGCGACCAGGACGAGGACTACGTCGGCGCTGTCGTCGACCTCGACGACGAGGGTGAAGCGCAGGTCCGTATCCTGACGGACGACCTCGACACGACGACGCTCGACGTTGAGTTCGTCGAGATGGACAGCCCGAACACCGACACCGCAACGCTCCAGACGGCGTTCAAC
>JBEPYA010000272.1:1663-4973 GCA_041641615.1 Salinigranum sp. | reverse complement strand
TCGCGCTCGTGTGGACGATCATCCTCGTCATCGAGCTGGCCGTCTTCCCGCCGAACCTGATGTCCAACTGGCCGAGCCTCGAAGAACCGACGGTGGGACTGGTCGATCTCGTCCGGACGGGGGCATTCATCAGCACGATCGGTGTCCTGTCGGGCGCGCTGGCAGGCGGGCTCGAGAGCCGGACGATCGTTAGCCACCTCACGCTCTTTCTCGACCGACCGTAGCCGCCACCGCTCTCGCGGGGAACCGGCGTAGCTGACCCGCTCGTCATTGGCGAGCGTCGTCCCCCTCTGGGCGGATTCGATGGCGTTGCCGCCGACGAACGATGCGGGCGATGTCGTGTGCGTACGACGTTCGTACAGCGCACGAGGATGACGGCAAGGTCGCCGAAACGATCCGATCGGATGGATCTAAGCCGGGAGGGGCGCTGTTAGTCCTCAATCCGCTCCTGTGTGGCACTCGGCTGTCTCGTGACACGGGCTGTCCACGAGGGTCTGGCTGCGCTGACTACACCCTCTATATTCAGCACGCACTTCCTGTCACAGTCTGAGGATTTCAACAGAGCCAAACGAACCGCTCGAATACGCGGATTCGGACTCAGATACCGTCGGGCCTGTCGAGTTCTCCCCGACGGATTTTCGCCTTCGTCTCCTCGTCGAGCATCTCCTTCACGAAGTCGGGCATCCCCTCCGGGAGGCCGTCGGGCGTGTCGTACAGCGACTCGGTCTCGGTGCGGCCGCCACGACCACTGGACTCGGCGATGTCGACACCGCCATCGGACCGCGGCGACAGACGGTTTCGCCCCCTGTTCGCGGCCGCGTCGCGCGTCCGATTCAGCGAGTCGAGGTCGGCCTCCGTCTTGATGTTCTCGACCGCGTCGTCCATCTCGACGGCCTGTTCGGCCTGCTCGGCGACGCTGTCGTTCATCTCGTCGAGCCGCCTCGACACCTCCTCGGCCTGCTCGGCCGCGGTGTCGACGTACCGGGCGATTTCGGAGGACATCTCCGCCTGCTCCTCGGTGGCGCGGGCGACCTCCTCGATGCCCTCTGTCACCTCCGTGACCGAGGTGGTGATGTCGTCGAGGCGCTCCGTGACCTCCTCGACGCGGTTGACGCCGGTGTCGATGTGCTCGTCGGCGTCTTCGAGGTTCACGGCCGTCCCCTCGATCTGTTCTGTCACCTCGCCGATCATCCCTTCGACGCGACTGGCCTGCTCTTTCGACTCGTTCGCCAGCGCCTTCACCTCGTCGGCGACGACCGCGAAACCCGACCCCGCATCGCCCGCGCGGGCGGCCTCGATACTCGCGTTGAGCGCGAGCAGGTTCGTCTGCTCGGCGATGCTGTTTATCATCTCGACGATGCCGTCGATCTCGTCGATGGTGGCGACGAGCGTGTCCACCTTCGCCGTGATCTCGTCGCGCGAGTCCGAGAGGGCGTCCATCGCGTCGATGGCCTCCTCGGCGAACTCGCGGCCGTTCGCCGCCTGTTTCCGCGCGTCGTCGGTCTGGCGGGCGACCTCGTCGGCCGTCGCCGCGACCTCTTCTACCGTCGCACTGAGCTGGGAGACCTCGTTCGCGACCTGGTCGGTGTTCGACGCCTGTTTCGCGGCGAGTTTCTCGATCTCGGCGATACCCATCGCCGTCTGGTTCGTCTCCGACTGGAGGGTCTCGACGGTCTCGTCGACGTTCGAACGCAGTTTCCGGGACTCCTCGATCTCGGCTTTCATCTCCTCGGCGAAGGAGTTGAGGTACGTGTCGTTGATGACCTGCATGTCGAGGTTCAGCCCCCGGACGACGGCCATCGCGTTCGCGAACGCCTCGTCGAACGCCCTGTCGACCTGTGCGGCCGCCTCGGGGTCGAGTCCCTCCGTCGCCGCGTCCGTCGCCGCCTGGTTCAGCGCGTCGAAGACGATGCCGGTCGTGTTGGCGAACATCCCGCCGAAGAAGTGCAGCGGCATCCCCACCGTGTCGTGGAGGCGGCCGATGCGCGTTCGGGCGGCGTAGTAGTCGAGGCCGTACGTCCCGGCGGTGAACGACTTGTAGTATCCCGCGACGACCCGGTCCATGTACGTTCGGTCGTCGACGCGAGCCATATCGGACCGTTCGAGAATCTCGCGTGTCTCGTCGTACTCGTAGAGGTAGTCGTTGAACGCCTCGACCAGCGCGTCGAGGTTCTCGTCGACGACGGGTGAGAGCGAGGCCAGTCGCCGCTCGTCCTCGGCGTCGAAGCCGATGAACTCCTTCCGCCACTGGAGCTCCGTCCGATCGATGCCGAGCTCGTCGAGGAGATCCCTGCCGGTGACGCCGAGGTCGCCGTCCCCGATCGCGTTTCGCGATGCCATAGGATTCAGTGCGACAGTGGATGGATAAAGATACGGTCCGTGGTATCAATACGGATAACCGAGCGACGGTAGAGGGGTCACTCGGTGGTCGGAACCGACGAGAGCGCGCCCTCGACGACGCGGAGCGCCGTCGCCCCCTGTCGGCGCGGGACCACGACGACGAGGTCGCCGGCGACGGCGCCGACCGAGTCGACGACGACCGACGCCGTCTCCAAGCACGCGAGGACGTGCCTGCAGGCACTCGCGTCGACACCGCCCGAGGCGCGAATGGCCGTCATGTCGCCGCCGCGAACGATCTGCGTTCCCCCGACGGCCACCACGAGGTCGTCCGGGTCGATCGCTTCTTCCTCCTCGTCGGCGAGGCTGACGCCGCTCTGCATCCGGACCGGCGTCTCGACCGACCGCGTCGTCATCGGGTCGAGTTCCGCCGCGAAGCGGCGAAGGGCCGTCGCCACCGCTTCGGGGTCGCCGTCGAGGTCGAGGTGGTCGGCGGCGGCACGGTAGTTGACGACGCCGGCGCGGAGCGCATCGTACAGGCAGGGTTGCTCGCGGACGGCCTCGCGGGCCTCGCTTGCGAGGGACATGGCCGACTCTCGCCGTCGAGCGGCAAAAACCCGCCGGCGGCGTCCCTGCCGCTGCCGCGACCCGTCCCGCGACGAACCGGGAGCCGAAGTCCATAAGGACGCGCCGTCCCCTCGTTCACACATGAGCGCGCTGGTCATCGTTGCACACGGGTCGCATCTGAACCCCGACTCCTCGACGCCCACGTACGACCACGCGGACACCATCCGCGCCGTGGGGGCGTTCGACGAGGTCCGCACCGGCTTCTGGAAGGAGGAGCCGTCCTTCCGGGAGGTCCTCCGAACCGTGGATTCCGACGAGGTGTACGTCGTCCCGCTGTTCGTCTCGGAGGGGTACTTCACCGAGCAGGTCATCCCCCGCGAACTGCGGCTGCGGGAGTGGGACCCCG
>JBEPYA010000272.1:0-1653 GCA_041641615.1 Salinigranum sp. | reverse complement strand
GACCCCGAATCGTGGGACTCCGACGGGACGAGCGCCACGCACGTGACGCTAACCGCCGAGGACACGGGACAGACGGTCCACTACTGCGGTCCCGTGGGTACCCACGACTCGATGACGGACGTCATCGTCCGCCGCGCGGAGTCCGTCACCGGCGACTCGAACGTCGGCGAGGGCTTCGGCCTCTGTGTCGTCGGGCACGGCACCAAGCGAAACGAGAACTCCGCGAAGGCCATCGAGTACCACGCCCGACGAGTCGAGGAGTTAGAGCGCTTCGACGAGGTCCGGGCGCTGTTCATGGACGAGGAACCCGAGATCGACGACGTCACGGAGTACTTCGAGGCCGACGACATCGTCGTCGTCCCGCTGTTCGTCGCCGACGGCTTCCACACCCAGGAGGACATCCCCGAGGACATGGGGCTCACCGACGACTACCGGACGGGGTGGGACACCCCCGCCGAGGTCGAGGGCCACCGCATCTGGTACGCCGGGGCGGTCGGGACCGAGCCGCTCATGGCCGACGTCGTCCTCGAACGCGCCTCCGACGCCGGTGCGGACGTGGGAGACGCTATCGAGCGGGTGCGTGAAGAGACGCGACGGACGGAAGTCGTGGCGGACGACTGAGCGGGCGACACTGGAGACGGAGACTCCGGCCCGGCCCGGTGCGGCGGCGCGTGGCGTCACCACCCTGGCGACCGAGTGTTCTGCTGACTGCTTCACGGCGTAGTCACAGTTTCTGTCCCCGTCCGGCTCACGGAACCGGCACCTCGCCTCCGTCGTGAACCGCGAAACCGGCCGACTTTTTCCGTTCGACCCCCTG
This sequence comes from Salinigranum sp., assembly GCA_041641615.1. GTDB lineage: Archaea > Halobacteriota > Halobacteria > Halobacteriales > Haloferacaceae > Salinigranum. The sequence continues at coordinate 836 of JBEPYA010000272.1, read as the reverse complement.
CCCTCGAACATGCGCGACGAACAGGTGGACGCGCTGGTGGCCACCGCTCCCGACGGCGTCTCGTTCGACGGCCTCCGCGTCGAGTCGACCGCCGACGGCTACACCTTCGAGACCCCCGACGAGGCACACGCCGGCCTCGACGAGACCGGCCTCCGCGAGGTCGCCGCAGGTTCGACCCACGTGTCGAACTGGTACGTCTGGCACGCGGTCGCCCCGCAGAAGGCGGCCCGCTGGACGTTCCTCCGGTGGCTCGAAGACGCCGACGGCGAGGGGTCGTCGGCCGACGTCGAGGCGCGGTACGACGCGCTCTCGGACGGCGTGACGACCGAGTGGGGACAGCTACACGTCACCGTTACCCTCGCAGACGACGGGGAGCGCGCGTACGAGCTCCGCCACGTCGACGACGTGGGGGCGGACCCCCTCGAACTGGACACCTACGACGACCCGCTCGACGCACGCGACCTCGCCACCCACGACGACCGCGGCCGGTACCGGCCGCTGAAGGCCGCCCCCACGCTCCAGACCGGGTGGCGGTTCGCCGAACTGGGCCCGAGGGCGCTCGTCGAGGCGGTCGAGGCGTTCTACCCCGCGTCGGTCCCGAACTGGCACCGCGAGCGCGAGGGCGACCTGGACGTCACCCACTGGCGCAAGACGATGGAGCGTCAGACCGGCATGTACGGCGTCGTCAAGACGTGGGACCGCGGCGATGAACACGAACACGTCGACTGGGTCGCGGAGGCGACCTGCGACGACTCGCAGTGTCTCAAGCGGCGCGAGTGGCAGTACGACGCCGCTACCGATCTCGACGTCGACGGCGGCGACGGCCACTTCCCCTG
>JBEPYA010000271.1:0-4992 GCA_041641615.1 Salinigranum sp. | reverse complement strand
CGGTCGGTCGTGAGTCGTCGACCGACGACAGACCGCCGGTCGCGCGAACGGTCTCAGGAGCGAGTGGCGGTCGAATCCCCGCCCGACTCGCTCATCGAGTAGTAGAGCCCGACGTTGACCAGAATATCGGCGGCGAGCAGCCCCCAGTTGAACCAGGGGTTGTTGTACCAGACGATGTCGATGCCGAGCGACTGCTGATAGAGTGGCCAGAACGGCTCGACCGCCTCGGCGATGTCCGGTGCCGAGAGCATGTCCGCGAAGATGTGGGCGAGCCCGGCGATCCACACCGCCAGGAAGCCGAACGTGTAGATGCTGTTCTCTGCTCCCCGGGAGAGCCACTCGGTCCCGCCAGCGACCCGCTTGACGACCGCTCCGAGGATCGGTCCGATGACCGCGGCCAGGATCGTGACCACGAGGACGGTGTGGAACACTCCGTGGTGCTTGACCGTCGGGAGGATCGTCTCGAGTACGAGGTCGATGTCGGGCAGCATCCCGAACAGGAACCCCGACGCGACGAACGTTGCCGCGGTCTTCCGGTCGTCGAGGATGAACCACGCGGGTGCGAGCCAGAGCAGTGCCATTCCGAGGTGACCGGCGACGTCAACCATGGACACCCGTTTCGCAGTGCGTTCGCTTCGGACTGTTGTTGGGAGATGCAAGCACTCTTTCGATTGCAAGCGATGTGACCAGAGATGAGGGGAAGTGCCCCCGACCGCGTTGCTGTATGCAACCGCGGGGGTTTCCCGTCCGGTCGCTGAACCGACTGCTCGTGCGGTCTCGTTTCTCGCCGACCGAACGGGGACAGACCAGCATGGAGGACTGGGGCACAGACTCGACCGACGAGGGCGACGCCAGCGCGGTCGAGGCGTCGGTGCCGACCGCCCGATCGGACCTCGGAGGCGTTACCGGTTTTTTTGCCAGTCGAACGACAACACGAGCGTATGTACGGCGAGATATTGATCGCAACCGACGGAAGCGACGCGAGCGAAGTCGCGGTCGAGCAGGGCGTCGCGGTCGCTACGCGGTTCGACGCGCGCGTCCACCTCTTAAACGTGGTCGACGTCAGAGCGGAGATGGGCGCCTCGGGCGTCGGCGACATCGCGGATGACCTCACAGAGACGCTCGACACGATGGCCGACGACGCGCTCGACGCGGCCGAGGCGCTGGCCGACGGCGCGGGCGTCCCGTCCGAGCGCGTCGCGCTCGAAGGCTACCCCCACGACGCCATCGCCGAGTACGCCGCCGACAACGACATCGACCTCGTGGTCGTGGGTACCAGCGGCCGGTCGGGAGTCGCCGAACACTTGCTCGGGAGCACGACCGAGCGCGTCGCTCGCACGGTCGAGGCGTCGGTGCTCATCGCCCGACCGTAGCGTCTCGGGGGACGGGACGAAACGGGACGACGACCGGAAGGAGTCACCGCGAAGACCCGTCGCGCGCGTCGTCGAGCGCCCGCGCCAGTTCCTCGGCCCCGTCGAACCACAGAATCAGGTCCCGACCGGTTTCTCGCTGGAGCCTGACGCCGCTCTCGCCCGAGAGCACGTATCTGACCTCCTCGCCGTTCCAGTCGATCCAGTCGCGGCCGAGGTTGACTCGGCGGAGCGTAAATCGAGAATTGGGGCGCTGGTACAGTCGCTCCACCCTGGCGAGCTCCACAACGGCGACCACGCGGTCGCGGCGGTGCCACGGTCGGAGCCGGTATCGAAGCTCGCTCCCGACGAGTTCGATGTCGAGCCTGAGTCGGTCGAGGAGGACCAGGGGACCGAACAGGAGCACGGCCGCGAGCGCGATGACCCACCACGGGTCGTCCTCCGTGACGGTAAGGAAGGCGATCAGGGCGAGAACCGGGAGGGAGGTGATCACGAGAAAGAGCGTGAGCCCCCGAGGGAGGAGGGGAACCGTCGTCTCGTATCTCGGCTCCGAGTGGTGAGCGGCGGACACGACTCGGGATACGAACGAGGGGACCAAAAGACCTCAGCTCAGCCGAGCGCCTCGACCAGAAACGGCGCAACCCGCTCCGTCACCTTCCCCGCCTGCCCGACGAAGAAGTGGTCGGCCGGGAGTTCGACCACCTCGCCGCCTCCTTCTCGAACGGCTTCGACGACCGGCTCCCACTCGACGGTCGTATCCCGAGCGCCGTAGACGACTTGCAGGGGGACCGAGAGCGTCTCCACCGCAGAGACGGCGTCCAAGCCCGGGTCGCCCGAGAGCCGGTGAGCGGGAGCGAGGACGCTCACGGCGCTTACCTCGCACTCGGTGGCCGCCAGGAGCGAGACGGCCCCGCCGAAGCTGTAGCCGAACAGCCCGACGCGGTCGTAGCCGAGTTCGTCACGCGTGTGAGAGACGGCGTTGACGGCGTCTCGGACTTCACCCCTCCCCTCGGTCCACGGACCGTAGTCGATGCGGAGGCAGTCGACGCCCGAGCCGACGAGTCCCCGAGAGACGGCGCGGAGGCGTTCGTCGCTCCGGGAGCCGCGGTGCTGTGGGTGGGGCGGGCAGGCGACGACGCAGGCGTCGCCCGACCCGCCGTCGAGCGTCGCGCGGACGTCGCGTCCCCCGCCCACGAGGACGTCCATACGGGTCCGTGGGGCGGCGGGGTGAAAGCCACTGCGCCCCGTAACGAGGGTGAGTCCGGTAGAGGGCGACTGACCCGTCGTCTAGGCCACGTGAGGTTTTAACCCGAGGGTACCAAATGATGGGCATATGGGAATCCTCTCACGCGCGTCGTACGTCATCCGGTCGAAGCTGAACGCCATCCTCAACCGAGCGGAGGACCCCTCCGAAACGCTGGACTACTCCTACGAGAAGATGCGGGACGAACTCCAGCAGGTCAAACAGGGTATCGCGGACCTGACGACCCAGAAGAAGCGCCTGGAGATACAGAAGCGCCGGCTCGAGGAGAACGTCGAGAAGCACAACGAGCAGGCCCGCGAGGCCGTCCGACAGGACCGAGAGGACCTCGCGCGGCAGGCGCTGGAGAAGAAGCAGTCGAAGATGGAGCAGATCGAGCAGCTGGAGACGCAGATCGCCTCCCTCCAGGAGACACAGGACAACCTCGTCGAAAAGAAGGACAAGCTCCAGTCGCGCATCGAGGAGTTCCGGACGAAGAAGGAGACCATGAAGGCCCGCTACGAGGCCGCCGAGGCGTCCTCGCGGGTGTCCGAGGCGATGACGGGCGCCGGCGACGAGATGGCGGACGTCTCCCGCGCGATCGAGCGGGCCGAGGAGCGGACCGACGAGATGGAGGCGCGCGCGGCGGCGATGGACGAACTCGAAGACACGGGGGCGTTCGACGACGCGCTCTCCGACAAGGACTCCATCGACCGCGAACTCGAGGCCGGTCGGGCCTCCAGCGAGGTCGACTCGGAGCTGGAGACGCTGAAGGCCGAACTCGGCAAATCGTCTTCGTCCGCGTCCTCGTCGGGGGACGCAGACGTCGACGTGGAGGCCGAGAGCGACACGGAAACAGAGAGCCAGGGGGGGACCGACGACCCGGCCGTCGAGGCGGAGTTGGAAGAGCTGAAGAACGAGGAAGACGCCTGAGCCGACGAGATGACAGGAGACTCCGCCGGACGAGGAGAGCGGGAGCGGTCGCACGGACGGGTCGACGTTGCGGCGTCGACGCGGAGTCAGGACCTCGTCACCAGCATCAGTCGGTCGCTCGACGCCGAGACGCGCGTCGAGTTCGACCGACGCGTCGCCGAGCAGGCGCTTCGGCTGGCGCGTGACTGTCGGAACGGCCGCCTCGACACCGGCGGGTACGCCATCGGCATCGAACTCGAGGCGTACGCGGTCGACGACGAGGGACGACCGACGCCGATTCCCGACGCCGTCTTCGAGGAGAGCGAGTGCGGGAAGGAACTCGGCGTCCACAACGTCGAACTCCACACCGACCCCGACCGCTTCACCGAGAGCGGCCTCCGGAACCAGCGGGAGGCGCTCCGCGAGCAGTACGAGCGCACCCGGGAGAGCCTCGCCGCACACGGCTGTACGCTCGTCCTCGACGCGATGTGGACCGTCCCTCCCGCGGAGGGGAGCGCGGCGTACCTCGGCGCGGTCGAGGAGGTCGACGGCGTCCGGGTGGCACGGAACATGCGGACCGACGCGCGCTCCCACGCGCTGGACAACGAGACGATTCGCCGGGCCGGCGGCTCTGTCACCATCTCCGTCCCCGGCGTCGACCACGACTTCCCCTCCATCCTGGTGGAGTCGCTCGCGACGTCGATGCAACCGCACCTCCAGGTCCCTTCGAGCGACGACTTCCCGACGTACTTCAACACCGCCATCCGGACGCTCGGCCCCGTCCTCGCGCTCGCGACGAACTCGCCGTTTCTGCCCGCAGACCTCTACGACGACGTCGGCGGCGAGGAGGGGCATCGAATCGTCGACGAGACGCCGCACGAACTCCGGGTGGCGGTGTTCGAGGGGTCGATGAACGTCGCCGCCCCGCCGGGCGCCGGCAAGGTCCGCGTGCCGCCCGACCTCGAAACCCTGGAAGAGGTGGTGACGCGGCTAGTCGCCGACGAGACGTACGCGCCGTTCCTCTCGGAGCCGGACCCCGAAGAGGAGTATCCGGACCCGTTTCCCGAGTTGACACACAAACGCGGGACGTACTGGCGGTGGGTGCGGGCGGTCCTCGGCGGGCAGATTCCCCAGGGGGCCGACGGCGACGACCTCCAGGCGTCGGTCCGCCTGGAGTACCGCCCGCTGCCGACCCAGCCGACTGTCGGCGAGACGATGGGGCTGGACGCGCTCGTCATCGGCCTGCTCCGCGGACTCGTCACGAGCGGCCACCCGCTTCCCTCGCTCTCGTGGAGCACGGCCGAGCGGACGTTCTACCGCGCGGGCGACTCGGGACTCGACGCCGACCTCGCGTGGGTCGACGCCGCGGGCGAGCGAACCGGCGAGCGAGCGCGTATCTACCGGGAGCTGTTCGCGTACGCCCGTCGGGGTCTCACCGACGCGGGCGTCGACGGCGCGACGGCCGACGAG
>JBEPYA010000270.1:0-4992 GCA_041641615.1 Salinigranum sp. | reverse complement strand
TAGTCCTGGTCGATGCGGGCGTACGCCTTGACGTCGTCAGACTCGGCGGCAGTTCCCTCGATGGTGAACTCCTCACCGATGCGGACGACGCTCGGGGCGGACGAGATGTTGATCGACCGCTCCTGGACGGTCAGCTCTGCGGAGTCGTCAGCGCTCGCGTTGAAGCCGTTGCGAGCGTTGGGCAGGTTGGTGTTGGGCTGGTCGAGTTCGACGAATTCGACGTCGATCGTCGTGCTGTCGAGCGTGTCCGTTTCGATGCGGACCTGCGCTTCACCTTCGTCGTCCATGTCGACGATAGCGCCGACGTAAGCGTCATCGGTGCCGCCGATGGTCTGCGTACCGTAGAGAGCCTCGACGTCGCCGGTGTTGGCGAACACTTCCTGCGCGTTGGCGCTGGTCGGTTCGAGGTCGTCGAGGTCACCCTCTTCGATGCGCACGAGACCGTACGAGCCGGGCGTGCCGGTGACCGTCGCAATGACGGAGTCGCCCTGCGTGGCGGTCGACTCGCTCAGCGAGATCGTCTGCGATTCGTCGCGGATGGTGAACGTCGCGCTGCGCGACGCGCTGTCGAGGTCGTCCTCACCCTCGACCGTGACGGTGTACTCGCCCGTATCGAGGTCGTCGACGTCCCCGAAGGTGGTCGACAGGCCCGAGGTGGTGATCGTGTCCGAGCCGCTGAGCGTGGACGTGACGTCGAGGCCGTCCTCGTCCTCGATGGTGACCTCAACGGCTTCAGCGTCGTCGAAGTTCCAGTCGGCCTCGACCGTGATGTTCTCGGTGTCGGTGACGATCGAGCCGTCCGTGACGTCCGCGCCATCCGTATCGGGACCGGAGTAGATCGTCAGGTCGGTGACCTGCGGCTCGACGACGAAGAAGTCGGCCGTGCCGTCGGAGTCACCCGAGACGTTGTAGCCGCCGGTCTCGAAGTTGTTGCCGGACGTGATGTCGGCGCGGGCACCATCGTCGACGGACGCAGTCGAGCCGTCGGCATCACCGCTGACACCCACGAAGGTAGCCGAGCTACCAGCAGAGACGCCAAACGACGTCAGGTCGACGTCTTCTTCACCGAGGTAGACAGTACCACCCTGGCTGATGGAGCGAGTGCCTGTAATGGCGAACGTGGTCGAGTCAGTGTTTGCAGAGTCAGAGACGGTGATTCCGACACCCGAAGCTGAGCTGACACCGCTCAGGTCGTGGCTGACTTCGGCAGTGATGGTCGCTGCACCAGCGCTACCACCAACAGTCGCGTCCGACATGTTGACCACGTACGCGGTGCTGTTGATTCGGTTGAAGCTATCAACAGTAACCTGATTAGTATCGCTAGAAGTCGGGTTCGAGTCGAACTGGTCGAAGTTGCCAGAGTCGAACACGACTGTGGCGTTGCTGGTCGAACCGTCAGCAACTGTAATATCGAACGAAACTGTCTGCTGCACACTACTGTTGTCAGCCTGGACGTTATCTACCGTGTTAAACGATAGAGACGTCGAAGCTGCCGCGGCCGTCCCCGCAAACGCGACGGTCCCCGCAAAGACGGAGAGGACCATCAGCGCTGCGAGTACAACAGCGCGGATCTTGTTATTGTTGTCTGTCATGGTTTGGTTTGGATTTGCAGTCGGCGACAGCAGCTTTCTCATCGGTCACCATGCAGGTGAGCGGCGATACTCGGTGTTGCCACCATGGGTAGGGGTACAAGGGATAGGGCGGTCCGGTTCTGTAATAAGTTTTGTGTGATTGACGCGGCGTGAGATAGTGTATCAGATGCGCTGCCGTCTTGCGGTTTCGTTCATCAGGTATAGCTCTTGTGTCAGACGTTGTTTTATCAGTCGAACAGGTTACGAAGCGAACTGAGTCACGATTCGCATCCTGTTCGGGTGGATTCGGCCCGTTCGAGGAGCTCCTCGGCGCGCGCGGCATCGCCGGCAGTGGCTGCGTCGACGGCGTCGAACCCGACGGTCGTCGCGTCGACGCCCGCCCGGACGGCGCACGCCCGCGCGTCGGCGAGGTCGACGAACGAGCCGTCGACGTTCTCGACGTTTTCGAGACTGTCGAGCGCGTCGACGCCAGCGCGGTAGTGAACGCGGGCGTCGTCGAACGCCGTGCGGGCAGCCTCGAAGGCGTCGCGCTCGAACGCGTCCCTGGCGGTCCGCCAGTCCGCTCGTCCCGCCAGCGCCTCTCCGCTCGCGTCGACGAGTCGTTCGGCGACCGTCGACTGCGTTTCGAGTGTCGAGGCGAAGGTGCGCACGCGCTCGACGGTGAGAAACACCGCAGCGGGGATAGTCGGGGCCTCGTCGGCCACCTCGTGGAGTGCCGTGCCCGCGGCGGCGAACGTCTCCCGCGCCTCACTGGCGGTGTCGAGCACGGCCGCCGGAGAGTCGACGCTGTCGTCGAGCCGCGACAGGGCGGACCAGCACTCGACCGCTCCGATCAGTCCTTCGACCAGATGCTCGTGAGCGGTCACGAGCGCCGGGAGCGACTGGTACCGGACGGGCGGGTTCGCGACCTCTCCCGAGAACGTCGCGAGCGACTCGCGAGCGCGCGCCAGCGACTCCTCGGCGGCGTCGAGCGTTTCGGGGGTGACGTCCTCGACGTCGAAGCTCCCCAGGGGACCGCGGACGAGTCGGTACGCCTCGTTGAGCGGGCGGACGACTGCTTGTGCGCGCGCCTCGACGGAGTCGACGGGTGCGGACGAGGGGGCTTCGGTCTCGGGGACGGGCGGGGGAGTGCGCGGGCCGGTCGCACGGTAGCCCGTCGCCGTACAGCCAGCGAGCGCCGAGAGCGACGCGACGAGGAGTCGGCGGCGACGCATCCGTTCGGACGAGTGGCCCGCCGGAGTAAAACCGTCCCGGTCCGCCTGTTCGCGCTCTCAGTCCTCGCGCGTACGTGTGCGCCCGACGAGGACTGACAACGCGGCTGCGACGACGACGGCGACGACACCGAACCCGGGCGCGCTGGTATCCGTCGTCGTCGAGGCGGTCGTCATGGTGGCCGTCGCCGCGGTGGACGGCTCCGGCGTCGTCGTCGGTTCGGACGCCAACGCGGCCGTCGTCGTCGGTTTGGGTGTCGGTGTCGCGGTGACCGCCTGCGCCGCCTCGGTCTCGGGGACGCCGACGACGAACGTCGACGCACCGGGCGACGTCGCCTCGAAGACGACGGTACCGTTCGTCTCGTTCACGACTCGGGTGTCGAGGGCGCTCCAGGCGGTGCCGTTGTGCCGGTACAGCGTGACGTTTTCGGCGTCCGCACTCCGGTCGGTCAACGCCGAGTCGTTCGCGCTGAACCGGAAGCGGAGTCGGTCGACGTCCTCATCGGGGAGCCCGTTCGTCTCCAGTGAGAACCGCGAGAACGCGTACGTCCCGTTCGGTCCGGACGGCCCTTCCGCCGGATCGAGATACCGGAGGTCGACGGTGAACGAAGGGTTCAGTGCCGAGAGCGAGACGTTCAGCCGGTGGAGGCGCGCCGTCGCGTTCCCTCTGGCGGGGACGGCGAAGCTCACCTGTCGGTCGCGGCCGAGGTTCCGCGCTTCGAGCCGAACGCTCCCGTCGGAGAGCGTCGTACTCCGGACCTGCTTCGCGCCGCCGAGGTCGTCGGAGCGGTCGAGACGGTCACTGATCTCCTCCTCGTACGCCTCGGGGTGGACGGCCTTGACCACGTCGAAGACGGCGTTCATGATGCGCGGTGCGGGCTGTGAGACCTCGTTCGCGTCGAGGACGACCGCGTTGCCTTCCTCGTGGGCGGTCGTCTCGGTGAACGCGCCGTTCGGTCCCGCGGGGACCCGCGCCTCACTGTACTCGTTGCTGTTGAGCACGATCCACTCGGGGTTCTCGGCGATGATCGTCTCCGAGTTGATGACGAAGAAGCCGCTGTCGACGTCGGCGGCGACGTTCTCCACGCCGCCGGTGGTCAGCACCTCGTTGGCGAACGTGTCAGAGCCAGCAGTGTACGTGAAGAAGTAGTAGATCGCCTTCGGCCGCTCCTCGTCGCGGAGGGCGTCGCGGACGATGTCGAGTTCGCGCTCCATCGTGTCCGCGGTGTCGGCCGCGCCGTCGCACTCGCCGACGAGCCGCCCGGTCAGCCGCGTCTTCTCGACGATAGTCGTACTCCCGGACGGGGCGGTCCCGTCGATCGACGCCGCGTCACGGAACTTGTAGACGGTCAATCCCGCGCCGCGGAGCTGCTGAACCGTCGCGTCGGGAATCGTGTTCGGCGCGAGGACGAGATCCGGGTCGAGTGCGATGGTCTGCTCGACGGTGGCGTCGGAACGGCCGTTCCCGACAACGGTCTTCTCGGACGTTCCGGGGAGGTACGTGCCGAACTGTGAGATGCCGACGACGCGGTCCCAGGCGGGGTCGTCGGACGCCGAGATCTCGTAGACGGTCTGTGCGGCACTCGGGTTCAGAGTGACGATGCGGTCGGGTGCCTCCGAGAGCGAGACGGTCGTCCCGGTGTCGTCGGTCGTCGAAAGCGGGAACGTGCAGCCGCCGGTCTCCGCGGCGGCGACCGTCCCGACGCCGACGGGGCCGGTCACCGAAAGGACGATCACCACGACAGCGAAGACAGAGAGTCGCGTGGACATGTGGAGGGCCACGAACGAACACAATAAGAATTTACCTAATACAAGTGGAGTTTACGACTGGCGGCGATCGTCCGTCGTGAACAGGCCGAGGAAGTCCCTGAGCGCACTGGTCGAGCGGAACGACAGCGAAATCGAGACGGAGGCGAGCGAGTCCGCAGTCACGGCTACGCCGATCGCCGGACGGCGTGGACCACTGTCGAAGAGCCTGTTCGACTCATCATCGCAGAGGGGTGCCTCAGAAGTGTGGACGCACCGAGATTAGGTGGCTGGGGAGTTGTTCCCCACCCATCCGGGACGGCCGAAGACCGTCCGTTTTGGAGGTGGGCCAACGCGGATTTGAACCGCGGACCTCCCGGTTATCAGCCGAGCGCTCAACCTGACTGAGCTATTGGCCCAGGTGAGCGCATTCAGTCGTTGCG
>JBEPYA010000269.1:4604-4995 GCA_041641615.1 Salinigranum sp. | reverse complement strand
TTGACGCCGCTGACCTTCGACCCCGCCCACCCGTTCCCGTTCATCTCGAACCTCTCGCTCTCGCTCGCGGTGCTCACGAGCGACGGCTCGGACGTGAAGTTCTCGCGGGTGAAGCTCCCCCGAAACCGTCCGCGACTCGTCGACGTCGACGGCGTCGTCGACGCCGACACCGACCCAGACGAGCGCCGGTACGTCCGACTCGAACACGTGATCGAGGCGAACCTCGACCGCCTCTTCCCCAACGTGGACGTGCTCGACACCTCGCTCTTCCGGGTGACGCGAAACGCCGAGGTGCGGCGGAACGAGGAGGTCGCCGAGGGGCTCATCGGGGTCATCGAGGACGTGCTCCGCCAGCGGCGGTTCGCCACCGTCGTCCGGCTGGAGGTCTCCT
>JBEPYA010000269.1:0-4594 GCA_041641615.1 Salinigranum sp. | reverse complement strand
GGGACCTCCTCGTCGACCAACTCGGCGTCTCCGAGCGCGAGGCGGTCACGCTCGACGGCCTGCTCGACTACACCGCGCTCTTCTCGCTCGCGGGGCTCGACCGGCCCGACCTGAAGCTCGACCCGTGGTCGCCGCAGGCGCACCCCCGCTTCGCCGGCGTCGACCCCGACGCCCCCGAGGAACTGTTCGCCGAGATCCGCGAGAAGGACGTGCTCGTCCACCACCCGTACCACTCCTTTTCGACCACCGTCCAGTCGTTCCTCGATGCCGCCGCCTCTGATCCGGACGTCCTCGCCATCAAGGCGGCCATCTACCGGACCGCCTCGGACTCGAAGGTCATCGAGAGCCTCATCGAGGCGGCGAAGAACGGCAAACAGGTCGCGGTGATGGTCGAGCTGAAAGCCCGGTTCGACGAGGAGAACAACCTCCGGTGGGTCAAGCGTCTGGAAGAGGAGGGCATCCACGTCGCCTACGGCACCATCGGCCTCAAGACGCACTCGAAGACGGCGCTCGTGGTGCGAGAGGAGGCGGACGGCGTCCAACTGTACTCGCACGTCGCCACCGGCAACTACCACTCCGAGACGGCCAAGACGTACACCGACCTCGGCCTCCTGACCTCGGACCGCGACGTCGGCCAGGACCTCGTGAAGCTGTTCAACTTCTTCACCGGCCACTCGCTGCACGAGTCCTACCGAAAACTCCTGGTCGCGCCCGAGAACATGCGCCGGGAGTTCACCCGGCTCGTCCGCCGCGAGGCCGACCACGCCCGCCAGGGGCGGGAGGCGAAGATCGTCGTGAAGATGAATTCCCTGGAGGACCCCGAGATGGTGAAGGAGATCTACCGCGCGTCGATGGCCGGCGTCGACATCGACCTCCTGATGCGGGGCATCTGCCGGCTCCGCCCCGGCATCGAGGGTGTAAGCGAGACGGTCGACGTCTCCTCCGTCGTCGGACGGTTCCTCGAACACTCGCGCGTCTTCTACTTCCACAACGGCGGTGACTCCGAGTACTACATCGGGAGCGCGGACTGGATGACGCGCAACCTCGACCGTCGCGTCGAGGCCGTCACGCCCGTCGAGGACCCCGACCTCCGCGAGGAGTTGCAGTTCGTCCTCGACGCGGCCCGCGAGGACAACCGCAAGCGCTGGGTGATGGACGCCGACGGGCGGTACGAGCAGGTACGCCCGAAAGAGGACGAACCGGTCCGCAGCAGCCACCAGCGACTGATGGAGCGCGCCCGAGCGGCGACTCCCGACGACGACTCGACAGGCGTGTTTCAGTCCGACGCTGGCCGCGAGTCGCGCGTCGACTTCTCGGACGTGTTCACCGACGATCGCTGAGTCGACGACTGTCGAGAGAGCACTGGGGTGGGGGGACGAATTAGTGTCTCCAGCAGCGGTCTGTTCGTTCTCCTCGACCACGCCCTCCCCGCGCTACTGGCTCATGTTTGAACCCCCTCGCTCCGCGTCGCGTCGCTCGTCAGCGATCCACTTCGCCCATGATCGTGTCGAGGCTGCCGAGCGACGCGATCATATCCGCCACGTACTCGCCCGCCGCCATTTCGGGGAGTGCCTGGAGGTTCGAGAACGACGGACCGCGGATCTTGAAGCGCGCGGGCGTGTCCGTTCCATCGGCCCGAATGTAGATGCCGAGTTCGCCCTTCGCGGCCTCGACGGCGCGGTAGATCTCGGTATCGTCCTCCGGACGCAGTGTACGCGGCACGTTCGCCTGGATCTCTCGCTCCGACTCGGGCCACTCCGCCAGGAGGTCGACACACTGCTCGACGAGCTTCGCCGACTCCTCTATCTCGCGCATCCGAACCAGGAGCCGTGAGAAGTTGTCACAGCCGTCCTCGGTGACGACGTCCCAGTCGAGTTCGTCGTAGTAGCCGTAGGGGTCGTCGCGACGGAGGTCGTAGTCGACGCCCGACCCGCGCGCGACGGGGCCGGTCACGCCGTAGGACTTGGCGACATCCGGCGGGAGGACGCCGACGTCGACCGTCCGAAGCTGGATGATCTCGTTCGCCGTGAGGAGGTCGTGGTACTCCTCCAGCGCCTCCGCGAGGTGGTCGACGAGGTCCCGAACCTCCTCGAAGAACGTCTCGCGCGGTTCGGGGAGGTCCCAGACCACTCCCCCCAGGCGGAAGTAGTTGAACATCAGTCGCTGGCCCGTCAGCTCCTCGAGGATCGACTGGACCTTCTCGCGGTCGCGGATGGCGTACATGAACGTGGCCGTGAACTCGCCGACGACGTCCAGCGCGTAGGTTCCGATCGCGAGCAGGTGTGCGAGGATCCGCGAGAGCTCGGCGCTCATCGTTCGGACGACCTGCGCGTACTCGGGCACGTCGATGTCGGTCATGTCCTCTGCCACGCGCGCGTACGCCCACTCGTTGAGCAGGCCGGCCCCGCTCCAGTCCCAGCGGTCCGGATAGGGCATGATCTGGTAGCGGTAGGTCCCCTGCTGGCACATCTGCTCCTCACACCGGTGGATGTAGCCGAGGTCCGGCTCGAGGTCGACCACCTGCTCGCCGCTGAGCGTCGCCTCGACGTGGAGCACGCCGTGGGTCGCCGGATGGTGCGGGCCGACGTTGATGAGCATCGTCTCGCCGTCCTCCCCCTCGGTGTCGGCCTCGATGGGGTTGCGGTTCTCGGTGTACGGGACGATCTGCGGGCGGTTCTGGTCGTAGTCGAGGCCGAGTGGGTGACCTTGCCACGTCTCCGGAAGCAGAATCCGTCGCAGATCGGGGTGGCCCTCGTACTCGATGCCCACCAGGTCGTACGCCTCCCGCTCGTGCCAGTCCGCCGTCCGAAACACCGGTTCGGCCGTCTGGCTCTTCGGGGCGTCCTTCGCGGTTGGGACGACGACGCTCACCTCGCGCGTGCGGTCGTCGTACGAGGTGAGGTGGTAGATAGACTCGTAGCGGTCCTCGTACTCCTGAGCCGTGACGCACGAGAGGTGGTCGAAGCCGGCCTCGGATTTGAGCGTCGAGAGGACGTCCTGGACGGCGTCGGGGCGGATCTCGAAGCCCGGCGCGTTGAGGTGGTCGTCGCGCGTGACGACGAACTCGTCGAGGAGCGCTTCGAGGTCTTCGGGACTCGTGTCGGCCGTTCTTCGGTCGAGGGCGGGGGATGCGTCGGCCATAGTCGGATGAACGCCAGCGAGGGCACCCGTTTCTTCGTCCCTCTCTACCCTGGGGATTCTGCCGCACGAGTGAGGCCGTTTATTAGCCGCCAGCCACACGTCCGGACGATGAAGACCCTCCGGCTTCGCCTCACACTGGACGAGCCGACCCTCCACCCGATGCACGCCTTCGTCTGCCGGCACGAGGGGTTCACCCGGAGTCACTTACTCCACTGGAACGCCAGCGGGGACGGGACGGTCTCGATGATCTTCACCGTGGAGGGCGAGCGCCCCGAGGCGTACGCCGACGCGCTCGAGTCGGTCGAGTCGGTCGTCGATAGCGAGGTGTCCGTTCGGGGGGAGGGGTCGTTCTACGTCTACGTCCGCGACGACCTGCGAGACGCCGACCGGCGGTTGCTGGCGGCGTACCGGGGCGAGAGCCTCGTCGTCGTCCCGCCCGTGACCTACCGAGGCGACCGGTCGATGGCACTCACGCTCGTCGGGACCGCCGACGCGGTCCAGTCGGCCGTCTCCGACACGCCTGATGACGTCGCCGTCGACGTGCTCTCCGTCCACCCGTACGACGCGGGGGTCGTCGACCCGATACTCCGACTCACGGCGCGACAGCGCGAGGCGGTCGACGCCGCGGTCGACGTCGGCTACTACGGGGCCCGTCGGGAGGGGTCGGTCTCGGACGTCGCCGAGGCGCTCGACTGTTCGACGGCGACCGCGGCCGAACACCTCCGGAAAGCGGAGGCCGAACTCATGTCCCGGGCGGTCGACCGTCGGCTGTGACGAACCCCCGTGCGCCGTCGAGGGAGACGAACTCACCGCTCGGCGACGGCCGTCTGCATCGCCTCGCTGTTGTACGCGCTCCCGACGCCCGCCGCCGAGAGCACGATGAGTCCCGCCCGCGACCCGGTCTCCTCGACGAATCGGTCGAGTGCCGCGTCGGTCGCCGTCTGGGGGTCGTCACCGGATTCGAGGCGGTCGACGGCGCGCCGTGCGAGCGTCGTCCGCGCGATGTCCTCGCCCGCTCCCGTCGCCGAGGCTCCGCCGACGGGCGAGCAGTAGAACCCCGACCCGATCTGAGGGACGTCGCCCACGCGGCCCGTGAGCGCGAACCACCGACCCCCTGTCGACGTGGCCGCCGCGAACTGCTCGCCGTCGCCCGCGACGGCGCCGACGGTGTCGTGACTTCGCAGACTCGGGTCCGCCCCGCCCGCGTCGTCGCCGAAGTGGTCGCGGACCCACTCGACCCGTGCGCCCACCTCTTCGGGTGGCTCGGCGGCCGCGACCCGCTCGCGCGTCGCGGCGGTCGTGAGGTCGACGCCGGTCTCGCCGCCGTCGTGCGCGGCGAACGCCCCGCCCCCGTCGCCGGTGAGGAGGACGTGTGGTGTCTCCCCGCAGACGGCGCGGGCGACCGACACGGGGTGTTCGACGCCGGTGAGGGAGGCGACGGCGCCGGCCGCTC
>JBEPYA010000268.1:1392-4999 GCA_041641615.1 Salinigranum sp. | reverse complement strand
GGAGACTCACCCGGGGAGCGTCGTCGTCTCGCTCGACGCGAAGGACGGCGAGGTGGTTATCGAGGGGTGGACCGAAGGAACGGGCTTGGAGCCTGCCGAGGCGGCTGGCCGCTACGCGGACCTCGGCGCGGCGGGCATCCTGTTCACCGACGTCGACGTCGAGGGGCGACTGGAGGGAGTCAACACGGACGCAGTCGAGGCCGTCGTCGCCGCAGTCGACATCCCCGTCGTCGCCAGCGGCGGCGTCGCGACGCTCTCTGACGTCGAAGCCCTCCGCGACGCTGGTGCGGCGGCCGTCGTAGTCGGGACCGCGCTGTACGAGGGCCGCTTCTCGCTCGCGGACGCGATGGCCGCCGTCGAGTAAGCCACGCCAGACCCCGTACCGGTCCGAAGCGGTCCGTCTCGACCCACAGAGGGGTCCGTTTCGACTCGAACGACCACCTCTCGTCTCCCGCCCCCCGGTCCGCCGTCGGTCTGCCACGCGTCTGACGACTGTCTGCCGTCCGGCGTTCTCTCGCGCCTCCGTGCGTGGCCGCCCGGGACGCTCGACCGGAAACGAAGGGGTTCGGCGCGTCGGGCGTCCGTGCCTCCCGCCGCCGTCGCTCCCCGTTCCGGCGTCGGGACGAACCTTCTTTACCCGTCGCTCCCGTCGCCCGGGATATGACACGCACCGCCGCACGCTCCCGTGAGACGGCCGAGACGAGCATCGACCTCACGCTCGACGTCGACGGCGACGGCGACGCCACCATCGAGACGGGCGTCGGCTTCTTCGACCACATGCTCGAAGCGTTCGCCAAGCACGGCCTGTTCGACCTCACCGTCGACTGCGACGGCGACACCCACATCGACGACCACCACACCGTCGAGGACGTCGCCATCGTGCTGGGCGAGGCGTTCGCGGAGGCACTCGGGGACAAGCGGGGTATCCGCCGGTTCGCCGACCGGAGCGTGCCGCTGGACGAGGCCGTCGCGTCGGTGGTGGTGGACGTCTCGGGCCGTCCGCACTTCGAGTTCGACGGGACCTTCTCGCAGGACTCGGTGGGGGAGTTCACGAGCGACATGGCGCGTCACTTCGCGCTCTCGCTCGCGACGAACGCCGGACTCACGCTCCACGCCTCGGTCGAGGGGCGGAACGCCCACCACGAAGTCGAGGCGCTGTTCAAAGCACTCGCACGGGCGCTCGACGACGCGACGCGTCTCGACGAACGACGCAGCGACACGCCGAGTACGAAAGGCGACCTCTGACCGGGAGGGAGGCCTATCGGTCTGCCTTCTCGTCGTCCGCTCCGGTCGCCGCGTCCGCTGCCGGTCGCGTCGGGTCGTCTTCCGATTCAGACTCGGACTCGGACTCGAACGCGAACTCGGACCTGGATTCACCGTCCACTGACGAGTCCCCTGCCGCTCCCGCTCCCTCCACGCCGGAGTCCGGTTCGACCGACGCCGGTCGTGGCGCGGTGTACACGTAGCGGAACTCCCCGTCGAGGACCGAGTACTCCGTTCCGTCCGGCGACTCGATGACGCCGTTGTCCGTGTCGATGGCGAGGTCGACGAGGTCGGCGAGCGACGACGCCTCCGCCTGTGGCCGGTCGAACGCCTCCGGCGGGAGCGCGAACGACGTGATCCACTCGTCGAACTCGTCGCGCTCCTCCTGGTAGCTGAGCCACTCCCGCTCCGCGTCAGTGAGTTCGAAGCGGTACCGCGAGCGCGCGACGACGAGTCCCGCGAGGCCGACGACGGAGACGAGTGCGAGCGCCGGTGCGCCGACGCTCCGGAGCGGCCCGTACGTCCGCGGCGTCGTGACCTGCCGCGTCGTCTCGAACCGGTTCGTTCCCGCCTCCGCCGGCCCGACGCGGTACGTTCGCCCCTCCAGCGTGAGCGGGAGCGTGTGGACCTGCTCTGTGTCGACCGCTCGACCGTTGACCGTCCCCTCGACGTCGACCGTCGCCCGGACGAACGTCTCTGTCGTCCCCGCCGTGCCGCCGAGTTCCTCCTCGATTTGGTCGCGTTCGGCCGCGACGTCCGAGACGTTGACCCCGAACTGGACCTGTGCCGTGGTGCCCGGCGCGATGGTCGCCGACCCGCTCTCGCGGAGGGTTCGCGTCGTCTCCCAGAGGACGTCCTGCCCGCCCTCGCCGTCGACGACGCTCCGCGTGACGAGTTCGACGTCGATGGACGTCGCCAACTCCCCACCCCCGCTCGCCCGATAGCCGAAGGTGTAGCTGCCGTTCAACACGGGCGAGACGCCAGTGAAGTAGACGGTCCGGTTCCGGAGCTGTTCACCGACGGGGAAGAGGGGGTTCTCCTCGGTCACCGTCGCGCCGTGGTCGAACGCTCCCGACGTCTGCCACGTATCGACGACCCGCTCTTCGGTAGTCGTCCCGGGGTCGACGTGGGTCGTGTACGTGACGGCACCGCCGACGAGTGCGAGTACCGCGAGGACGGCGACGAGGAGGTCGAACTGCTCGTCCAGCAGTCGGCGCAGACGGAGCGTTCGGCGGGACACGTGTGTCATAGATAGTGAGTTCCGACATATGAACATTCTGTTCTACGGATGAGATCTGTCTAGCGGGGGCTCACAGACCCAGCAACCGTCGAACCTTCCCCGTGACCGACCCGCCACTCCTCGACTTCCGAGTGCGTTGACGAATCCGCCCCCGCCCGAGGAGCGTGACGCTGAGGAGGTAGTAGGGGACGCCGACCGCGAGGTCGATGGCGACGATGGGGGCCCAGGGGTGGACGTCGTGCAGCGTGTCGATAACGGAGACCGGCAGGAGCGCCAGATACCGGTGTTCGACGACGAACCGGCGGTAGTAGCCGGTCTGCGGCGGCGCCGAGAGCGTCACGGAGGCGTTCCGCACATCCCCGCGTTCGAGATAGAGCCGTTCGGGCTCGACGCTCACGCCCTCGCTCGCGGGTTCGACGTAGGCGTACACCGGCACGATGCCGCCGTTCCCGACCGGATAGGGGATAGTGTTCGACTCGCCCATCGGAATCGTCGTCGGGCGCTCCGACTCGAACTCCGCGCTGACGATACCGTACTCCTGCTGGCCTGCCGGCCCGACCATCGCGGCGGTCATCCCGCCGACGAGAAGCAGGGTGAGCGCCAGCGTGACGAGTCGCGGGTCGAGGCCCGAACGCCGATTCCTGCTCCGGTCGCGGTCTCTCTCCCTGCCCGAGGAGCGGAGTTCGCCGACGAGGTAGTACAACAGGGTGACGGCGAAGAGGAGGTACGCGACTCCCTGCGTCCCGAGGAGTGCCCGGGACCCGACGAGCGAGGCGAGCGTCCGCTGGACGAAATCGAGTCCTGATTGGATGGCCTGCACGGCGGTTCCGAGCGCCGGGACGACGACCACTTCACCGCCGGGCGCCCACGCGACGGCGACGATTTGCGCCCGCTTGACCGGGGGTTCCTCGCCGTCCTGGTCGGTGAACGGGTTGGCGTCGCCTCTGGTGACGTAGCCGCGCTCCGTCTCGCCGACGATGCGGTGCGTCGTGAGGCCGCCGCCCCGTATCTCCTCGGCGCGGAAGGTGACGACGTCGCCCTCCTCGGGCGGGCCGGTGAGTTGTGCCGGGATGGCGACAAAGCCGTCGCCGGGCTCCATCGTCG
>JBEPYA010000268.1:0-1382 GCA_041641615.1 Salinigranum sp. | reverse complement strand
CCATCGTCGGGGCCATGCTCCCCGTCTCGACGAACGCGAGGAGGACTGGCTGACCGAGGAACTGGCCGGCGAGGAGCGCGACGACTACGACGACGGCGAGGAGTTCTCCGCTCCGGACGAGCGTTCGGCGGATGGCCATTCGGACAGTGGAATGGACTGTTGTGATAACCGATGAAAAACGCTCTGGTGACCAACGCTCGAACCGACGGGCCCAGTGACCTATAGTAGCGTTTGAAAGAAACAACTCACTGGCTCGAACAGGACCCTCAGCTACCAGCTGGAACGACGGATGCGACGCGATCGGTTGCGAAGAGTTTCAAACGCTACTATAGTACGTCTCGGCGCGAACGCCCAGCGGCTCGAAGTCTTCGACGGTCTTCGTGACGACCGTTGCATCGAGTTCGACTGCCGCCCCGGCGACGATGGCATCCCCAACGAGTGCGTCGATTCGGTCTCGATTCACGCGGTCGTCGCGGTGGGACCGTGCTTCGATCTTTGCGGTCTCCCATGCGATTTCGGGGGTGATCGGGACGGTTTCGACCCACTCGAACTGCGTCATGATCTCTTCAGGGCCGAATTCGCCGCCGAGTTTCCGACCGACGGCGATTTCTTTCAGGTTCATCGTCGTGGTGACGTAGTCGGTCTCCTCCGATTGGGATTCGAGGTACGACTTCACCGACTCGTGGCCACCCCAGTGATGGATGAGGAAGGTGGTGTCGAGGAGCTTACACGAGATCGAGGAGAAAGCCCACGACTTTAGTCGTGGGAGAAGTCACAGCGGTGGCAAACGATAAAGAAGCGTGCCCGCTCAACGGTACGTATGCCCGAAATCGTGATTCCGGACGACGTGTACGACGCGCTCGAACTGCCGGAAGGAGAACGGGAGTCCACTGTCCGGCAGGAGCTCGCGATTTCGCTGTACGACCGCGGCGTGCTGTCGTTCGGCAAGGCTCGGTCGCTTGCGGAGCTCTCGAAGATCGAGTTCCACAGACTGCTCGGCGACAGGGAGATCTCCCGTCACTACACGACCGAGGAGCTCGACGAGGACGCCGAGTATGCACGAGGGTAAGGTCGTCTCGAACGCGTCCCCACTTCTCAACCTGGCGCTCGTCGACCGACTCGACCTCCTCGAATCACAGTTCGCCTCTGTGACTATCCCCGACCAGGTGTGGGCGGACCTCGCGGGCGACGACGAGAAGCCACAGGGCGCTGTCGAGTCCCGGTACGCCGACGTCTCGAAACACCGCTACTGCGAGCAGTGCGAGTTCTTCTCCGCGCCGCCGGACGTCCACTGTACGAACGAGGGCACCGAGATCGTCGAGTTCCTCGACATGGAGACGGTGCGCCTGTTCGAGTGTCCGGTCGTCGCCGAACAGCGGGCC
>JBEPYA010000267.1:0-5026 GCA_041641615.1 Salinigranum sp. | reverse complement strand
AGGACTTCGAGGTCGTCGAACTGCTCGTCCAGCGCGGGGCCGACGTCGAGGGGCGGACCATCGCGGACTCGGGCATCGGCCGCGAACCCGGCGTCAACATCATCGGCGCGTGGTTCCGCGGCGAGTTCGTCTCCCCACCCCCACCGGACGAGGTCATCGACGAACACACGATCTTGCTCGTCACCGGACGCGAGCCACAACTCGAGGGGCTGAAAGACCTCACCCTCTCGGAGGCGCGCCGATACCGACGGGGGACGGTCGTCGTCGTCGGCAACGGCGAGGTCGGTTCGACGGCGGCCGACGCGCTGGCCGCCGCGGAAGTCCCGACGGTCGTCGTCGACCTCGAAAAAGGGCCAGGGGTCGACGTCGTCGGTGACATCACCGACCGACAGACCGTTCAGGAGGCGGACATCGAGAGCGCCCGGAGTGTCATCCTCGCGCTCGACAACGACACCACCGCGGTGTTCGCGACGCTCGTCATCAACCAGGTCGCGCCGGGAATCGAGGTCATCGCCCGGGCGAACGAGGCCCAGAGCATCCCCAAGCTCTACCGCGCCGGCGCGGAGTACGTCCTCGCGCTCGCGACCGTCTCCGGGCGACTGCTGGCCTCGAACCTCCTCGACGAGGAGGTCATCGCCCCGGAAGCCCAGCTGGAGATCGTCCGGACGACCGCGCCGGCGCTCACGGGTGAGACGCTCGCGCAGGCGGACGTGCGGGCACGGACGAACTGCACGGTCGTGGCGGCCGAGCGCGACGGCGAACTCATCACGGAGGTGGGGCCGGACTTCGTCGTCCGGGCGGGCGACACGCTCGTCGTCGCGGGCCCCGACCGCGACGTCAACCGGTTCAACGAACTCGTCGGGTGAGCGCCGACGCAGGGGGACGACACGCGACGGTCGAGTCGGGGGTTCGCCGGCGTTCCCCCAGCGCGGACTCTCGCACGCGAGTCGACGACGGCCGTGGCTCTGCGCACCGCCGGGAGTATTAACCCTCTGACGTGTTATGGTCTCCGTGAGGGCTGCACATCATGGCACATCCGGTCACGGGGGGAGGGGCGATCGACACGTTCGACTACGTTCACAACCTGTGGACGCGGTGTCTGGATCCCTCGATCGAGTTCGAGCGGAAGCTCGACCGGCTGCTGACAGCCGAGAGCGACCGGTTCGACCTCCCCTACGGGTTCTTCACGCACGTCGACGCGGCGGCGGACACACAGGAGATCGTTAGGGCACAGGGGACCCACGAACGGCTTCAGCCCGGCCGGACGTGTCCCCTCTCACAGTCGTACTGCCGGAAGACAATCACGCAGGCCGAGGGGAGGCTCCGTGTGAACGAGGCACTCTCGGACGGCTGGGCGGACGACCCGGCGTACGAGCTGTTCGAGCTCGGCAGCTATGTCGGTTCGACCGTCGAGACGACCGACGGGATCTACGGCACCCTCTGCTTCGCGAGTTCGGACCCCCGTGACGAGCCGATCGCCGACCGAGAGGCGATACTCGTCGACATGTTCGCCCGGTGGGCGAGTTACGAACTCGCCACACGGGAGCGACCTGATCGGTCCGCAGACCGACCCGAACAGCTCCGCAACGTGGCCGAACTGGTCGCCCACGACCTCCGGAACCCACTGACCGTCGCCAGCGGCCAACTCTCCCTGCTGCAGGAGGGCGTTCGCGACGCGGTCGACCGCATGGACGCGGCCCACGCGCGCATGGAACACATCATCGACGATCTGAACCTCCTCGCCCGGCTCGACGAACCGGTCACCGACCCCGAGCGTGTCGACCTCGGGGCGTGCGTGTCGGCCGCGTGGGAGATGATCCAGACCGAAGCGGCGACGCTGGCGGTCGAACTCGACGAAATCACCGTCAGTGGCGACCCGAGTCGGCTCACCCGCCTGTTCGAGAACCTCCTCCACAACGCGATACACCACGGTGGTCCCACGGTGACGGTCCGCGTCGGGACGTTCGCCGACGGGTTCTACGTCGAAGACAGCGGTCCGGGGATTCCCCCCGACGAGCGCGAGTCGGTGCTCACCCCCGGCTACTCGACGACCCCGGACGGAACCGGGTTCGGTCTCAGCATCGTGCGCCAGATCGTCGACGCCCACGGCTGGACGCTCACGGTCACGGCGGGCGAAGAGGGTGGAGCCCGATTCGAGGTGACGGGCGTGAGTGCGGGGTAGGAGTCGTGCGGTCGAGACGGGATACGTGTCGCCCACCAGATACGATTCTCCGGTACGGTGCGCCGGCGTCACCACGGCAGCGGACGTCAGGCTCCCTCGGGCTCGGCCTTTCGAGTCCGTCGCTGGTCGAGGCGTCCGAATTCGAAGACTGCGACCGAACCGGGACCGAATCGGATCGAGGAGGACTCGTTATGAGATCTCCGCGCCGACGTAGAGCACGACGACGAGGAAGATCCAGACGACGTCGACGAAGTGCCAGTACATCGAGGCGGTCGAGACAGAGACGTGCCGTTCCGCGGAGTACTGCCCGAGGAGGGCACGGACGAAGACGATGCCGAGGATGACCGCACCGAGTGTGACGTGTAGGCCGTGCAGCCCCGTCAGGCCGAAGAACGCCGACGAGTAGATGCCGGAGGTGAGCGTGAAGCCCTTCTCGACGATGAACTCGTAGTACTCCAGCACCTGCCCGCCGATGAAGACGACGCCGAGCAGCAGCGTCACGGCGAGGCCGAGGATGAAGCTCCGGCGGTCCTCGTTCCGGATGGCGACGTGCGCCCAGTGGAGCGTGAAGGAAGAAGCCACCAGTAGCGCGGTGTTGGCGATGACGAGCGAACTCGTCAGTGGCGGCAACTCCTGTGGGGGCCAGGTGCCCGCGCGGATGAAGAAGTAGTAGGTGAACACGGCACCGAAGGTGGCGAGTTCCGACCCCAAGAATGCGATCATGCCCCACCGCAGTTTGGTCTCGGAGTGGTGGTTGATGCCGCGGTCCCAGAAGTGGACGACGAAGGCGTGGTAGAGCCAGCCGTAGATGCCGACGAGGAACAGCCCGATTGAGCCGACGGCGACGCCCGGCCCGACCATCGGGCCGACGATGGGGCTCTCTCCCTGTGCCATGACGTACAGCGCTGCGCCGACGTAGATACCCGAGCCGCCGAGCGCCGTGACGAAGGGCCACCAACTGGCTTCACCGAACCCCCGCGGCCAGTCCTCGACCGCCGGGAGGTGGTGACCTCCGTGGCCGTGGTCGTCGTGTTCTTCTAGACTCATGGCCGGCAGTTACGAGTCGACTGGTAAAAATCCACCCAAACGCCCGCCGAGTCGCAACCTACTCTTCCCCCCACCCCCAACCGCGCGTATGGAGCGTCTCCCCCGCGTCGGATCCGGCGGTTCTTCTCTCCGTCGGCTCGCCGTGCCCGCGTTCGTCGCCTGCGTCTCGCTCGCCGCCCTCGTCGCGGCGACGGGCGTCGCGACCGCTCACGGTGGCGCGGTCCGCGGGGCCGCCCGTGAGTCGCTCGCTGTCCCGACCTGGCTCTTTCTCCTCACCGGCGGGGGCGTCGTCGGCGCGTCGTTCCTGCTGGCGAGTTTCGTCACCGATCGGGTGTTCATCGCCGGCGTCCACGCGTGGCGCCGCGCACTGCCGGCACCTTCTCGTCCCCTCGCTCGCGTCGGTCAGGTCGTCGGCGTCGCCGCTCTCGTCGCCGTGGTCGTCCTCGGCCTCGTCGGCCCGGACACGCCCACCCGGAACCTCGCGATCCTCGTCGTCTGGGTCGGCTGGTGGGGCGCGTATCTCGCCTCGACGTATCTCCTCGGCAACTCCTGGCCGAGCGTCAACCCGTTCCGAACGATCGCCTCCCTCCTCCCCTCGCTCGACCGCCCCTATCCGGAGCGCGTCGGCGCGTGGCCGAGCGTCTTCGGTCTCCTGGCGCTGGTGTGGCTCGAAGTCACCTCCCCGCTCGCCGAGGACCCTCGGCTGCTGGCGGGGGTAGTCGTCGCCTACACTGTCGTCACCCTCGCGGGCTGTGTCGTCTTCGGTCCCGACCGGTGGTTCTCGACGGTCGATCCCGTCTCGCGGGCGCTCGCGTACTACGGTCGCGTCGCTCCCGTCGAGCGGACCGAGAGCGGATTCCGGCTCCGGCTCCCGGGGTCGGCGCTCTCGGAGACCCGACTCGTCACCGGTCCCGACGAGGTGGCGTTCGTCGTCGCCATCCTGTTCGTGACGACCTACGACGGCTTCGTCAGCACCGGTCTCTGGGCGGAGGTGGCCCGAACGGTCGTCGGCGTCGGCGTTCCTCCCCTCGGGGTCTACCTCGCTGCGTACCTCGCTGGGTTCGGGCTGTTCCTCACCGCCTACCGTCTCGCGACGGCCGTCGCACGACGCACGTGCGACACGTACCTCACCCCGACGGAGCTCACCCGGCAGTTCGCCCCGGCGCTGTTGCCCATCGCCGCCGGCTACCACCTCGCGCACAACCTCGGGACCGTCCTCACGCTCGCGCCGACTTTCTTGCAGGTGCTCGCCGCACCGCTGTCGCCGCCGGTGAACCCCACCGTGCTGGTCGTTCCCGGCTGGTTCACCGCGCTCGACCTCGCGTTCGTCCTCTTGGGACACCTGGTCGCCGTCTGGGTCGCCCACGCGACCGCGTACGACCTCTTCCCGAGTCGGCTCCAGGCCGTCCGAAGCCAGTACGGCGTTACCGCGGTCATGATCGCGTACACGATGGTGAGCCTCTGGGTCGTCGCCGAACCGTTCGTCACCCCGCCGTTCCTGTCGTCCTGATCGACACACATGTCAACGAACAATCCATCTCCCCCGTCCGAGTCAGACTCGCCCGCCGACCCGCTTGCCACGAACACCGTCGGCGGTGCCCAGCGTACCGACGTCGAAACGGCCGTCCCCGAGGGGTCGCCGGTGGCTCGGTGTGACTACTGCGGTCGACCGTTCGCCACCGATTCGTATCTCGCGCTCCACCTCGGCCTCGCCCACGAGGCTGTTCTGACGGACGAGGAACGCGAGGCGTTCGCGGCGGCGTACGAGGAGGAAAACGCGTCGCTCCGGCGGTTCCG
>JBEPYA010000266.1:0-5039 GCA_041641615.1 Salinigranum sp. | reverse complement strand
GCCGCGCGTTCGTCGCCGACCTGTGGGCCGCCCGCGGCTTCGAGACCAGCGTCGACGAGGCGGTCGTGGTCGCCCGTCGCCACGGCAAGTCGCTGGTGGTGTACCCCGTTCCGCCGCGTCGGCTCGGCCGCTCTCCTCGCCCGGATCGCCCGGTCGACGTCGTCGTCGCGTTCGGGGCCGTCCCGAGATGGGTCGAGGCGAGCGACCTACGCGTCCTCACGTCCGCCGACCTCCGCGGGATGCTCCGGTACGCGCTCGACCCGGCGGACGCCGCGGCGGTCTGTCGGCACCATCTGGGTGACACTCCCGCGGCGCTCCGCCCACCGCTTTCGCTCCGTGCTCGTAACGGGATCGACGCGCTGCACGGCGTCGAGGAGGCGGTCGGCGTCACGACCGTCGTCGCCTTCCTCGCCGTCGTCGTCCTCGTCTTCGCGGCGAGCGGCGCGCTGTTCGTCGACGACGGGACGGAGCCGCTGCTCGGCTCCGAGAGCGTCGCACCCGCGGGAGGCGCTGACGTGACGACGCCCGATCCGACGTCGACCGCGACGGCGACACCGACGACCGAGAGCGACGACTCGGAGGTCGGGTCACTCGACACTGTCCCCGGCGTCGGTCCCGACGGCGTGACGAACCTCACCGCGCTCGCGCTCGCACACGACCGGGAACTCGGCGAGAACTACACGCTCTGGACCGACCGCTACCGGCCGGAGAACGGCGTTCCGAGCGCTCCCCGGGCGCAGCGTGACACGGACATGACCGTCGAGGGCGACCGCTACCTCGTCGAGGAGACGTTCGAGACCGGAGCGGACCGGCGGCTCGTCCGCGTCGTCTACTTCGACGGAACGGACTGGTACGTCGACGAGCGGGGGACCGAGACGGCCAGCGTCCGCTGGATCGACGGGCGAACGGGGGACGTCGCGCCCAACCCCCACCGCCTCCGCCGGACGCTCGTTACGCGGTACCTGGCGACGCCGACGACCGACGTGACCGAACGCGTCTACGTCGGCCGCGAGACGCGCTACCGACTCGAAGGGGAGGGCACGCCGCCGGGTTTCCCGGCGCAGGTGTACAACTACAGCTTCGTCGCCATCGTCGGCGAGCGCGGACTGGTTCACGCGGCGGCGGTCGAGTTTACCGTCGTCACCGTCGAGGGGAGCTACTGGCTCCGCTTCGAGTGGGACTACGGCGCGTTCGGCGCGACGAGCGTCACGGAACCGGCGTGGCTCCACATGGCGCACCCGCCGAGCGAGACGGCGACCGAGGTGTCGGGGAACCGGACGACCGAGACGGCGTCGTCGTGACTGTTGGACGTACAGTGTTTCGTCGGTGCGTGTGGAACGTGCACCTCGGTGGATGGCGACTCGGGCCAGAGCCGATGAGCGAGGAGAGTACAGTAGTTGCGCGGAGCACGGGCGCGCTGTTTCCACTCCCTCCTCGGCCGATTCGTTCAGTCACTCGCGTTACTCGTTTCTTCACTCGCCCTCCCCACGAGTCTCGATACGTCCGGCTACTGTATCCACCGCCACCGCACTGGTCGCCGCTCCGACTCAGGCCAGGGGCGTCCGCTCGACCACGGTCCCGTCGACGGTCGGATACTGCTCGACGATCTCGCCTTCGGAGACGTCGCCCTCTTCGATCATCTCCTCTAAGAGCCACCACGCCACCTCGACGTGGTCGGACTTCACGGTGTAGTACTCCTCGGGGACCCCCAGCGCCCGGAGATCCTCCTCGGTGACCCACGCCTTCCCGTACACCAGCGTCCCGTCGTCGGTCACCTCGTCGAACGGCCGGCGGAGGGTGCGGGCCATCCGCTTCAGCCGGCGGCGGTGCTGGGCGGCGTCCTTGAACACCGAGGTGCAGAAGTAGACCCGCTCGTGGTCGCCCATGACGTCCAGAATCTCCGATTTCGGGCTCTCGACCGCGCTCATGTGGCCCTCCCGGAGCTCGAAGCCCTCCTCTTTCATCCGGCGGAAGTTGCCGTCGCTCATCTCGAACTCGTTGACGTTGCAGAAGTCCGCGGCACCCTCGTCCAAGAACTCCAGGAACTCGGGCTCGGCGCGGATCCCGGGAATCTCGAACGCGGGGGTGAGCCCCTCCTCGCGGGCGACGTAGAGGATGTCCTCCCACTCGGTCCCGTGCAGGTCACCCCACTGCTCCAGCGGCGGGTGGAACCGGATCTCGTCGAGCCCCGCCTCCGCGAGGCGGCGCATGTTCTCTCTTCCCCCGGTGATTCCGGTGTAGAGGTGGATGTGATGGTCCTCGCCGAACTCCTCTTTCAGGAGGGAGATGTAGTGACACGTCCTGTCGAGCGCCTCCTGGGGTTCGCCGCCGGTGATCGAGGAGCCGAGCGCGTCCATCCGCCGGGCCTCCTCGATGACGTCCTCGTCCGACTCGACCGCGCGTTCGTTCGCGTAGACCTGCGTGACGTTCTTCCTATTTTCGCCCAGCGGGCAGTAGAAACAGTCGCGCTGGTCGCAGTAGCCGTAGACGAACAGAACCATCTTGCCACCCTTGGCGCACTGCTCACAGCCCTTCGAGATCATTCGGTGCCTTCTCTAGCTGCGCGAAGCGTCAAAAGCAGTGCGACTTGTCGCGGTCCTCCCGCCGCCCTTTATTTCGCCGAGTCTTTGACCACACTATGCTTAGATTCAGTCCAAATCTATTGCACATAACTCTTTAGGCTGGATTACCAACTGGGAAGTACATGCCCACGTCCTCGGACGACTCGTCCGTCGACACGCAGGGTGTGACGACGTGGGAGCCGCGAACGCTCGGTGACCGGCTCTCCGTCTCGCTGCACGAGACGCTCGCGTCCAACTGGCGCGTCGTCGTCGTCGCACTGGCCGCACTCGTACTGTTCGGACAGTTCTTCGTGGCGTTCGGTCTGTTCGCCACGGACCCGTTCCTGGCCGTGTTCTCGGCCGTGTCGGTGATTCCAGCCCTCATCTTGGTCTGGTACATCCGCCGACAGGACGTCGACCCCGAACCGGTCGGAACGCTCGCGGTCACGTTCGTTCTCGGCGGACTCCTGGCGAGCTTCGCAGCGCTCATCAACACCGCCGCCGGGACCGTCTTCCGACAGGTTCCGTTCATCGGTTCGATCCTCCTGTTCTTCCTCATCGTCGGCCCCGGTGAGGAGCTGGTCAAGTGGCTGGCCATCCGCCTGTACGCGTACGAACGCTCCGAGTTCGACGCCGTCATCGACGGGGCGATGTATGGCGCGGCCGCCGGGCTGGGCTTCGCCTCCATCGAGAACGTCATCTACATCACGCAGAACGCTCTCACCGCCATCCAGAACGAGGGCCCGGTCCTCGCCGCCACCGTTCCGACCACCGTGGCCCGGTCGCTCGCCGGCCCGGGCCACGTGCTGTACTCCGCGTTCGCGGGCTACTACCTCGGCCTCGCGAAGTACAACGAGGAGCACTACGGTCCGCTCGTCGTGAAGGGGCTCGCCATCGCCGCGCTCCTCCACGCGACGTACAACTCGCTCTCGACGGTCCTCCCACAGTTCCTCCCGATGAGCGGGCTCACGACGTTCGCGTTCATCATCCTCTGGGACGGCGCGCTGATCGTCGTCCTCATCCGCAAGCTCCGACGCTACCGTGACGTCGTCGAGAGGGACGGGAAAGCCAGCGCCCAGCCGCAGGCGACGAGCAGCGACGACTGACTCCACGCGGTCGACGCCCGGCGAGAATTCCCCCGTCAGGCGACGAGCGCGTACCGGACGAACACGACCCCGAAGAGGAGGCCGAACGCGCCGAGATAGCCCGCGAACAGGCGGCCCTCCGGGGGGAGCACGAGCCACAGCACCGGCCCGGCGGCGAGACAGGCGACCCCGAACGCTGCGGCGACAGCCCGGACCGCCGTCGACGCTCGCTCCCCCGCGTCCGACCCGGCCGCGCTCTCGTCGGCGCTCGCCCTGACCGCGGCGACAGCCTCCGACGAGAGGACGACGAACCGCGGGGTCGACGCGCTGACCCGTCCTCGATGGTACGCGAGAAGCGCCAGCACGAACGGACCGAGCCGCAGCGCGCGTACCCGACGAACCGCGTCGAGCGGAACCGTGTGACCGTAATACACCAGTTCCCTCGCCTCGCAATCGACGACGCCTTCAGTTC
The DNA here is from genome assembly GCA_041641615.1 of Salinigranum sp. Lineage (GTDB taxonomy): Archaea > Halobacteriota > Halobacteria > Halobacteriales > Haloferacaceae > Salinigranum. The sequence goes on along the minus strand of JBEPYA010000266.1, from coordinate 921 downwards.
GCAGGCCGGCCCCGACCGACAGGCACGCGAACCCGGTGACGATACCGGCGACGATGAGTTCGACTCCGAACTCGGTCCAGCGGAGACCGACGAGTGCGAGACCCGCCCCGACGAGAACGCCGCTGGCCACGCCCCACCGCGAGAGGGCACGGACCGTCTCGTGGACCTCGGGTGGGGCGCTCCCCAGCGCGAACAGTGCGCGACCGCTCCCGATGCCGAGACCGACGAACAGCGCGAGGACGAGCGCGACGAGGGCGACGCCGACGTCGCTCCGGACGAGCGTCGCACCCACGAGGGCGAGCAGACCGAGAACCGGCCCGACGGTGAGGCCGACGGCGGCGTAGACGGGGAGTCGGAGCGACCGCGTGGTCGCGGGGCTGAACCGCCACCGGACGACCGTGGGGGACGAAGCCGACGCGGTCGGCGACGAGGGAGCCGACACGGAGGGCGGGGACGACACACGCGCACTTCGGCCGGACGGTAAGTAGTTCTGCCGCTAACCGTCGGGCACTCCGCCGCCGACCGCTCCGAACACGCTCTCGTCGTCGGTTTCTCCCGGTGTCGACCCCATTCCGCCCTCGTCCCGAAAACAGATATACGACGACGACGTACCTCCCCGCGATGCTACTTGTCCTCTGTGTCGACCTCGACGACGACCTCGGTCGCAAGACCGGCTTCGAGACGCCGGTCGTCGGCCGGGACGCCGTCGAGGCGGCCGCGGTCGCCCTCGCGACCGCCGATCCCGAGGACTCCGACATCAACGTGCTCTTCCAGGGGATTCACACCCACGACGACCTCCTCGCCGAGGGCGGAGAGGAGGTCGAGGTCGCGGCTGTGACGGGGATCGACGGCTCGGACGTGAAGGCCAACCGTGCGATCGGCGAGGAGATAGACGAGGTGCTCGCCGCGCTCCAGACCGGC
>JBEPYA010000265.1:0-5106 GCA_041641615.1 Salinigranum sp. | reverse complement strand
ACCAGCGCGCGGAACTCACGCTGGCGTCCGGCGACGTCGCGACGGCGACGTTCACCGTCCCCGCCGGTGGCGCACAGCTGCAGATGACCCCGAGCGACTCGTTCGCCCTCGACGACACGCTCTACCTCGCCGCGCCGGAGGACGCGACCATCGACGTGTTGCTCTTGACGAACGACCGGAACCGCTACCTCGCGACGGCGCTCTCGGTGATCCCGGAGGTCGAACTGACCGTCGACGAGCCGCCGACGACCGTCGACAGCGGGTCGTACGACGTCATCGTCTACAGCAACGTCGACCCCTCCCGGCTCCTCCAGGGGAACGTCGAGGCCGGCCGCGACGTGCTCGAGAGCGGCGGCGGCGTCGCCATCCAGGCACAGGCGAACCTCCCCGAACGGTACGGCGACCTCCTGCTCGTCGAGCCGGTTGGGACCGGTCAGAGTCCCGCTATCCGGCGGACGGCGTCGGAGTCGCTGACCCGCGACATCACGTTCTCGCCCCCCGAGACGTACGTCGCCGGGCCGCTCCGAGAGGGACGGTCGCTCGTCGAGCTGGGCGACGGCTCGCCGCTCATCGCGACCGCCGACCGCGGCTCCGGTCGGGTCCTCTACTACGGCTACATCGAGGAGTCGTCGTCGTTCAAGTTCAACTTCCAGTACCCGGTGTTCTGGAAGCGAGCGGTGTTCTACCTCGCGGGGAGGGACACCCTGCCCGAACTGAACCGACCGACCGGCGACCGGCTGCAGTTCGGGAGCGAGACCCGCATCCAGACGCCGAGCGAGGTGGTGACCCAGACGGGTATCGTCCTCGACGAGACCGGCTACTACCAGGTCGGCGGGCGCCGCATCGGCGTCTCGCTCCTGAGCGAACCCGAGTCGGACGTCCGGGCGACGCCGCTCGAAGAACGGTCCGACAGCGCGGGGGCGGTCGTCCGCGAGGAGACGCGGCTCGTCCCGCGACCGGTGACCGAGTTCGTCGCGGCCGCGGCGCTCCTCGTCACGCTGCTCGAACTGGCGTACCTCCGACGACGGGGTGACCTCTGATGTCGGAGCTCTCGCTCCTGCTGCAGACCGAGGTGACGCTCGGGGACCTCGTCGTGGGGCTCGAACACCCGCTGGCCTTCGTCGCGGTCCCCATCGTGCTCGCCGCGCTGTGGTGGCTCGTCCTGCGCGGAGAGGGGACGGCCGCGACGCGGAGCCGCCGGCTCGTGTTCGCCTCGCGCGTACTGGTCGCCGTCCTCCTCGTGACGGCCGCGGCGGGGCCGTACACCGTGGTGACGCGCGAGACGACCGGTGACCCGCGGGTGACGCTGCTCGCCGACCGCTCCGAGAGCATGCAGGTGAACGGGAACGTCACCGACCGTCTCGCGACGCGCATCGAGGAGCAGGGCGTGCCCGTGACCGTCGCGACCATCGCCGACGGGACCCAGTCGCCGATCGGCGACGGAATCGCTGCGAACCTCCAGGAGAACGGGAGCGTCGTCCTCGTCTCCGACGGGCAGGTGACACAGGGACGGAGCCTCGGCTCGGCCGCGGATCTGGCGAGTTCGCTGAACGCGTCGATCAGCACCGTCGACCTCGAAACTCGGGAACCGGAGCGGTACGTCACGGTGTCGGGGCCGGCGAAGGCGGCCGCGGGCGTCGAGAGCACCTTCCTCGTCCGCGTCGACGGGACGGAGCTCGACGAGAACTCCCAGCTGACCGTCACCGCCGACGGCGAGGAGGTCCTGAGCCAGGAGATAAACGGGAGCGGCTCGGTCGACTTCTCGTACACCTTCCAGTCGGTCGGCTCCCATCGGATAACGGCGACGGTGAGCGGTCCGGACACGTTCGAGCAGAACAACGTCTACCGGAAGACCGTCCGCGTGGTGCAGCGACCGAAGATCCTGTACGTCTCCCGCGGGAGCTACCCCCTCCGGAACTACCTCTCGACGCTGTACGACGTCGAGCAGTCCCAGACCATCCCCGAGAACCTCGACGAGTACTACGCGGTCGTCCTCCAGGACACCGCGGCACAGGACGTCGGGAACGTCGACACGCTCCAGCGGTTCGTCATCGACGGAAACGGACTCGTGGTCGTCGGCGGCGACAACTCGTTCGAGAACGGGGGGTACGAGGGTTCCTCGATCGCCTCGATGCTGCCGGTCACGTTCGGCGAGGCCTCGGCGGGGAGCGCGACGGTCGTCCTGGCCATCGACATCTCCGGGAGTGCCGAGTCCGGGATGCGCTTGCAGAAGTCCATCGCGCTCGACGCGCTGAACCAGCTCGGCGACGAGAACACGGTCGGCATCGTCGCGTTCAACTACCAGGCGTACTCCGTGGCCGAGCCCCAGCCGCTCGCGGAGAACCGCGGCTACCTAGAGGACCGCATTCGACGCCTGGAGAGCGGTGGGGCGACGAGCATCTCCGCCGGACTCAGGGGGGCCGAGGAGATGCTCGGTGGCGAGCAGGGGACCGTCATCCTGCTCTCGGACGGGCAGGACAGCCTGGGAGAGGCGGCGACCGCGGCGAACCAGCTCGGTTCGCGCGGGACGCGCGTCATCACCATCGGTGCGGGCCGCTCGGTCAACGAACGGACCCTCCAGCGCATCGCCTCCCAGTCGGGAGGGACGTACTTCCGCGCCACCGAGACCGACCGGCTCCGCCTCTTCTTCGGGGGGAGTTCGCGGCGGTTCGAGGGCGAGGGGCTCACCATCGTCGACCCGAACACGTTCATCACGAGCGGCGTCACGCTGGAGTCGAACCCGGCGGCGGCGAACGACGTCGCCATCCGGCGCGGTGCGGACTTCCTCGTCGCCACGAACGACGGGACGCCCGCCGTCGCCTCCTGGCGCTACGGACTGGGTCGCGTCGCCACCATTACGGCGTACGGCTCCGATGGGACGCTCGACGGCCTCCTCGAACAGCCGGACTCGCTGCTCGTCACGAAGACGGTGAACTACGCCATCGGCGACCCCGAGCGGAAGACCGAGGGGGTCGCGGACGTCTCCGACACGAGGGTGGGTGAATCGACGACGGTCGTCTTCCGCGGGAGGGAGCGGCCGGAGAGCGACGCGGTCGACTTCAGACAGACGTCGACCGGGGTGTACCAGGCGACGGTCACGCCTACCGAGCGGGGGTTCAACCAGGTGCTGGACGCCACGTACGCGGTGAACTACCGGAGCGAGTACGGCGCGTTCGGGCAGACGGGCGAGCTGCGGTCGGTGGTGCAGACGACCGGCGGACGGCAGTTCGAGCCGAACGAGGCGGCCGAGATCGCCGAGTTCGCCCGCCAGGAGTCCACCCGCGTTCGGACGCTGGAACAGTCGTGGACGTGGCTCGCACTCCTGCTCGCGTTACTCCTGTACTTCGGCGAAGTCGTGCTCCGTCGTCTTCAAGTGTACCGAGGGCGAAGCCGCAGTGAGAGTGGTCTGACATGAGTGCCCTCGGTTCCTCCATCAACCTCGCCCTCGTCCTCCTCATCGTCACGTCCGTCGTCGGGACGGCGGGTGCGACGATGTACTATCAACACTCGGTCGAGCAGCTCGACACGCAGAACGCGGAGCTTCGCGAACGGAACACCGAGCTGCGGAACGAGCTGCAGTCGACGCAGGAACGGCTCGACGCGACGCAGACGCAGCTGCGCGAGCTGAACCAGAGCCTGCAGACGACGCGCGGTGACGTCTCACAGGTCTCTCAGAGCCTCGACGAGACCGAGGAGCAGCTGCAGTCGACCCAAAGCGAGCTCTCCGAGACGTCCTCGAACCTCCAGGAGACGAGACAGGACCTCTCGCAGGCGCGCGACCGCGTCGACTCGCTCCAGTCGCAGGTCCGGTCGCTGGAGAACGACAGGGCAGAGCTCGAAGCGTCGATCGACGAACTCGAAGAGGAGAACAGGGGCCTCGTCGAGGAGAACGCGAACTTGGAGGACACCGTCAGCTCGCTCCGGTCGGAGGTCTCCAGCCTGGAGAGCGAGATCGACACGCTCAACTCGCGGATAGACAACCTCCAGAGCCGGATCAACACCATCTGTAACCAGGCCGCAGAGCCGAAGCCGGGTGCGTGTAGCTGATGGACGGGAACGACACTCCCCGAGAAGCGGGGGACGACACTCCCCGGGAAGAGAGGACCGAGGTCCCCCGGGAGGACGGGGGCGAGAACCAGGGGTGGTTCGAGCGGCGACGACAGCGCAGGCGCGACGAGGCCGAACGGAAGGGGGCCGAGCGGCGCGAACGCCAACAGGCCGCAGAGGACGAACAGTACCGGGAAGACCTCGAGAGACAGCGGGCCGACACGGAGGCCGGCGAATCACCGGAAGTGCGGATGCGACGCGCGCTGAAGCAGGTCCGCCGCGAGGGGTACAAGGTCGCCCTCATCTACGCGGCCGTCGACGCCGCCCTCGCGGTGCTCGTGGTGAACGTTCTCCTCCAGGTCCTGAAACCGCAGGAGATCCCCCCGACGCTCCCGTGGCCGCGCGTCCTCTTCGACGCCATCGTGGGCTACACCGGCGCGCCGCCCGCGCCGCTGCAGACCTCCATCGTCGCCGGCCTCGCCGCCGGCGTGGTCGTCTTCCTCGTCGAATTCGTCGCACGGACGCGCCGCCCCTTCGTCGAGCAGTTCGAGGGGGCGAATCCGGCGGTTCGAGAGGCGCTCCGGACGGCTCGCGACGCCGTCGCGTCGGGGCGCGACTCCCGAATGGCGCTCGCGCTCTACGAGGACGTGCTCGCCCGCCTGCGGCGGACGTCGAGCATCGGTCTCGTGAACCTCAAACGGGTCTTCCTGACCGTCGTCATCGTCACCGCGGTGAGCCTGGCCAGTATCCAGGTCGCCGTGGTCGACCTCGACGTCCGCGACCTCAACCCCGAGGACGACGTCGACGGGGACGATCGAAGCTCCGAGTACGAGGGGCTCCAGGACGCAAGCGGCGTCCTCGGCGAGCCCGAGGACGTGACAGCGGGCGAAGAGACGTTGAACACGACGCTCTCGACGGAGGGTGGTGGTGACGACGGGAGCGACAGCGCCCCGGCCGCCTACGACTCCAGCGGGTTCGCCGGGAGCGGCGACGTGGAGGGACAGGAGGCTGGATTCGCCGAGAGCGAACAGCTCGAGGACGCGGAGCTCATCCGGGAGT
>JBEPYA010000264.1:0-5163 GCA_041641615.1 Salinigranum sp. | reverse complement strand
TCGCGTACGTGGTGTTGGAGCCCGGTGTCGACCCGTCCGACGAGCTACGCGACGAGCTGTCGGCGCTGGTCGGCGAGGAACACGGCAAACCGTTCCGGCCGCGCGAACTCCTGTTCGTCTCGGACCTGCCGAAAACCCAGTCGGGCAAGATCATCCGCCGGGCCATCTCGTCGATCTACCAGGGCGACGACCTCGGAGACATGTCGAGCATCGAAAACCCCGACGCGCTCGACGAACTCGAAGACGCCGCCTGAACGCTCGTCTCCAGAGCAGCGAACAGCTCTGGCCGTCACGACGGCGTTGTTACTCAGTTCTTGGCTGCTCACGGAGACGAACAGAGAGAAGACGCGTCGGCGCAGTGGTCAGTCCGAGCGTTCCGCGTACGGAGTGACGCCAGCGGCCTCCATGCGTTCGTGGAAGCGTTTGCGCCGGGCTTTCCGCTCCGCGTCGGACATCCGGTCGTTCGTCCAGATCTTGCCGCTCGTGTCCTGGTGGACCTCGCAGCTGTCGACCTCGTCTAAGGATTCGACGCGCTCGCAGATCTCGTCGTTGATGTCAAGGAAGTACGTACAGCGCTGGGAGGTCAAGAGGAGCGTGACCTCGACGTCACGCCCGTCCACTTCGATCGACTCGATGAGTCCGAGGTCGATGATGTTGATCGGGTGCTCGCTCATACAGCTGCAGGGGTCGAGCACCTCGCTCAGTTGCGCTTTGACCTTCGACTTGCGCTCGTCGTCGAACTCCGTTTCGGGCGTGACGTGCGTGGCCGGTTCCGTCCTCGCGTACGGGTCTGTGTGTGCAGCCATGGTACTCAGTCGTCGGACGCGAGGGCCGACTCGGCCTCGTACGTCGACCACGGTTCCGCCGGGAAGCCACCCGACTCCTGGCGCTCTTTGCGAAGCTGGTCCCACTTGTCGCCCTCGATGTCCTTCTTGATCTGTTCCGGGTCTTTGTCTAGCAGTCGGAGCGCGTTCTTACCGAGGATCTTCTCCTTCATTTCCTGGGTGACTTCGGGGTAGTCGTACTCCTCGATGAGGTCTTCGGGCATCTCGAAGTTCCAGATGCCCTCGATGGGTGGCTGAGGGTGCAGCGCCGTCGCGCCGCCGGCGTAGACGATGCGATCGGGGCCGGCCCAGTAGAGCATTTCACCCAGTGCTTTCGCGAACTTCCGCGGGCGCGTGTTGACCATACACGCGGTGTTCTCGAGGTTGGCGTAGACGTTCTTGTGGCTCGCCATTGCGAACACCGTCTCCTCGACGAACGAGAAGCCTGCGTGAATGATCTCGAAGTTCAGGTCCGGGAACGAGTTCGCCGCGTCCTCGACGTCGCCCGGCTGGAAGTACCGGACGGGCGCGGTGGCGAACGGGATGAACTTGTGGATGGCCAGCGTGTCGACCTCGGAGTCGGCGATCCGCTCGAGGAGGGGCCAGACAGCGTTCTCCGTCAACTGGAGCGAGAGGTCGTTGCCGTTCTGATAGCGCGCCGGGTAGAACTTGATCCCCTCCACCCCGTCGCGGGCGGCGTACTCCTCGATCTGGTCGCCCGCGTCGTCCTCCAGCGGGTTGACGTCGACGTACATCGACACCCGCTCGGGGTTCTGCTCCATGAACTCGAACCCCTTCTCGCGGGAGACGTACCCGTCGTGGAAGTAGTCGTCCAGCGGCAGGGAATGGTACACCGAGTAGTCGATCTGACTCTCCAAGAAGAGGAGCCGAGCGAGTTCCCCGGGCTGGTGGTCACGGTAGAAGACCTCCTCTGACGGGATGTAGCCGTCGGGGAGGAGCTTCGCACCGAGTTCGTACGTCTCGTCGTCCCAGACCTGTGCGTGTGGGTGTTTGTGATTCTCCGGCGTGTGGTTGAAGCAGTGGGACACGGAGTCCACTACCAGTGAGCCACTCTCTAGCATCTCATTGTGTACCTCATGATACCGATTATTAAACATTGGGGTATTCGTGCGTCAGCGATGGCGTGGTGCCGACGGGCGGTGCGTGGAGCACCAAGCGATGAGACGGATGCGGAGTGAGCGTATTCGCCGGCAGTTACAGTGTGGCCGTCGACGCGGTCGTACCGAGAGCGGAGACGACCGCGCGATACACGGTCGCGGTGAACCCGCAGCCTCACCCACCGGAGCGACGAAGTCGCTCCGAGCCGTTCGTCCACTCGCTTCGCTCGTCTGCGGGCGACCGACGAGTCGCCCGCATGGTCAGCGAGACGCACTGCGTCCCGCGCTGCTCACGAAGACCCCCCAGCCGGTCCGGCCAGGAGGGAGCCCGACGGTGACTCGCGCGCGAGCCACTTACTCCGTTCGCTCCCACGCACTGACCACCATTGATGCGGGAGTGCGGTGGCGATGTTGACGTCGCGCGGTCGCGTCCGCGCGACCCACGCGCGAGGGATGAACGAACGACCGAGCGGAGCGAGGGAGAGAGTAAATCGGCTGGGGAGGACGTGGCCTCACCGCGCCCGTGTGTCGCCCGACCCGCCCGTTCTCCCAGACTGGTTCGCCGATGGTCCACGCGTACTCGGATCGTGCACACTCGCAGTACCGCCACTCCCCGACGCCCGGCGAGAAACACTTAATTGGGACGAAAGACCACACCACTCTGTAATGTCCGAGCGACTGCAGGGGAAGACAGCACTGGTCACGGGCGGCTCTTCGGGAAACGGCCGCGCCATCGCACGGCGGTTCGCCGAGGAGGGCGCGAGCGTCACCGTCGCCGACGTCCGCGCGGACCCGCGGATGGGCGGGGAACCGACGCACGAACTCATCGAGAGCGGGGGCGGAGCCGCGCAGTTCGTCGAGTGCGACGTGAGCTCGGTGACGGACCTCCGAGCGGCGGTCGAGGCGACTGTCGAGGCGTTCGGCTCGCTCGACGTGATGGTGAACAACGCGGGCGTCGAGCGCCAGCTCCCCCTCGGAGAGGTGACCGAGGAGGATTACGAGTGGCTGATGGACATCAACCTCAAAGGGGTGTACTTCGGCAGCCAGATCGCCGTCGAGGTGATGCGCGAACAGGGCGAGGGCGGGAGTATCGTCAACATGTCCTCCATCGGAGGGATCCGCGGGCTGGAGAACTCCTCGCTGTACTGCACCTCGAAGGGCGGGGTGACGAACCTCACCCGCCAACTGGCGGTCGAACACGGCGAACACGGGATCAGAGTCAACGCCCTCAACCCCGGCTTCATCGAGACGGCGATGACGATGGAAGACGGCGAGACGGCGGAGGGGATCCTCGCACAGACGCCCCTGGGCCGTGCGGGCCAGCCCGAGGAGGTCGCGGAGGCGGCGCTCTTTCTCGCGTCGGAGGAGTCGTCGTTCGTCACCGGCCACAACCTCGTCATGGACGGCGGCTTCACCGCGTGAGCGGCGAGGCAGGGCGAGGCCGAGTGTGGCCGCACTCCCGAGAGGTCGGCGGCGCGCGTAACTGTTAACAGGCCGTCTCTCGAACGCGAAGGTAGGATGGCGCAAGCGTCAGCTATCGAGAGCGAGGAGTACGGGCTGTGGATCGACGGCACCGAGCGACCGGCAACCGAGGGGCGGACACTCGCCGTCGAGAACCCCGCGACGGGTGAGGTGCTGACACACGTTGCCGCCGCGACGGAGGCCGACGTGTCCACGGCCGTGTCGGTCGCGGCGTCGGCGGGCGACGAGTGGGCCGCACGGTTGCCGAAAGAGCGGACCAGAACGCTGCTCGCCATCGCCGAGGCGATCAGGGAGCACGCGGACCGCCTCGCACGCATCGAGACGCTGGAGAACGGGAAGCCGCTCTCGGAGTCCCGCGACCAGGTCCGCCGGTGTGCGCGTCACTTCGAGTACTACGCTGGCGAGGCCGACAAGATCGAAGGGGAGTCGATCCCGCTCGGCGACGACTACGTCGACTACACCCGCCACGAACCGCTCGGCGTCACGGCGCACATCGTCCCGTGGAACGTCCCGATCTACCTCTTCGCGCGGAGCGTCGCGCCCGCGCTCGCTGCGGGCAACGCGGCGGTGGTGAAGCCCGCGGAGGAGACGCCGCTCGGTGCCCTGACGGTCGCTCGCCTCGCCGAGGAGGCCGGCCTCCCCGCGGGCGTTCTCAACGTGGTACCAGGCGACGGCGTCGAAGCCGGCGCGACGCTGACGTCCCACCCGGACATCGACTGCGTGACGTTCACCGGGTCGGGAGCAACGGGACGCGAGGTGGCGAAAGCCGCCGTCTCGAACGTCAACGAGGTCCACCTGGAACTCGGCGGCAAGAGCCCACTTCTGGTGTTTCCGGACGCCGACCTGGGGCGGGCGGTCGAGGAGACCGTCAGGGGTATCTTCACGAACGCGGGACAGGTCTGCTCGGCGAGTTCGCGGGTGCTCGTCCACGAAACCGTCCACGACGAGTACGTCGACCGGCTGGTCGACGCGGTAGAGGGCCTCTCGGTCGGCCCCGGCATCGACGACCCCGACATCGGCCCGCTGGTGTCCGGAGAACACCGAGAGCGGGTCGGAGAGTATCTCGAACTGGGCCGAGAGACGGTCGGCGACCCGCTCGTCGGCGGACGCGTGCTCGACCGGCCCGGCTACTTCGTCGAGCCGACGGTGTTCGACCGCGTCGACAACGACAGTCGGATCGCACAGGAGGAGGTCTTCGGGCCGGTGCTGACGGTCGGGACATTCGCCGACGAGACCGAGGCGGTGCGACTCGCGAACGACACCCGGTACGGCCTCGTCGCGGGCGTGATGACGCGCGACGTCGGGCGGGCCCACCGGATCGCTCGCGACCTCGACGCCGGGCAGATCTACGTCAACGAGTGGTTCGCCGGCGGGAACGAGACGCCGTTCGGCGGGTTCAAAGACAGCGGCATCGGCCGCGAGAACGGACGGCAGGCGATCCACAACTACACGCAGCTCAAGAACGTCTGCGTCCGACTCGACTGAGTCGCCACCGGCGTCGCCCGGAACTCAGTGCACGACCGTCGTCGGGCGCTCGGAGCGTCGGACGACCTGTTCGGCGACGCTTCCGAGGAGGATGCGGGCGACGCCCGTCCGCCCGTGGCTTCCCATCACGATCTGGTCGACGTCGTGGTCGTCGGCGCAGTCGAGAATCTCCTGAGCGGGCTTCCCGTCCGCGACGACGGTCGTCACGGAAACGTCGTAGTCGTCGGTGAGCGCCGTCGCCTCCGCGAACAGGT
>JBEPYA010000263.1:0-5199 GCA_041641615.1 Salinigranum sp. | reverse complement strand
CCCCTAGCACGACCAGCCCGGGGAGGATGAAGAGGATGTACGGGACGCCGTTGACCTCGTTGATGCGCCGGCCGAGGATGACGCCGAACACCGAGAAGTAGAGGATGTTCGTGATGAGCGGCGGCGCGAAGGTGTTCTTCGGCCGGCGGAGGAACCGCTCTATCTCGCGGCGAGCCACGGTTCGGAAGCCCACGGACGACAGCTGTGAGACGAGCGCGAGAACGGTCGAGAGGACGGACATCTACTCGACGCCTCCCGCGGGGATGGTCTCCTGGGAGTGGGTCATCTCGACGAACACTTCCTCCAGGGAGGTCCGCGAGATGTCCAGGTCGACGATCTCGAACCCCTTGCGGTCGAGTTCGCGGAGGAGGTCGGGCGCCAGTAGACCGCCCTGGCGGGCGGTGATGACGATGTCGGAATCGACCAGTTCGACCGCCTCGACCTGGCCGTTGCCGGCGGCGATGTCGGGCACCTCGCTCGGAGGGTTGCGCAGGGTGACCCGAACGCGGTCGGTGCCGCGGTTCATCAGTTCGTCCGGACTGGCGACCTCGACGACTGCCCCCTCGTCGAGGATGGCCACCTCGTCGCAGAGGCGCTCGGCCTCCTCGATGTAGTGGGTAGTGAGGAGAACGGTGGTCCCGCGGTCGTTGAGTTCGGTGATGAGTTCCCAGAGGTCCCTCCGAAGCTGGACGTCGACGCCCGCGGTGGGCTCGTCGAGGATGAGCAGGTCGGGCTCGGTCACCAGCGCGCGGGCGAGGACGAACCGTCGTTTCATTCCGCCGGAGAGCCAGTTGAAGCGCGTGTCGCGCTTCTCCCAGATTCCGACCTGCTTCAGCGCCTCCTCGGCGCGCTCTCGGGCCTCGGTTCGGGGAATCCCGTGATAGCCCGCCTTGTGGGTGAGGATCTCCCGAATCGGGAAGAACTGGTCGACGTTGAACTCCTGCGGCGCGAGTCCGATGCAGTCGCGTGCGGCCTGGTAGTCGGTCTCGACGTCGTGGCCGAAGACGCTCGCCGTGCCACCGCTCTTGCGGACGAGCCCTACGAGGATGTTGATGAACGTCGTCTTCCCCGCACCGTTCGGGCCCAGGAGACCGAAGAAGGAGCCTTCGGGGACGGTTAGGTCGACGCCCTTCAGCGCGTTCACGTCGCCGTACTGCTTCTGAAGGTTCTCGACCTCGATGGCGGATGTCACTGTGTTCGAACTCGGTGCGAGGAGGATTAAGGCCGACGACATCGACCGACGATTGTGCCGAGTCAGCGCGTACCGCGGCCGCCTCGTCGCGTGGTTCGTCGGTGCGCCCCGTGGTCGCTTCGACGCGCGCGAACCTCCCACCGTTCCCCGTCGTGACAGCGACCGCCCGTGACGGAAACGACGCTCGTCCGGAGCCGTCCGCACTGGCGCCAGTCGAACAAAACTCGACTGACCACCGTCTTCGAACTGACGCGGGCGGACGACAGTGTCCGAATATGACGTGTTCGTTCGGTCACTTTCACCCCGCTTCGTGGCCGTTCACTCGGAAACGAAGCAGGAATTCGCCCTCGAACTCTCGGTTCGTCCGAACCATGATAGACAATGACAAACATTTATACACATAAACCATGTCTGCACAGTACAATATAATTAAAGAATATTATCATTATAAATCATAAACTTTATCTCCCGAACTCGAGTGAGCCTCACCTGCCGATGTCGACAGTACGCGTATCCGAAGCACGACTTCGCTCGACGACCGAATCGACGTACCCACCGACGCCACCCACACGCCGCTAACATGAGCACGAACCCGGACACGACCCGACGCACCGACGCCCGAATCAACCGCGAAGAACTCGAAACCGAAGCGCCGCTCTGCCCGGACCTCGGGCGAAGCGGAACCGATTCTACCGTGAGACTACAGCGCGAACTCCGTGCGATGCGCGAGCAGCTCGACCGTATCGAACGCCGCCTGGAGAGCGAGCGATGAGCGACGCCCCGCTCGAACCGACGGCGATGGACTCGGACACGTTCACCCGTGACGTCGACAATCCGATGGCGCGCGAGCTCCGGCGGAAGCTCGACGAGCAGACCTACGTCTTCGCTCCCGGACTCTACCACGCGCTCGACGCCCGTCTCGCCGAGATGACGGGCCACGACGCCGCGTACATGTCCGGCTACTCCACCGTCCTCGGCCAGTTCGGCTTCCCCGACCTGGAGATGGTGACGATGACCGAGATGGTCGAAAATGCGAAAAGAATCGTCGAGGCGTGCAACATCCCCGTCATCGCGGACTGCGACACCGGCTACGGCGGCGTCCACAACGTTCGACGCGCCGTCCGCGAGTACGAGAAGGCCGGTGTCGCCGCGGTCCACATCGAGGACCAGACCTCGCCCAAGCGCTGCGGTCACATCGCGGGCAAGCAGATCGTCTCCCGCGAGGAGGCCCGCTCACGCTTCGAAGCCGCCGTCGACGCGAAGCAGAGCGAGGACACCGTCATCATCGCCCGGACCGACGCCTACGGCTCGGCGAACGGCGACTGGGAGGAACACCTCGAACGGGGGCGGATATACGCCGACGCCGGGGTCGACCTCGTCTGGCCGGAGATGCCCGACCCCTCGCGCGAAGACGCCATCAACTACGCCGAGACCATCCACAAGACCCATCCCGACCTCGACCTCGCGTTCAACTACTCGTCGTCGTTCGCGTGGTCACAGGAGGACGAGCCGCTCACGTTCCAGGAGCTGGGCGAGATGGGGTACAAGTACATCTTCATCACGCTCTTCGGGCTGCACTCGGGCGCGCACGCCGTCTACGAGGACTTCCGCAAGCTGGCCACCGACGCCGAAGAGGCGCAGTTCGACCTCGAAGGCCGCTACCTCGACCACCCGACCGAGTCACACCACGAACTCTCGTTCGTCTCGCGGTACCAGGATACTGAGATGGAGTTCGACCCGCTCGCCCGAGAGCGCATCGAGGGCTCCGAGGGCTTCTCCGAGGAGGAGAGCGACCCCCTGACCAGCGGCGACGAGGCCGACCCGGTGTCGAGCGAGAGCGACGATGACTGACGAGGTCACGCTCCGCCGGTCGCAACTCGCCACCCCGGGGAGCGACCCGAAGATGATCTCGCGCGCCCCCGACTCGGGGGCCGACGAGGCGTTCCTCGACCTCGAAGACAGCGTCGCGCCCGCGAAGAAGGTGGGTGCGAGAGAGAACGTCATCGAGGGGCTCCGCGAGTACGACTGGTCGGAGACGAAACCCTGCTTCCGGATGAACGGCGTCGAGACCGAGTGGTGGTACGACGACGTCATCGAAGTGGTGAGCGAGGCGGGCGAGTATCTCGACACCATCATGGTGCCGATGTGCCACGACGGCTCCTACGTCCAGACGGTCGACGACCTCCTCACGCAGGTCGAACACAACGCGGGGCTCGACGTCGGCCGGATCGGGCTGCAGTGTCAGATCGAGTCGGCGAAGGGAATGACGAACGTCGCGGAGGTCGCCCGCGCCTCGCCCCGAATCGAGTCGCTGGTGTTCGGCCCCGGCGACTACACCGCGAGCGTCGGTGCCGCCGGGCTCACCATCGGCTCCGGGGAGGGCTATCCCGGCCACTACTGGCACTACCAGCTCGCCCGCATCGCCCACGCTGCGAAAGCCGAGGGGTTGCAGGTCGTCGACGGTCCCTACGCGGACATCGAGGACGCTGCAGGGTTCCGCGACTCCTGTCGGCACGCCTCTCTCCTCGGCTGTGACGGCAAGTGGGGCATCCATCCGAACCAGATCGAACCCGCCAACGAGGTGTTCGCCCCCTCGACCGAGGAGGCAGAGCGCGCCGAGCGCATCGTCACCGAGTACGCGCGGGCGATGGAGGCGGGCAAGGGCGCGGTGAGCGTCGACGGCGAGATGGTCGACGAGGCGACGAACAAGATGGCCCAGCGCATCGTCGCCCGCGCGCGACAGGCGGGCGTGCTGTCCGGTACAGGAGGTGCGAGCGCCGACTGAGCCGGCACAGGTGGTCGGCCCGGGGACCGACCGTGCTCACAGGCTCGGCTTGGTTACCTCCCCGTCGCTGTTTCGTATGTTTCGTATGTTTCATCACGAGAACCAGCGACGCTCGACGTCGACACGTCCGGGAGATGCGAACCTGGGCGTACAACCTTCTCTCGCCGTTGCCGCTCCTCGGCTCGGGCCACCTGACCACCGTTACGTGGACCGTGACAGTCGTTATCGAACTGCGGAAGCTGGGTGGGTAGACGCCGTCGACGGCGGAGCGTTCGTCGGGCCGGCATGGCCTCGTCTGGGGGCGAGCGATGGGCTCTCTCGAGAGACGGCAGCGTCCGCTCGAGGGGCGTCGCGTGTCGCCGACGACGTACGCCGGGTCCCCGTTCGGTCGTGACCGGTCCCGAACGGACCGTGTCGACCAGCACTCGGCGAACGGTCGGGTCGCCGACCTATCCGCCGTTGCCCCTCCCGTTCCCACCGTTCCCGTCGCCGTTCCCGGAGTTTCCACCGCCGCTCCCCGCGTCGTCGGAGCTGCCGCGGACCACCTCGAACGGTCGCATCATCTGGTGGTCCTCGTGTTCGAGGACGTGGCAGTGCCACGGATACTGGCCGGCGAAGTCGCCGAACTTGACGAGGATGCGGACCGTCTCGCCGGGGTTGACCCGGACGGTGTCCTTGCCCACGCGCTCGTTCGGCGCGGGGGCCTCGGTGCCGTCGGGGCCGCGGCCGAGTACCTTGAACCGCACCAGGTGGAGATGGAGCGGGTGGGTGTGCATGGACGTGTTCTCGATTTCCCACACCTCGGTCGACCCGAGTTGCGGGTGGACCTGCGTCTCCGCGTGGAACCCTCGGTCGTTCAGGAGGTGCTTCGCCAGGCCGTACTCGTCCCGGGTCATCGTCATCGTCATCTGCCGGGTCGTCCGTGCGGCGTCTCTCGTCGGCCCGGTGTCCGACGGGAGGGTGAGCGTCGCCGGGTCCGCGCTGTCGTCCGTCACCGGCCCGCTCGGCTCTCTGACCCGAATCTGGAACAGTTCGTCGAGGGTCGGGCCGGACCCGCCGTGTCCGTCGTCGCCGCTCTCCTCGTGGCCGTCACCCCCCTCCGCGTGACTGCCACCGGTGAAGGGGAACTCGGCGTGGTTCGTGACCGTGAACGTCTCGCCGGCGTGGTCCGAGAAGTCGACGACGACGTCGCCTCGTTCGAACGGGGCGACCACCAGCGACT
>JBEPYA010000262.1:0-5215 GCA_041641615.1 Salinigranum sp. | reverse complement strand
CTGTCGGACGGTACTTCGATGTAGACCGCGACCGACTGGTGGGTCACGACAGGCGTGCGCTCGTCACCGAGGTCATCGCCCCAGCCGTGAGAGACGGAGAGCGCTTCGCGCGGAAGCTGCTCGACGGCACGGGTTCGGACCGGTTCGAGTTTCAGCTACGGCGAGAGTCGAGCCGAGAGACCCAGTGGCTCGGGCACCACAGCGAACCGATTACGGATGGCCCCGTCGCCGGCGGCCACGTGGAACTCTTCTACGACATCGCGGAGCGGCGGGGGGCGGGGTCGACCGACGAGGGAGACGACGGCCAGTTCGAGCGGCTGGTCGACGCCGTCGAGGAGTACGCCATCTTCAGACTCGACGAGGACGGACACGTCGAGACCTGGAACGACGGCGCCGAGCGGATCAAGGGGTACCAGACCGCCGAGATCGTCGGGGAACACTTCTCGATCTTCTACACCGAAAGCGACCGCACAGCGGACGTCCCACGTCGGAACCTCCGCGCGGCTGCCGAACACGGCTCGTTCGAGTCGGAGGGCTGGCGCGTCCGCGAGGACGGCTCGCGTTTCTGGGCCAACGTCACTCTCTCCGCCGTTCGCGACGACGACGGCGACCTCAAGGGGTTCGTGAAGGTGACTCGTGATATGACCGATCGACAGGAACGCGAACAACGATACCGGCAAGAACGGGACCTGCTGCAGCAGATTCTCGACACGGCCCCCGTCGGAGTCGGCGTCTTCGACGAGCGGGGCGAGGCCGTACGAATAAACGACCGGTTCACGGAACTGCTCGGGAGAGAGGCGAGTGACCCCGAAACGTACCGACTGGGCCAGCAGCCGCTCCTGGGTGCAGACGGCGACGTGATCCCGTTCGACGACCGACCGGCCCCCCGCGTGTTGTCGACTGGAGAGTCGGTCATCGACCGTCGCGTGCGCGTCGACGGGGACGACGAGCAGACGAGATGGCTGTCGGTCAACGCGACCCCGCTCGGGAACGAACCCACCAAGGCCGTGGTGACGATGGCAGACGTGACACGACTGAAGGAGCAGGCGGACCGGCTCGAACGGCAACGCGACGACATCGAGAGCGAACTCCGCGTCGTGTTCGACCGGATCGACGACGCGTTCTTCGCACTCGACGAGAACTGGCGGTTCACGCACGTCAACGATCGCGCGGCGGAGCTGCTGGGCCGTTCCAGAGACGAACTCGCCGGTCGGAACGTGTGGGACGCGTTTCCACGAGCCCTCGAGACCACCTTCCACGACAAGTACGAGGAGGCAATAGAGACACAGGAGACGATCAACTTCGTGGAACACTTCGAGCCACTGGACACGTGGTTCGAGGTGTCGGCGTATCCCTCCGAGAGCGGGCTGTCGGTGTACTTCCGGGACGTCACCGAGCGCAAACAGCGCGAACAGGAGCTAGAACTGTACGAGACCGTGGTCGAGACGGTCGAAGACGGCATCTACGCGGTCGACGGCGACGCCGAGTTCGTCATGGTCAACGACGGGTTCTGTGAGCTTACCGGATACGACCGAGCCGAGCTCCTGGGTCGGCACGCGCGGGCGATCCACGACGGCGATATCACCGACCGTGCGGAGTCCATGGCGAGCGAGATTCTCGATGGGCGACGACGCGTCGCGACGATCGAACTCGACATCCACCGAAAAGACGGGGGGTCGGTACCGTGTGAGAGTCGGCTCGCACCGTTCGAGCTGAACGGTGAGTACGGCCGGTGCGGTGTGGTCCGCGACGTCTCGGCCCGTCTCGAACAGGAGCAGGAGCTCCAAAAGCGCGTCCGCCAGCAGGAGGTCGTCACGGAGCTCGGTCAGAGAGCCCTCGAGGATCGAGACCTCGACGCGCTCATGCGCGAAGCCACGGTCCTCGTGGCGAACACGCTCGAGAACGACTACTGCAAGGTACTGGAACTCGACGTCGATGCCGAACAGCTGCTGCTGCGACAGGGCGTCGGCTGGCAGGACGGTATCGTCGGATCGACGACCGTTTCGGCGGTCGAGGACGACTCACAGGCCTCGTACACGCTCCGGTCGCGGGACCCCGTCGTCGTCGAGAACCTCGAAACGGAGAGCCGGTTCAGCGGTCCCGACCTGTTGACGGATCACGACGTTCGAAGCGGTATCAGCGTCATCATCGGTCCGTGGGACGACCCGTGGGGGGTTCTCGGTACCCACGACAGGGCCGAGCGGTCCTTCGCTCGGACGGACGTCGACTTCGTCCAGTCGGTCGCGAACGTCCTCGCCTCCGCGATCGACCGTCACGCGCACGAGGCGAAATTGGTCCGTCAGCGCGAACAGCTCAGGGCACTCAACGACGTCAACCGGGTCGTCAACGACATCACCGTCGCGGTCATCGAGCAGTCCACCCGCCCGGAGATCGAAGCGACGGTCTGTGAACGACTCGCGGGGGCGGAGTCGTACCGCTTCGCGTGGATCGGCGAAGTCGATGTCGCCTCGGAGGACGTGTGCGTGCGGGCCGAAGCCGGTGTCGAAAACTACCTCGGGAGCATCGACCTCTCGATCGACCCCGACGGACCAGGAGGAACGGGTCCGACTGCCCGGGCGTTTCAGACCGGTGAGATACAGACCGTCCAGGACGTGACGACCGACCCCGAGTACGAACAGTGGCGCGACCACGCCGAGACGTACGGCTACCGGTCGTCGGCCGCAGTCCCGATCCTCCACGACGGGACGCTGTACGGTGTGCTCAACGTGTACGCCGAGCGGCCGCGCGCGTTCGAGGGGGAGGAGCGGTCGGTCCTCAGGCAACTCGGTCGGGTGGTCGGCCACGCCATCGCCGCCATGGAGCGCAAGCACGCGCTGATGAGCGACGAACTCGTCCAACTCCAGTTCCACATCCCGAACGTCTTCGAGGCGCTGGACATCGGCGACGCGGTGACGGGGACGATTACGCTCGAGCAGACCGTGCCGCTCTCGGAGAAGGAGTACGTCATCTACGGATACGCGACGCCCGACGCCGTCGAGGGGGTCCGGCGCATCGTCGAGGCGACCCCCCACTGGACGGCGGTGACGTTCCGTGAGGAAGCCGGGGACGCAGACCGGGTCCCGTTCGAACTGAAACTCTCCGAACCACCGGTGCTGTCGGCGGTCGCGGCCGCCGGAGGGGCCGTCGAATCCGCGCGTATCGAGGACGGCGATTACGAGATGACAGTCCACCTCTCGCCGACTGCGGACGTGAAGCGAATCATCGACCTCGTCCGGGAGACGTATCCGGCGGTCCGCCTGCTCAAGCGAACCCAGGTCACGCGGACGGACGAATCGTCGGCACGCATCTGGAGCGAGTTGGCCCAGGCGCTCACCGAGCGACAGCGAAAGACGCTCGAGATGGCCTACCACGCCGGCTTCTTCGAGTGGCCGCGACACGTCTCCGGTAAGGAGATGGCCGAGACGATGGGCGTCTCCCCGCCGACGTTCCACCAGCACCTCCGGAAAGCGGAACGGAAGGTGCTCGACGCGGTGTTCTCGCGCGCGATCGAGAACGCCGGGTGATCGATCCGGTCGCGCCCGACGGACGACTGGTTCGGTCGCGTCCGACGGGTGATCGTCCCCGCCCGCCCGGAGTCGTGCGATTAGCTGAGAAGTTCACCTCACCCTAACCGCCTCTAACACACGATTAGTTAACACGTCCGAGAATGTTGGTTTCGGTGGTACATGTCCCTCTTCCAACTAACCGGGTTTCAACGCGATCTCGCGTACATCATCGCCAACCTCGACCAGCCATCCGGCCAGGTCATCAAAGAACGGCTGGAGGAAGAACTCGAGATCGAAACGAACCACGGCCGCCTCTATCCCAACCTCGACGTCCTGGTAGAAGAAGGGTTCGTCGAGAGAGGCGATCTCGACCGGCGGACGAACTACTACGTGTTGTCCGACACGGGGCGGCAGGCGCTGCTCGAACGCCGTGAGTGGGAAGATCAGTTCCTCGAACACGTCGAGTGACCGGGCGTCTCTGTCTTCTGCCCGTCCCTGCCACCCGCTTCGCTCGCCTCGACGACGGGGGGACGTCGCGCGGTCTCGTGACCCACCGCTGAAGTCGCGGGCATACGCCCGTCCCGTACGGGAGCGGACGAACGGTTCGTTCGTCTCCGAGTCGCGGGGCACCCGGCCTCGCGTGCGATCGTGCGTGCGTCGACGCGGATTCGTCGCGACCGCCCGGTCGCGCTCACCCGCGGGGTCTGTCCGCGCTGCCGTCGACGGGAGCGACCCCGGCTTCGACGCCTCGAACCTCGAACCGGGCACCGCCCTCTGCGCTCTCCGTGACCGAGATCTCCCAGCCGTGCGCCTCGACGATCTGCTGGACGATGGTCAGCCCGATTCCGGTCCCGTCGCTGTTCGTGGAGTGGCCGCTCTCGAAGACGCGGTCACGCTCGTCCGGGTCGATGCCGGGGCCGTCGTCTGCGACGTAGAAGCACGCCCCGTCGGCCAGTGCACCGACGGTGACCCGCACGTCTCGGCCACCGTGTTCGACGGCGTTGCGGAGGAGGTTCTCGAACAGCGTCGTCATCCGACTCCGGTCGGCGAGGACCGTCGGTGCGGCGTCGACCGCGAGCCTGGCGTCGCCCGTTTCGACGTTCCGCCAGCAGTCGGAGACGAGGTGACCGAGTGAGACCGGATGCACCTCGCCGACGGCCTCGCCCTCTCGCGCCAGCGCCAGCAGGTCCGTGATGAGTTGGTCCATCCGGTCGAGCGCGCGTTCGATCGGCGCGAGTCGGTCGCTCTCACACTCCTCGCGGACGAGCGCGAGGTTGCCGGAGGCGATGCTCAGTGGGTTGCGGAGGTCGTGTGAGACGAAGCTGGCGAACTCCTCGAGACGGTCACGTTCCCGGCGGAGCTCCCGCTCCTTCGCCTTTCGGTCGGTGATGTCAGTTCCGGTGAGGAACACCCGAGAGTAGTCGTCGGCCGCAGAGCGGGGGATGTAGAGGTCGAGCATCTCGTCGTGGCGCTCGCCGTCGAACGACCGGTAGACGGTGTCGGCCCTGAACCGCGTGTCGCCCGCCGCGACCGCGGCCAGTTCCGCGGCCGCCACCTCGTAGGCCTCGTCGGTGAAGAGCCGGTCGAGGTTGTCGAGGAGGTCCGCTTTCGACTCGGCGCCGTAGTACTCGATGGCGTTCCAGTTCACGTCCACGACCTCGATCGTCCCCAGTATCCGCCGCAGCTCCGCCGGGTGGTCCAGCAGGTAC
>JBEPYA010000261.1:0-5239 GCA_041641615.1 Salinigranum sp. | reverse complement strand
AGAGAAATCACGCCTCTTACTCAGCGAACGAGTGGCTGAGGCCTTCATGAGGCGATCTAATGCTTAACCGAACACCGATGGAGTCAGCACGTACCGATCGAACTACCCGGTAGCTGTCAGTAGCGGCGTGACCGATACAGAGGGTGTAGTCAGTAAGGCACTACTCGTGTTCATTTGCGATCGATGTCTTGTTCGCTACGTCCCAGAGTATCCCTATTGTCGGGAATAATTAATACGGGTGACATCAGATGGTCGGCAATGCCGACGGTCGAAAACTGGACGCTTTGGCTCCACGTAGCTGCTGGCGCGATAGCCCTGTTGAGCGGCCTCGGTGCGCTCGGGAGTGTGAAGGGTAGTGCTCGCCACCAGCTGGCCGGTCGACTGTATGTACTGTCGATGGCCGTCGTCATCGGCACGGTGATGATCCTTCTGATTCTCGATCGAACTGATGCCGGCAGACAGGTGCTCTTCTTGATAGCCGTGTTCTCCGGGTACTTCGTGTTCTCCGGCTACCGGGTGGTCTCTCGCCGGCGCTCCGCTTCCCTACCGGGTCAAGTCGACGAACTCCTTGCGTGGCTCTTGCTCATCGTCTCACTCGGTCTCGGAGCCGTCGGCCTTTCCCTCGGAGTGAGCGGTTCGTCGTTCGGATTCGTGCTGATCATCTTCGGTGCTATCGGGCTCGTTACCGGCGTCTCCGACCTCAGGGTGTTCAGAAACGGGGGTCCCGAGGGTCCGTGGATAGCCGACCATCTGGGTCGAATGATCGCTGGTTACATCGCGACTGTTACCGCGGTATCGGTGGTCAACCTCACCGGCCTCGCCCCCACTGTCGTCGTCTGGCTCTGGCCCACGGCTCTCGGCGTACCATTGATTTGGTACTGGGAGTGGAAGTTCACTAACACCGGCCCGATCGCCAGAATGGCCAGTTGAAGAGCCAATCCAGGCTCCGGATTAGGGATCCGCGAACTGCAACCCACGTTGGATACGCGCTGTCTCATCGTATGAGTACTGGGCGCGAAATACGTCTCGTCGAAGAGGACGACGGCTGGTGGTCGGCCATCGACCGGGAGACCGGTATGGCAAGTCAGGGCGAGACCGACAAGAAGCCCTTCAGAACCTCGACGAGGCGATCGAGGTGACCGAGGAGGCTCACGCCGACGACACGTCTGCCCCCGAACCGGACGCGCCGTGGTTCGAGGATTTGTCGTACGAAAGACAGAGGATGTAGTCCGCACGTGGAGGTCGTTTATCCCTCTCACTCCTTGTCAACTGGCTGTTAGAACGAGAGCGAATGCCGAGGTCGTTCTCAGAATTAGAGCCCACAGCTGTAGAATCACTGTGATGTGACCCCGAGCGAAGTCGTGGGTCTCCAGCTCGAGGCCTTGTGAATCCACACTCGGATCGGTCCAATCTCGTACTGGAGGTGAGTCAATATGCTATCGCACGACAATACAGCGACAGCCGTGCCTTCCGAACTCGACCACCTGTTCGTCATGACTGCTCCCGGTGCCCCCGTCGCCGACTCGCTTATCACCGCAGGACTCACCGAGGGTACTCCGCGGAGCCACCCCGGACAGGGGACGACGAACCGTCGGTTCTTCTTCGAGAACGTGATGGTCGAATTCCTCTGGGTGGACGACGCAGTCGAACTCGACCGCTCGCTCGTCCAGCCGACGCACCTCCTCGAGCGGTGGCAACAACACGAAACCGGTGGCTCGCCGTTCGGTCTGTGTTTCCGTCCGGCTCCCCCGTCCGACGGGACGCCGCCGTTCACGGCGTGGGACTACGACCCGCCGTACCTCCCGGCAGACCTCACTATCAAAATCGCCGACAACGCCGCGCGTCTCGACGAACCGTTTCTCTTCTTTCTCCCGTGGGCGACACCTCCGGACGACCCGCCGAATCACCGCGCTGGACTACGGACACTTACGGACCTCACGATTCGCGCGCCCAGAGAGCGTCCTGCCTCCGATGCCGTCCGAGCTGTGGAAGGTCTCGTCACCTTCGAGACGGGAGAGAGCCAGCGGCTGATCCTCGTGTTCGACGACGGCCGACAGGGGGAGACGATCGACCTCCGTCCGTCGAGTCCAGTGACGATCCGGTACTGACGCCCTGACCCGCTCCGCCCACCCTGACCAGTCACGGTCCTTCGTGAACTCGACCAGGTGCAGGAAGACCGCGACAGAACCCGTCTCGATTTGACGACAGGATTACGTACCGTGGGGAGATATCCTCTCCCATCAATGGCTAACCCGGTCCTCCAGGGTACCGACCTCGTCTTCGAGCGCGCCGGCGAGCGGATCCTCGACGGCGTCTCCATCGCGGTTCCCGGCGACGCGACGATGCTCATCCAGGGACCGAGCGGCGCGGGGAAGACGACGCTGTTCAACATTCTCGGGCTGCTGGACGTCCCCACGAGCGGGTCGCTCGTCATCGACGGCCGGGACGCGAGTTCCCTGTCTGAAAGACAGCGTGCGGTGTTGCGACGAGACCTCATCGGCTTCGTCTTCCAGGACTTCCAGCTCATCCCAGACCTCACCGTCCGAGAGAACGCGGCGCTCCCGCAGGAGCACGCGGGCGAGCGCGACGACGCGTGGCTGAACCGGCTGTTCGAGGCGCTCGGCATCTCTGACCTGGCCGAGCAGTACCCCCCCACGCTCTCGGGCGGGGAGAAACAGCGTGTAGCCATCGCCCGGGCGCTGGCGAACCGTCCTGCCGTCGTACTCGCCGACGAGCCCACTGGACAACTGGACCCCGACACCGCGGAGGCCGTCCTCGACCTCCTGTTCGAGACGAAGGCGCAAGCCGGGACGGCGCTCGTCGTCATCAGCCACGACCGGCAGCTCACGGGGCGATTCCCGCAGACGCTCACCCTCCGAGACGGCAAGCTGTTCGAAGAACGCCGCGCCGCGGAACAAGGGACCGAACACGTGTGAGGAGCGCGATGTCCTCGTCTTCGTCCCTGTCCGTGTCCCCGATCGTCTCGCCCCCCCTGCCCGCTTCACCACCCTCCGCCCATCGACGATCCGTTCGTTTCGAGCGCGCCAGAGCACGGGGCTTCACCAGTACGCGGGCCCGCACCGAAACGCGATGAGTTACGCGCGCGTCTTCCTCCGGGGGTGGTCGCGTCGCGAGTGGCTTACCGTTCTCGTTGTCGCCATCACGACCGCCTTCCTCCTCGGGACGGCCCTCCTGCTCGCGAGTGCGGGCGCGTACACCGAAACGCTCGAGGACGACCTCTCGGGGACCGCAACCGTCGCGGAGTACGACTCGCTCGCTACGGCGCAGAACGCCGCCGAGAGCGGAGACGTCGTCGTCCCGCTCGCGACGGCGACCGTCGACGATGAGGAAGTCACCGTCGCCGGTATCCCACCCGACGCCCCGGATATCCTCTCGGGTGCGTCGGTCGACTGGCGACAGGCGCGCTTCCCGAACGTCGAGGGCGGTGCGGCCGGGCCCGTGAGCGAGACGCGAACGGTGACCTTCGTCGGGCAGGACGCGCGTGTACAGCTGTCGGTTCGGCCCTACGCCGAGGCGGCAGCGGACGAGGACCCCCGCACCATCCTCCCGCCGTGGTGGTACGCTGCCCCCTCATCGGACGTCGAAGAACTCGGGGTGTCGAGCGTCCTCGTCTTCGACAGCGACGGCGGCATCGCGGGTGCGGTGCCGACCGGTCGCCCTGCCCCACCGGGAACGCCACTGCTCGCGGCGTTGCCGTTCCTGCTCGCGGGCGTCCGCGAGTTGCTGACGGTCCTCTCTGTTGCCGCTCTCGGCGGTGGCGTGCTCGTCCTCGTCGTGGTCTACAGCGTCACCCGGATGTCCATCAGAGATAGACACGACGACATTCGGGTGGTCCGCTCGACGGGTGGGTCGCCCCGAAAACTGTTCGCCGTCCTCTGTGCGCGGGCCGGCGGCCTCGTCGTGACGGGCGTCGCCCTCGGCTACGCGCTCGGAGTGGTGCTCACGAACGCCGTGACGAATTTGGCGGTCGTTGCGGGCTTGCCGGTGAACCTCACGGGGACCGTGACGCCCGCGGTGGCGCGACTGTTGCTCACTCTCTCCGGCGTCCTCGTCCTCTCCGGACTCGTCGCCGGCGCGCTCGCCGCGTGGCCGACCGTGCGGACGCCGCCCGCGCAACTCCGACTCCGTACCCGGAAGGCGAACCGCCCGCGAGGCGGATTTCTTTCCTCGACCCGCTCGGAGCGGACGGACGGCGGTCGACCCGGTGGGCTCCTCGCTCGGATACGTGGTGTGTTCAGCCCGACGCTTCTGGACCCGCGGGCGGCGATTCCGACGACGGCGACGCTGACCGTCTTCGTCTTCGTCGTGCTCCTCGTCGGATCGCTCTGGGGGGCGTTCGTTCCCCTTGCAGGCACCCAGAGCGGGACCATCGTCGAGGCCGGTGCGGCCCATCCGCTGAACAGTCGCGTCGACGCCGGCACGGCCGAGTTGCTCCGGTCGCAGGGCATCAACGCGAGCGCGGAGGTCATCTACGCCGCCGTCCGCGACGGCCAGCCGTACATGGTCCGGGGGGCCGACTACGACGCCTTCGCGTCGGTCTCGGACACGAGGCTCATCCGTGGCAGAGAGCCGCAGTCGCTCGACGAGGGTGTTATCGGTCGGCAGTTGGCGTCGACGCTCGACGTCGAGGTGGGCGATACTCTCGTCCTCGGAGGGAGCGTCACGCCCGGCGTCCGACGCGTGACGGTCGTCGGTGTCTTCGATGCCCAGGGAGACGGAACGCTCAACGATATGCTGGTGATCCCACTGGAGGCCGCACAGGGGCTCGCGACCGGGCCAAACGATGCTCACATCATCCGGACCGAAGACCTCTCAGCAGCCCAGCGCGCGCTCGTCGAGCCCGCGGAGGGAAGCGGTGTGGTCGTCACGGGTGTCGACGCCCCGTCGAGAGTGCCCCTGGGCGAGTCGTTCACCGTCAACGTCTCCCTGCGGAACCTCGACGACACGCAGGCGAGTTCGACGGTCGTCCTCGAAGGGACGAACAACGAGACGCTCACCCGGCAGTCAGTCACGCTCGCGCCCGAGGAAGAACGCGAGCTACAGATCCCGGTGACACTTTCGTCGGCCGGGACGACGACGCTCGGCGTCGAGGGGTACACCACTCGAGTCCAGGTGTTCGACCCGAGCGCGCTCTCGATTCCCGCTGAACTGCCGACGCGCGGCCCCCCGGGCGCGACGATGATCGTCCCCGTGGAGGCGCCGAACGGCTCGTTCTTGC
>JBEPYA010000260.1:0-5263 GCA_041641615.1 Salinigranum sp. | reverse complement strand
CGCGAGGCCGACCTGGCGGCGCGCGTCGAGGCGCTGTCGACCTCCCTCTCGGACACCGCCGAGCGAACCGGCGACGGCGTCGTCACCACGACCATGGCGCGGCTGTTCGAACTCGACTACCTCGGCCGGTTCGACATCAGCGTCCACGAGGCGGCGCGCCTCGTGACCTCCGACGGTCCCGTCGAGGTCTCGCCGGCGACGTGGGACGATGCGGTCAGCCGCCGCGACGAGGTGCCCCGCCTTCGCGACTACCTCGGTGCCGACGGCGACTTCGACGCCTATCCTGCCAATCGGAGCGTCCGCTTCGAACTCCGGCGGTCGCGCTATCTCGGTCTCGGCCGGGAGCGCCAGCTGGTCCTCGAAGCGAGCGTGGTGAGCCACCTCGAAGCCTACGCACACAACGGCTTCGACGCCCGCCCGGCGACGGTCGACGACCTCCTCGACGTCGTCACCCGCGTGGTCCGGACCATCGGTGACGACGACGCTCACACCGTGCTCGCGCTCGCGTCGCCGACCGGCTGGACCGACGACGTCGCCGACCGGCTGCTCGACGAGACGTTCGCGCGGAACCGCTTCGACCGGCGGCTCCACCTCTACCTGGTCGACCTCCAGACCGGCGAACTGCGGTTCGACGCGTCCGACGACCTGCTCGCGGGCAACGCCAGCCTGTTCGACGTCGGGGTCGACGCCGAGCGCCTCCACGGTTGCGTTGCAGCCGTCCGCGAACGCGCCGACGACGGCGAACTGAACGTCCGCCTCGACGCCCTCGCGTCCGAGGGCTTCCCGGCTCACGTCGTCAAGCAGGCGTTCAACCGCCTCGAACGCGAGGGCGTCGGCCGGCAGCTCCTCCTCGACGAACTCGGGCTGGTGCTCGCGTTCGAGTGACCCCCGAGAGGAGCGAGAGGTTTAGGCCCGTCGGTCCCTCTCCTCCGCGCATGCGCGTCGAGAACTCCTTCATCCCGGTTCGCGGTGTGGGCGAGACGACCGAACGGCGGCTGTGGAACCACGGCGTCCGCGAGTGGGACGACTTCCATCGCGACGTGAGAGGCGTCGGCCCGACGACGGCCGAACGTATCGAGACGTTCATCGACGAGGCCCGGCCCCGGCTCGAAGCGCGCGACGCGGCGTACTTCGCGCAGACGTTCCCGAACAACGAGCGGTGGCGCCTCTACGAGACGTTTCGCGACGACGCCTGTTTCTTCGACATCGAGACGACGGGCCTCGACCACCACCGGGACGAGGTGACGACTGTCTCGGTGCACAGAGGCGGGGAGACGACGACGCTCGTCAACGGCGACGACCTCACCGCCGAGGCGCTGGAGGAGGTGTTCGCCGACGCGGGCCTGCTCGTGACGTTCAACGGCGCTCGTTTCGACGTACCCTTTCTGGAGACGTCGTTCGACGTCGACCTCGACCGCCCGCATCTGGACCTCATGTACGCCTGCCGCTCGGTCGACCTCACCGGCGGGCTCAAGTCCATCGAACGGGAGGTCGGTATCGGTCGCGACCGTCCGGACCTCTCGGGGCGCGACGCCGTCCGGCTCTGGCGGCAGTACGAGCGCGGGGACAGCGCGGCGCTGGACACGCTCGTCTCGTACAACCGCGAGGACACGGAGAACCTGGCGATGCTCGCCGAGCACGTCACGAGCCGCCTCGACGAGCGGGCGTTCGGTTCGCGCGAGGGAGCAGGCGAGGGCGAGTGATTTTTGTGTCGTCGGGCGGAGAGAGGCGGTATGACCTTCGAGCGCGGGACCCGGGACGACACTGACTCCGATTCGGACGCCGACACCGAGTCGACGACCGACGCCGACTCGGTCGCTGTCGACGACGCCGATGACGACGACCGGCACGGGGAGATCGAGAACACCACACCACCGGCACACGAGACCGAACAGGAGGGTGACAGCGGCGACGAGACGGTCCCGACGGTCGAACTCGACCTCTACGACATCTCAGTCCGCGTCAGCGGCCAGTCGACGGACGACCTCGACACTGTCGGCGACACCGCCCGCGAGATGATGGACTACCTCGTCGACCGCGCGAAGGAACTCGAAGACGCACCCGACGACCGGGGGCTGAGTTAGCCGGCGAAGTACCGCTCGACGATTTCGTCCGCGGTCCGGGCAGCGAGTGCCTGCCCCGTGTTCGTCGGGTTCGCGCCGCCGACACCGTTCGCCAACGCCGAGTGGTCGGCGACGAACAGCCGGTCGACGTCGTACGCCTCGCACCCCTCGTCGACGACTTTTCCCATCGCCATCGTGCTGTGGACGTGGAGTGCCGTCGGCGGCGAGTCCGACCGGTGGACGTGTGACGCGCCGGCTTCGCGAAGAATCTCTGCGGCGATCTCGGCGAGGCGGTCGCGTCGCTGTCTGTCGCCCGTGCTCGGCTCGTAGTTGACGAGCGGGATGGGTCCGTGTTCGTCCTCGACGCCGGGAGCGACGGTGACGCCGTTTCGTCGGTGGGGACGGTCGTCGCTCACGACGAGCACCTGTAGTGTCCGGCGGTAGCCCGAGAGAAGCCGTTTGAGCTCCGACCCCGCGAGGCGGCCGATGGTGTCCCACGGTGCGTCCTCGGGGTCGTTCTCGAACGCGAACCCCGACGCGCTCGACCCGAACCCCAGGATGGCTCCGATGCCGGGTGCGGTTCCGACGGTCTGGAGCATCCCGAGCCCAGGGTAGTCGAACCGCGCCGCGATGTCCTGTCCCTGGAACTGGTCGACGGTGTCGCGTCCGAGTCTCGATTCGAGGTCGGCGGCGTCCCACAGCCCCATCACGTTGTCGCCGAAGTGAATGGTCATGCCGCGGCCGACCCACTCGTTCCTCGGGAGGTCGGCGTTCAGCCACAGTCTGGGCGTCTCGATGGCACCCGCCGCGAGGACGAGAACCTCGCAGTTCACCGATTCGACCCGTCCGGACCACGTGTCCCTGAACCGGACGCCCGTCGCCTCGGGATGGTCGTTCCCGCCCGTCTCGGTCTCGATACTGGTGACGAACGCGTTAGGCCGAACCGTGACGTTACCCGTCTTCAGCGCGGCGGGAACGAAGCTGACGTTGCTCGCGCGCTTGGCCTTCTCCTCGTAGGGTGCTCCCCGTGGGAAGGGGTAGCCGGCGATGCTCCCGAGCGCCAGGGTATCGCCCGCGACGTCGGGATGAGAAAAGTCCCCCTCGTACCCCGCGTCGACGTGGAGTCGCGGATCGGGCTGGCGGATGGCGTTCGGCTGGGGTCGATACCCCGGGCCGGTGACGTTCAACCCGTCGATGAGGTCCCAGCCGGCGGCGGCCGCGCCGCGGAAGAACAGTTCCTCTTTCGCGGTGACGGGGGCGGGCGTCACCTCACACATCGCCTCTACCTCCTGATAGTAGGGAACGAGGTCGGCGTAGTCGATGGGCCAGTGGGGCTGCTCGTCGATGGAGGCGGGGTACGCGCGCGGGTGACAGCCCGTGTAGTGCAGCGTCGTTCCGCCGACGCCGGCACACTGCAAGATGGCCCCGTCGCCCGGGAACTTCCGGAGCCAGAACCCTCGTTCGTGGTCGGCGGGCCCGAAGACGAGCTTCCGGACCATCTCCAACTCGCGCGTGGTGAACTGTTCGTCGAGCAGTTTCCCACTCAGGTCGTCGACGCTCGACGACGACTCCCCTCCCGGCTGCTCGTTCGGCTTCGGCCACTGTTCGTTGCCGTAGAACGGGCCGGCTTCCAAGAGGAGCACGGATCGGCCAGCCTCGGCGAGTTTCCAGGCGGCGACGGGACCGTCCCCGCCAGCCCCGACGACGACCACGTCGTAGTGCGAGGCGACCATCTCAGCTCCCTCCGAGTCGACTGACGATGCGGCCGTACGTCATGCGCACGAATCGACGCACGACGAGAAAAGTGTAACTCTGACGACTGGAAGGCGCCCCCAGTCGACGACGATGCCCGCACCCCTGGTCCGGGCCACCGAATCCGAACACCTGCTCCGTCAGAAGTATCGGTCGAGGATCGTATCCGCGGTGCGGGCGGCCAGTGCCTGCCCCGTGTTCGTCGGGTTCGGACCACCGAGGCCGTTCGCCAACGCCGAGTGGTCGGCGACGAACAGTCGGTCGACGTCGTACGCCTCACACGCCTCGTCGACCACCTTCCCCATCGCCATCGTGCTGTGGATGTGGATGGCGGTCAGGGGCGAGTCCGACCGGTGGACGTGGGAGGCACCGGCCGCTCGGAGGATTTCGGCACCGATCTCCGCCAGTCGATCACGCCGCTGTCGGTCCCCGGTACTCGGCTCGTAGTTGACGAGCGGAATCGAGCCGTGTTCGTCCTCCACGCCGGGCAGGACGCTGACACCGTTTCGCCGGTGGGGACGGTCGTCGGTCAGGACGAACAGCGTGAGCAGCCGTCGATACCCCGAGAGGAGTCGTTTGAGGTCCGTCCCGGCGAGACGACCGACGGTGTCCCAGAGCGCGTCTCCCGGGTCGTTCTGGAAGGCGAAGCCGGAGGAACTGGCTCCGAAGCCGAGGAGCGCACCGATTCCCGGGGCGGACGTAATCGGTTGGAGCATCCCCAGCCCAGGGTAGTCGAAGCGGACGGCGCTGTCCTGTCCCTCGTGCTGGTCGACCGTCCGTTTGCCGAGCGTCTCTTCGAGATCGGGGGCGTCCCACAGTCCCATCACGCTGTCGGGGAAGTGGATGGTCATTCCCTTGCCGACCCACTCGTTCGTCGGGAGCCCCGAGTTCAGCCACAGTCGGGGCGTCTCGATCGCGCCCGCCGCGAGGACGAGGACCTCGCACCGTACCTCTTCGACTCGGCCCGACCACGTGTCCCTGAACCGGACACCCGTCGCGGTCGGGTGGTCGTCGCCTGCCGACTCGGTTTCGACGCTCGTGACGAACGCGTTGGGGCGGACCGTCACGTTGTCCGTCTTCAGCGCGGCGGGAACGAAGCTGACGTTGCTCGCGCGCTTGGCCTTCTCCTCGTAGGGCGCCCCTCGCGGGTGCGGATTGCCCGTGATGTTGCCGAGCGCCAAAGTGTCGCCCTCGACATCGGGGTAGGTGAAGTCGCCGTCGTACCCCACGTCGACGTGTAGTTTCTGGTCGGGCTGGCGGATGGCGTTCGGCTGGGGGCGGTAGCCCGGTTCTGTGACGTTCAGCCCGTCGATGAGGTCCCAGCCCGCCGCTGCGGCCCCACGGATGAACAGTTCCTCTTTGGCGGTGATGGGCGCCGGTGTCACCGCGCACATCGCCTCGACCTCCTGGTAGTAGGGGATCAGGTCGGCGTAAGATCGGAAGAGCAC
>JBEPYA010000259.1:0-5345 GCA_041641615.1 Salinigranum sp. | reverse complement strand
GCGGCGGCCATCGCCACCGCGTCGGCGAGGTCGACCGGAGACGCGCCCGCCGCGATCGCGTCTTCGAGCGCGCCGACGACCCGCTCGTGGTCGTCGACCAGGAGGGTGTCGACGAAGTCGTCGGGTTCGACCCACTCCCGTCCGGTCCCCTCCGCGGCCAGGTCGTCGAGGCGGTCGAACGCCTCTTCCAGTCGCGTCGCGAGGTCGACGGGCTGGCGCCACGAGGAGAGTTCCTCGCTGCGCGTCGCCTCGGTGAGGCTCGTCACCAGCGAGGGGAGTACCTCGTCGGCGTGCTCCCACCCGACGTGGTCGAGCGCCTCGCACGCCTTGTTGACGAAGTCGAGGGTGTGCCCGCCGTCGAGGTAGCGGTGGTCGGTGGCGGCGGTGAGGAGCAGACCGGCGAGCGCGTCGTCGTCGTAGTCGGCCTCGACGGCCGTCCGGAGGCAGCGTTCGGTCCCATCGCTGTCACGGACCTCGACGGTGTCGCGGAGCCAGTGGGCGAGCCGAACGGGAGGGAGGTCGCGGTCGTCGAAGGCGTCCTGGTCGAACCGCGGCGGTTCCCCCGCGCAGTCGGAGCCGACTTCGACCAGGCCCTGATAGAGCGCTCGCTTTCGGTCCTCCGGCGATAAGCTGGGCAGGACGTTCGCCATGGCCGTGAGAATCGTGAGCCCAGGGCCCCAGCCGTCGGCGCGGTAGCGCGTGCCGAACCGAACGCCCGTTCGCAGCGGATCGGTCGACCCGACCCCGACATCGAGGAGACCGATGACCGACTTCGCGACGACGAGACGGAGGTTCCGTTCGAGGCCGTCGTCGAGTCGCTCGCTCCACCGGTCGGCCGGCGGACGCTCCTCTCGGGAGTGTGGGTCGACGTAGACGACGCCGTCGGCGACAGTCACCGGGTAGGAAGGAACGTCGTCCGCCCACGGGTCGAACGTGTCGCCACAGGAGAGCGCGAAGCGCGCGTGGTGCCAGTGGCAGGTGAGAACGCCGTCGTCGACGGTCCCTCGGGCGAGCGGGAAGCCCATGTGCGGGCAGCGGTTGTCGACCGCGAAGACGTCTCCCTCGTGGGCGACGACCAGGATGGCCCGACCGTCGACACGGACGACGGCGTGCCCCGCCTCGCGGAGTTCTTCGAGCGGACCGACCTCGTGTGCGGTGGATGGGGGACTCGAACTCATGGAACTCGATAGCACGCCACACGACCAAAGCGTTCTGGTGGCGTCGGAAGGCGTCCGAGGGTGTGAAAGACACGCAGACAGGAGGCTTATCACAGTTGACGACAACTGTAGGACGTGTCACTCACCGTCCGCATCGACCCGCACGTCCACTCAGAGGCCTCGTACGACGGCCACGACCCCGTCGATCTCATCCTCGAACACGCGGCGGACATCGGGCTGGACGCGGTCGTTATCACCGACCACGACGTCATCCACGCGTCGCTCGAGGCGGCCGAGCGTGCGTCGGAGTACGGCCTCGTGGGGATTCCGGGCGTCGAGGTCTCGACGAAGCACGGACACCTGCTCGCGCTCGGCGTCAGAGAGCTCCCACCCCGGCGAAAACCGCTCGACGAGACGGTCGAGTGGGTCCGCTCACACGGGGGGGTCGCTATCGTCCCCCACCCCTTCCAGCGCTCCAGACACGGCGTCCGCAAGCGACACTTCACCGACACGGACGCGGTCGAGGTGTACAACTCCTGGCTCTTTACGGGGTACAAGAACCGCCGCGCTCGGCGATTCGCCGACAAGCAGGGATACCCCCGCGTGGCCGGGAGCGACGCACACCACGTCGGGTTCGTCGGGCGCGCGTACACCGAGATCGGCCTCGACGGCCTGACGCGCGAGGAACTCACCGCCGACCACGTCCTCAACGCCATCAAGAACGGCGCGACCCGGGTTGAGGGGCGACGGACGCCCGTTCGCGTCAGTACCAAACACTACACCATCGCCGCCGGACGCAAGAGCGGGTACTACGCCAAGCGCGGCGCGGTCGCCGGCGGCCGGACCGCCGCCCGCGGCGCGCTGACGGCGGGGAGGCTCCTCTATCGGTTGTCGCCGCTGTCGCGGTGAACGAGCGAGCGGTCCCGCCGGACGGTCCTGTACGTGCGGGCCGGACGAAACGCGTGTAGCGACGTAACGAGGCGAGTGTTCATATAGGAAGACGCGACCAGCGTGCCTGTGCGCTGAGAAGTGCGTGGCGCGACCAGCGGAGCGCGACACGGCGTGTCACGGCCGGAAGTGTCGTCAGTTCGCTATCGGACAGTCCGCAGGAGGAGTCGTCTACTCGTCCGTCTCCGCGGACGCCACCAGTTCGTCGTACTGCGCACCGGTCTGCTTCAGCGTCTCCGTCGAGTAGAGCCGCTCGTGCGTAAAGGGGAGGTACTCGACCGCGAGTTCGTCGATCTTCTCGTCCACGGCGTCGGGGTCGCGTCCGTGAATCATAGTGAAGAGGTTGTACGGCCACGCCTGATCGGGACGACGAGGGCGGTGATAGCAGAGGGTGACGTACGGGAGGCTTCCGACCGAGGTCCCACGGTCGTCGAGTTCCTCGTCCGGGACGTCCCAGACGACCATACAGTTGGCGTCGAAGCCGGTGACGACGTGGTTGACGACGCAGCCGATGCGCTTGATACAGCCGTCGGCGAGGAGGCGATCAACGGCGGCGATGACTTCGTCGACCGGGGCGTCGATGGCGTCGGCGACATCGCGGTACGGCGTCGAAGAGAGAGGGAAGCCGTCCTGTATCTCGACCAGCAGCGCCGCCTCCAGCGGGGTGAGGTCGCCGGTCGCGTCCTCCGAAATTCTGGTCGCAGAGACCTCCGTTTCGGCGAGCGTCTCCCGTGCTCGCGGTTCCGCCGCTCGCCCCTCCGGAGACGCGCCCGCTGGTTGTGTCTCCCGGGCGAACCGGTCGTCGTTCACCACGGGGAACTCCAGGTCGATGTAGTAGTCGGTGAGCATCGGGAGGACGAGCACCTCACATCCCGTCCGAGCCTCGATGTCGGCGAGAATCTCGTCGCGCTTCCCCTGCGAGCCGGCGGTGACGACGAACCACATGTTCCACGGATGGTCGCGCCGGTAGTTGTGGTTCACCTGCCGGTACTCGTTGATGACGGCGGCGATTTCGTCGAACCGATCCTCGGGCGCCCGAACGGCCGCGAGCGTCGACGAGCCGATGACTGGCGGGTTGAGAACGGCTCCGAACCGACGGAAGACGCCGCGGTCACGGAGAGCCCGGACGCGTTCGAGGGCCTCGTCCTCGCTCACACCGAGGGCGTCGCCGACGGCGCGGAACGGCCGTTCCTCGACCGGGAAGCCGCTCTGGTACTCGTCGATGAGCATCGCGTCCACCGCGTCGAGGCCTCCACGCCAGTCGTCGTCCAGTGCGCTCATTGGCCCGGCTTAGGAGGCGGGAAGCCTATCGTTTTCGCTCTGGTTCCCGTCGGCCCGCCTCGTTCGTCCCCGTCACGTCACCGGAATGGCCGGGCATCTCGGACGCCCCCAACCCATTGACTTTAGTACCATGGAACACAGTCACACACGAGAATCGATGCTCGACTCCATATGGTCCGTCCTCCGTCGGGTGGCGACGTCCTACGTCCTGTTCGTCGTCATTGGCATCGTGGTCGGACTCACGGTAGCCCCGCTGGCGTACGACGCCGCGACAGCGTCCGACGGTACCGTCGCGATCGTCCCGATCGACGGCAGTATCACCGGCGAATCTGCGACCGCGTACACCGACATGATGCAGCAAGCGCGACAGGACCCCGACATCAGGGCCGTCGTGCTGGTCTCCAACAGTGGCGGCGGCTCGGCCGCCGCGTCGGAGCGAATGTACCTCCAGACGAAGCGGACGGCACAGCAGATGCCCGTCGTCGCCAGCGTCGACGCCACCTCGGCGTCGGGTGCGTACTACACCATCGCGCCGTCCGAGGTCATCTACGCGAAGCCCGCGTCGGTCGTCGGGAGCGTCGGCGTCCTCGGGACCCTCCCGCAAGACCTCGAACCGAACGACATCGTCGGGACGACCGGGCCGAACAAGCTCTCCGGCGGCGACAGCCGCGAGTTCTTCTCCGTGTTGGAGTCGCTCAGACGCGCGTTCGTCGGTGCCGTCTTGGAGAGCCGTGGCGACCGACTCCAATTGACGCCCGCGGAGCTGTCACAGGCGCAGATCTACTCCGGGTCACAGGCCGTTCAGAACGGCCTCGTCGACGAGATCGGTGACCGACAGGCGGCCATCGACCGGGCGGCAGAGGAGGCGAACCTCGACTCGTACGAGGTGCGCACCCTCCGACCCGAGGGTCAGACGGTCCGCTTCGTCTCGCGGAACAACTACCTCGCCTCGGACGCCCCGAACAAGGAGATGGTCGACTTCGAGTACTTCGCCGGAGAGCCTGGGACGGGACCGACGTTCCTCATGATGCCCGGATCGTACGTGAGTTCGTCGTGGGACCTCACGACCTCGGGCACCGTCGACACCAACGCCACGGCGAGCGAGTCAGTCGCCGCGGAGACCGACACGCTCCGTGAGGCCGCGGTGGGGCCGCCGGTTCGCGCGATGACCGCGGGATCGGGAGGTCGACCATGACGTCGGAGAGCCTCGGCATCGCGCTGGCGAAGCGGCTGGCCGTCGCGGCGACCGTCGTCGTGCTCATCGTGGCGGCGGCCTTCGCAATCCCCGCTGCGACGAACCAGCCGACCGAACGGGAGTCGCTCGACATGCCGGAGTACGACCCCGCGGAGCTGGCGACCACCGCAGTGCCCGCCGAGGGCGAAATCGAAGCCGACGGGAGCCTCGGGAAGCGAAACGGAATCGTCGTCATCGACGACGCCCACTCGAATCGCTTCGACCGGGCCGACCTCGCACCGCTCGTCCAGGAACTGGCCTCCATCGGCTACGGCGTCCGGTTCTACGAGGGCGACCAGACGCTCGATCAGGCCCTCTCGAACGCCAACGCGTACGTCGTCATCGACCCCGGACAGGAGTACGAGTCAAACGAGGTCACCTCGATCCAAGCCTACACGCGCGAGGGCGGGCACCTCCTCCTCGTCGGTGAACCGAACCGAAAGCGCGTCTCGTCGAGTCTCTTCGGGACCTCGATCACCAACCAAGAGAGCGCGCTCACCAGCCTCGCCGGACGCTACGACATGAGCCTCGGCACGTCGTATCTCTACAACCTCGAGACGAACGGCGGGAACTACAAGCACGTCGTCGCGTCGCCGACGCCCGAATCGGGCCTCGAACTCGACAGCGTGACGATGTACACCGCCGCACCGATTCACTCGCGCGGCGGGAGGGTCCTCCTGCGGACGGCCCGGAACACCCACGAATCGGGCCTCGATGCCCCGGAC
>JBEPYA010000258.1:0-5374 GCA_041641615.1 Salinigranum sp. | reverse complement strand
CCCACGTCGGCGCGTGAGAACGAGCGACCGGCGGGAGCGAGTGAACGCGCGAGGGCAGGCTCGCGGTCCCGTCCGCGAGCGGCCGGGTGGGGAGGATGAGGCTGCGGTCCACCGCGCCCGTGTACCGCACGCCACCCGGTCTACACTGACGCCGCCCCTGACAGCTACTCGTCGCTACGTGCGTTCTCCCTCCCGACCGAGACGATACGGAGACCGCACGGTCGCTTTTTGCCGCCGAGCGCGTACGTCCGACATGGACCGCCTGTACGCCGCCCTCCCCCACCGCGTGGCCGTCGTCGACGTCGACGCCGACGGAGCCGAGGTCCGCCGCGAGACCACGCCCGCCCCAGACGCCGCGCTCCAGTGTGTCGCCGTCTCGCCCCTCGACCCTGACGTGGTCTGCTGTGGAACCGCCGACCACGGCCTCTTTCGCTCCCGGGACGCGGGCGAGACCTGGCACTCGGTAGAGGGTATCGACCACGACCGGATCACCAGCGTCGCCTGCGCCCCCGCCGACTCAGACGCCACGGGCGTCACGTGGTGGGCCGGCACCGAACCGAGTCGAGTGTACCGTTCCGTCGACGGCGAGACGTGGACCGCCCGCGACGGCCTCACCGACCTCCCCTCCTCGTCGTCGTGGGCGTTCCCGCCCCGCCCATACACCCACCACGTCCGGTGGATTCAGGTCGACCCGCACGACCCGGGCCACCTCTACGTCGCCGTCGAGGCCGGCGCGCTCGTCCAGACTCACGACGGCGGCGAGACGTGGGAGGACCGGGTCGAGGGCTCGCGGCGCGACACGCACTCGATGGCGACCCATCTCGACGCGCCGGGTCGGGCATACTGCGCCGCGGGCGACGGATACGCCGAGACCGAAGAGGGCGGCGAAACGTGGACCCACCCACAGGAGGGGCTCGAACACCGGTACTGCTGGAGCGTCGTCGTCGACCCCGCGGACCCCGACCGCCGACTGCTCTCCTCCGCCCGCGGCGCGATGCGTGCTCACCGGGCGGGGTCGGCGGAGACGTACGTCTATCGGAAACAGGGTGAGAGGCCGTGGGAACGCGTCGGCGGTCTGCCGACGGGCGACGGGGTGACGCGGTACGTCCTCGCCGTCGGCGACGAGGGGTTCTACGCGCTGTCGAACGCGGGGCTGTTTCGCTCCGATGGGAGGGACGACTCGTGGGGCCGACTCCCGATCGCCGTCGACGACGATGCCACCGTCCCGGGGCTCGTCGCGATCGCGGGCGTGCCGTGACTGTCTGGGCCTGTCGGCGTGGGTCCCGTGCTCCCCGCGCGTCGCCGCTCAGTGTCCTCCGCGCATCGCGGAGAGGAACTCCCACGCCTCCACACATCCGCCGCCGCTCGGGAACCCTCGAACGTGGCTTCGGTAGTCTCGACTTGGGTATCGCTCTGTTTCGCTCGCTCCGGACGGGGACGTCGGCCTTCGGGTCGGCGCTTCCGTCGACATCGCCCCGCGTCCTGCGACCCTGGCACAGAGTGGGTCTTCCGGATACTCTCGACAGTACGCTTCGAGCGGTGTCTCCTCTGCGGACGTCGTGGACGCGTGATACTCGTCGTACGCCGCCTCCCGTGTGAGACGACGGAGCAGTCGGTCGCGGTCCTCGCCGGAGAGGTCGAGAATCGACTGCTTGAGGTCGTCGAGTGAGTCAGTAGCCATGGTACCCGTAGGAGGTCGCCCCCATCGGTGCCGTCGGCGACTGACCGCCACCGGCTGCGGTCCCGGCGGGATACATCGCTCCCCCACCGAAGGAGGGTGATAGCACTGGCGGCTGGAATCCACGCTCCGGAATCGTCAGTTTACACCACGGCCAGTCGTTGCATTGGCAACTGAAGTAGCGGGGACAGCCCGGGCTGCACGGGTCGCAGAAGCACGGATTCAGCGTGCAGATGTCGAACCAGCAGTGTGGCTGGTTCGGGTTACACTCACACGAGTACGGATTGCACAGACACGGATACAGTTCACAGATGTCTATCGGTGGAATTCCAATCCTGTCCGGGAACGGCTGTGGAAACGGCCCCGGGAGCGGACCTGGGCCTGGTAGCGGACCGGGAGTCGGTGTCAACATCGCGTGCGGCGGGGCGGAGGCTCCCATCGGAGCCGACATCCGCTGACTGGCGCCGACTGTAGTCTGTCCGGGTCCTCTCACCCCTCTCGTAACGCCAGCCCGTGGGGGGTGAAGTGAGGGGCCTGACATCACCTCCTCCGGATCGGGGAGCCCCCACCACGGAGTGCAGAACGGTGCATGCGGGAAACACCCACAGATGGGACAACCCGGGAAGCACGGATATCGGTCACAGATACTGACTGGCGGGATGCAATGGGGCTGGTTCGGGTTGCACTCACAGGAGAACGGGGTAAGCCAACACGGGTTTATTTCGAGGTCCAGTCGGGGGGTATGGGCGTGGAGGGGGACCCTTCCGCCGCCTCCTCCCATTCCTGTGTGAGTAGCGACCTGTCCCCCCGTCTCGAACGACATCAGTCCCTCCTCCCGGAGTCGCTCGACGTACGTGCGACGAGCATCGAAGTACTCTCGCTGTCGCTCGTGCGCACCTTCCTGTGAGAGGATCTGGTGGCATATGGGGTCTTCCGGATGCTCGCGGCAGTAGTCCGCCCACGGGCTGTCGTCCGAGTACTGCCCGACCAGTCCCCGCTCCCGGAGGTCGTCGATGTACTCGCCACGCGCTTGCAGATAGCGTTCGAGGAGGTCACCCTGCACCGATTCGAGCAGTTCGGCGCGTTCGGCAGCGCTCAGTTCTCCCATCTGCTCAGCCAGCTCGTCGACCGATGAGTTCTCGTTGGACACGAAACCACCGACTTCTAGACGGCGGGATTAGTATTAAATACACAACATGTCATAAATATTCTTTTTCCTCAGAATCATTTCGGGCGCTTCTCGGCGTCGTCGCCGCGGGCTCATCGAGAAGATATTTACTCGCGCCTCCGATAGAGT
Organism: Salinigranum sp.; assembly: GCA_041641615.1. Lineage (GTDB taxonomy): Archaea > Halobacteriota > Halobacteria > Halobacteriales > Haloferacaceae > Salinigranum. The sequence continues at coordinate 2,399 of JBEPYA010000258.1, read as the reverse complement.
GAGTCGATGTACGACTTCGTCGTGGTGGGCGTCGGCCCCGCCGGTGCCCGGTTCGCACGTCGGGCCGCCGAGGCTGGCTACGACGTCCTCGCGCTGGAGAAGGGAGAGGTGGGGACGCCGCTGGCGTGCTCCGGGCACGTCTCGACCGACATCTGGGACTACCTCCCGCCGGACGTCAGGGAGGGCCTGTTCCAGAACCGCATCTACGGCGCGGACTTCCACGTCGGCGGCCCCGCGAGCGGTGCGCGTCGCTTCTACAAGCGCGAGGAGATCTCGAACGTCATCGACCGGATCCAGTTGGACCGGACGCTCGCCGACCTCGCCCGCGAGGCCGGCGCCGACGTCCGCGAGGGCCACACCGTCACCGGCGTCGACGAGTACGACGACAGCGTGGTGCTCACGGTCAAACACGGGGGCTCTACCGAAGAAATCGAGACGAAGATGGTCGCCGGCTGTGACGGCCCCGTCTCGCGGGTCCGCCGGTCACTCGACCTGCCCGAACCGGGTGAGACGCTCCACGGCGTCCTCGCCTTCTCCGACGAGGTGGACCACGGCGACTACGTCGACGTCCACCTCACCGTCCCGCGCTTCTTCGCGTGGCGCATCCCCCGCGGCGAGGCGGGCGTCGAGTACGGTCTCGCCGCACCGCCGGGCGCGTCGGTCAACGAGATGTTCGACGTTCTGACCCGCGAGTACGACGTCGAGACCGACCACTTCTGTTCGGGAGCCATTCCCATCGGTCCCCCCCAGACGGTGACGACCGACCGGGCCTTCCTGATCGGCGACGCCGCCGCCCAGACGAAGCCGTTCACCGGCGGCGGTATCCTCTACGGGATGACCGCCGCGGATCACGCCGTCCGGACCATCGACCCCGACACACCCGCGACGCTTTCCGACTACGAGTCGGCGTGGCGCGCGGACCTCGCCCGCGAGATCCGCCTCGGCCACTGGGTGCGGCGGTGTTACTCGCTCCCCGAACCGGTCCAGAAGTTCGGCCTGCGGGCGCTCTCGGGCGAGATCGGCGTCCACATGGACCGGCCCTCGACGCTGCTGTCGAAACAGGGGCTGAAGAAGCTCGTCGGACGGTGAGGCTCACGGAGGTGACTGCGGACGGGTGCTCTCCGGGGTCCGGCGCGCGGCTCCGTCCGCGAGCCGCCGGCTGGGGAGGGCGGCGCCTCATCGCGCACCGTGCACCATGCACCGCTCGGTGAACCCTCACGTGAGGTGTCGATGTCGTCCCCGAGCGTGTCGTTCTCGTCTTCGCCCCGTCGTGCCAGTGTTCGTTTCGGGTCGGCTGTTCCTTTCGTGTGTGTCGACTCGGAGTGCCGCTCGACCCTACACGAGTCGCTGTCCGAACGAGCACCGGACCGGCTTTCCTCTCACGTCTCTTCGGCGCGCTCCGGATACTCCGGGAGCCGTCCCGACGGAACGCCCCCCTCGACGAACGGAAGCGTCGTGAGGTCGGCGTCGACCTCCCACTCGTCGACTCGAACCGTGAGACCCTCGCCCGCACTCACCCGCTCGGGCAGGTCGTAGTCGGCGAACGCCAGCGCGATGGGGCGTTCCAAGATCGGACTCTCGACGGCGCGGGTCACCGCGCCGACCGCCTCGTCACCCGCGAATACCGCGGCACCCTCCTCGGGCAGTGCGTCGGGAAGGAGGCCGACGAGTCGCTCGCTCGGCTGCCCCCGGTTCTCGACCTTCGAGACGACCTCCTGGCCGACGTAACAGCCCTTGTCGAAATCGAGGGCGGAGCGGACGCCGACGACGTTCGGGATTCTCCCTTCGAGTTCGGAATCGAACAGCGGCGTCCCCGCCTCGGTCGTGAGCGTGTCCCACGTCCGGTAGCCGACGGGGATGGCCGCGTTACCACGCGTGAGGAGCGTGTCGAACAGCCTCTCGGCCTGGTCCGCGGGGCAGACGACCTCGTACCCCTCTTCTCCCACGGGGGCGTCGGTGGCGATGACGGTGACGCCGACGTCGGCCATCGACCCACGGACGAACGAAAAGGCCCCCTCCGGCGCGCCCGCGTGGTTCAGGACGGAGGCGATCTTCTCCGTCGAGCGCGGGCCGTGAACGCCGAAGACGCCGAAGTCGACCGAGGCGTCACGCAGCTGGACGTCCTGGATGAACACCTTCTCGCGCCAGTCCTCCAAGAGGGGCTGGAGTCGGGCGGGCGGCGTAAAGAGCAGGAGTCGCTCGCCCGCGTTGTAGACGAACAGCTCCGTCTCGATGCGGCCCTGCGGGTCCAAGAGGAGCGCGTAACAGCCCGCTTCTTCCGAATCGGGAACGCGGTTCGAGACGGCGTTGTCGACGAAGTCGACGCGGTCGTCGCCCTCGACGACGAGCACGCCGTAGCCCATCTCGATGACGCCGACGCCGTTCCGAACCGCACGGTG
>JBEPYA010000257.1:0-5382 GCA_041641615.1 Salinigranum sp. | reverse complement strand
CTGGTGTCGGTGTGCGACTGCGCTCGGCCTCGACCCCGACGCGTCGTACGAGTCGTTACTGGGCGTCGTACGGGAGGCGGGAACGACGCCGTCGGCCCTCGAGGAAGCGCCGCTCCGCGCCGAACGCGCAGCGCGGGACGTGACGGCGCTCTGTCTCCCCGTGCCGACGCCGAGGTCGCCGCCGCTGGTGACTGATGGCATCGTGTCGACGACCGTCGACGGGGAGACGCGGTGGGCACCCGCCCGTGGCGTCGTCGAGGGGCGGACGGCGCTTCGGCTCGGCGTTCCCGAGCGGTTCGCCGCTGTCGCTGACGGCTCCCCCGTCGCCCTCGCACTCGGCGTCCCGACGGCCGCGGTGCTGGCGGCGCACCTCCGAGCGACCGGAGCGCGTCCGTGGCGCGACCGGGAGGCACCGGCTATCGCAGCCGGGCTGGGCGCGTCGAACGTCGCCGTCGTCGACGGCGGTCAGGTGCCGGCGAGCGCGGAGGTCGTCGCCGAGGGGAGGGCCATCCGCGAGGCATCGCCGCCGTCCAGCGAATCTGCCCGATGGGAGTGTACGGTTCCGACGGCAACCCTCTCGCTGTCGGTCACGCGGGTCTCGACGCGCCCCGACCCGCTGCTCCCCTGTGTGCCGCTCGGCGCGCCGCTCGCCGACGACGTCCACGTCACGAGCGTCGTCGAGTCGGCGCGGCTGTCGAGCCGGGTGGACGGCTACTGGGGCGTCTCGCCCGTCGAGTGGGTCTGGCTCCCGGTCGAGGCGGGGCTCGGCCTCTGTCTCGTCGCGAGCGAACTCCTGTACGCGGGCTTCGAGTGGCAGCTGGCGAACACGCTCTTCTCCTTCTCGTCGTCGTTCGACAAGATCGTCATCCTCGACGCCGACAGTGCCGTCGAGAACCTCGCCCGCGCGCTGGACGACATGTGGGTGAAAGCCCATCCCTCGCACGACTGGCACTTCAGCGACCCGGCGGCACCGGCCGCGACAGCGCCCCAGTACCGGAGAAGCGGGGAGACGGGCTCCCGGCTGTACGTCAACGCCGCCTGGGACCCACAGTGGGACGAGGAGTACATCGCTCCGCGGGTCACTTTCGAGACGATGTATCCCCGGGAACTCCAGGAGGGCGTCCGCGAGCGATGGGAGTCGTTCGGGTTCGACGCGGGGTCGGGGGGCGAAGAGGAGAGATGACGCGCGTCGTGGGAATCACCGTCGGAACGGGGAGTCCGGAGGGTGCGAACAGCGCGTACCTCCTCCCCGAGCGCGGCGTCGTCGTCGACCCCGGTCCGCCGGGCGACGAGGCCTGGAGCGCGTTTCGGGGGGGTATGCAGGAAGCGGGGTGTGACCTCGACGCGGTCGACCACGTCGTGGTGACACACTGGCACGCCGACCACACCGGCCTCGCACCACGGCTCGCACGCGCCGCCGACGCGGCGGTGCACATGCACGCACGCGACGCCCCGCTTCTCGCGTCGTACGAACGGACACGCGCCGAACGACTGAAGCGTGACGCGGCGGCGCTCCGACGATGGGGCGTCCCCGAGGCGACCGTCGAGGCAGTCGTCGACGGAGACACGCCGTCGCCGTTCCCGGCCGAGACGGAAGTCGAGAGCCACGCCGACGGTGACGAAATCGCCGGCGGACGACTGCTCCACACGCCGGGACACACGGCGGGTCACGCGGCTTTCGCGTTCGACGACCACCTGTTCGTCGGCGACTGTCTCCTCCCCACCTACACGCCGAACGTCGGTGGGAGCGACACGCGTCTCGCGAACCCGCTAGAGGTGTATTTGGAGTCGCTGACGCGGCTCGAACGCCATGTGGGGGAGTGCGAGTTCCACCCGGGACACGGGGAGACGCTCGCCCTCCCGGACCGGATCGACGAAATCAGGGCGCACCACGAGGAGCGGACGCGGCGTGTCTCCGAACGAGTCGCGACCCGGGAGCGAGCAACCCCCTGGGACGTCGCCGGCGACCTGTTCGGCGACCTCGCGGGACTGCACGTGAAGTTCGGTGCCGGCGAGGCCGCCGCGCACCTCGCGTACCTGTGCGATGCGGGCTACGTGGCCGAGACCGGCGAGGGGCCGGCAGTGTACGAACACCGGCACTCCTACGGCGCGTCCGAGGAGGGCCCGAAGTGAACACCCCACGCCGAGTCGGTACCGAACCCTGCCGCTCTTCCGGTGCCGTAAACGAAAATGTAAACGCATCCCCGAACGCGACGACGGGCGAACGAATCGGCGAGAAGAGACCGCTCGAGGTGTGGGTTCAGCTGGCACGCGACCAAGACGTTACATCGATAGAACTGTTCGATGTGTTCGCTCGCGCCGGTTCGTCCGCCGGAAGTGGTATACAGATTTGTAAACAGTGCTGTGAACGGCGAGTGGCGGTGGAGAGGCTAGTGGTCCCGGGAAGTGCGAGAGCCGGCGGCACGGGACAGAGAACGGAAGCGGACGGGGAGTCACGCCGAGAAGGTCACGGGCCGGAGTTCGACTCGAGGTCGAGGTTCGAGAGGGCACGCGCGACGCAGGTGAGGACGTAGCCCTCCTCCTTCTCGCTGTCGGAGAGGAACATCCCCTCGGTCTGGTCGACCTCGCCGTCGCCGACCTTCAAGGCGCTACAGACGCCGCAGACGCCCATCCGGCACTGGTAGGGGAGGTCCATGCCGGCATCCTCGGCCGCTTCGAGGATAGGGGTGTCGGCCGGCACCTCGATCGTTCGGCCCTCGTCGACGAACGTGACCTCGTAGCGTTCTGTCATCACTCGACCTTGCGCTCGAAGACGTGCTCGACGGGCTCGAACCCCATCCGGCGGTACGCCGACTCCGCGCGCTCGTCGCCGTCGAGCACGTCGACCCGGCAGAACTCGACGTCGCGGTCGGAGGCGGCGAACCACTCGACGGCCGCCTCGACGAGGTCGTCGCCGATGCCCTGTTCGCGGTAGTCGTCGACGACGAAGTGGCCGTTGATGTAGCCGTGATCCGACAGTCGGAAGATGGGGTGGTCGCCGGTCAGGCGGGCTTCGAGTACGCCGACGAGTTCGCCCTCGTGCTCGGCGACGATGACGGTCCCGTACTTCGAGTCGACGAGCTGGTTCTCGAAGTACGAGAGCCACCGCTCGTCGGCCGACTCGCGGTGGTGGTACCGCTCGTCGTACTGTGAGAGGACGTCGGTGAACTGGTGCCACAGCTCCAGCAGTCGCTCGCCGTCGTCGAGTGTCGCGTGACGGATGGTTACGTCCATGTCACTGGGCACGCTCCGGGGTCAAAAAGGTGTGTCGGCTGGGTGGGACGCACGGAGTGAACTCGTACCTATGCAAACAATTAATAAGATTCGCCCGAATCATGAGATAGACGATGACCAGCGAAGAGCGACTCAAGCAACAGCTACAGGACGGGAAGATGATCGAGGAGGAGTCCGAGATGACGGAGGGGTACAAGAAGGCCCTCACCCAGACGCTCCTGGTCTCGGGCGACACCGAACTGATGAGCGCGCCGGCGTACTACGAGCCGTCGATGAACGCGCCGAGCGTCAACGCCCGCGCGTCGTGTGTGAGCGTCATCCAGGACGAACTCGGCCACGGCCACATCGCCTACCGACTCCTGGAGGACCTCGGCTACGACCGCGAGGAACTCATCTACGGCCGCGAGCCCCACGAGTTCCGCAACACGTACGGCTTCGACCAGCCGCTCGAAAACTTCGCCGAACTCGTCACCGGTCACGGTATGTGGGACCGCGCGGGCATCGTCCTCCTGAGCGACATCCACGAAAACACCTCCTACGCGCCGTGGAAGCGCGCGCTCACGAAAGTCGGGAAGGAAGAGCAGTTCCACCTGCGCCACGGCGAGACGTGGATGCGCCGGCTCGCCAACAAGAACGAGAAGACCAAACAGCGGGTCCAGGAGGCCGTCGACTGGATGTTCCCCATCGCCATCGAGTGGTTCGGCCTGCCCGACGACAAGAAGAAGCACGACGACCAGCTCGCCTACAGAATAAAGGCGATGTCGAACGACGAGCTCCGCCAGGAGTGGATGAGCACGGCCGTCCCGCTGTGCGAGGAACTCGGTCTCGACGTGCCCGCCCACTACGACGAGGAGGCCGAGGAGTACGTCCTCGAGTACGACATGCCGGTCGCGTTCGACGCCGACACCAAGACGTGGCACTTCGACGACTCCATCTCCTGGGACGACGTCATCGACCGCTGGCGCTCGCGGGGACCGGCCAACGAGAAGTACGTGAACATGCTGCAGTCGGGGCGACTGGACCCCGTGTCCGCATGAGCGCGGTCGAAACCCCGGATTTCGGCGTCCCGCTCGGACCCGGCGAGGACGCGACGGAGTTCGAGGCGGAGATCTGGGCGAACCTCGACGAGATTCCGGACCCGCACATCCCGGTGAGCCTCGTCGAGATGGCGATGATCTACGACGTCCACACGGAGCGCGGGTCCGACGGGGTCGACGTGCGGGTGGAGATGACGTTCCCCTGCATGGGCTGTCCGGCGTACGACATGATCATCGACGACGTCCGCGCGTGTCTGCGGACGATGCGCGACGTCGGGGACGTCGAGGTCGACGTCGTCTGGGACCCCATCTGGGAGAAGTCGATGCTGACGCCCGACGTGAGAGAGAAGATGCGCGAGTCGGGGATCGCACTATGAAGTACGAGGTGTTCGCACGCATCAAGGCCGGCGACGACCTCATCAACGTCGGGAACGTCGACGCGCCGAGCGACCGGCTGGCGAAGGTGTACGCGTACCGGACGTACGACGAGGAGGACTGGGACCGTCTCGCGGTCGTTCGCCGGGACAACCTGCTCGACGCGACCAACGTGGGCCGGATGCCAGACTCGCCGGGGGAGCTATGAGCGACGACTGGCCCCCCGAGGCGGTCGACTACGTGCAGTCCGTCGCGGACACGAAGCTCCTGCTCTCACACCGCTACGCACAGTGGATGCTGTCGAGCCCGGTGTTGGAGGACGACATCGCCGGCGCGAGCGCCGCACAGGACGAACTCGGGCACGTCCGCCAGCTGTTCCGCCTGCTCGGACAGCAGGGACGAGACGACGACTGGCTCGAAGGCGACCGCTCTCCCGCGGAGTTCGCCAACGCCTCCCCGCTCGACGAGAACCCCGGGACGTGGGTCGAGTTCGTCGTGACGCTCGGGCTGGTCGAGCGCGCCGCGTGGTACCTCATCGACGCCATCGTCCACGAGGACTTCGACGGGCTCGGGACCCGCATCGGCCAGGACGAGTTCTTCCACCTCGAGTTCCTCGACGGTCGGCTAGAGACGCTGGCCGACGAGCGCCCGGACGAGGTGGAGGCAGCGATGGCGGCGGCGTTACCGGGCGTCCTCGCCTTCGTCGGCCCCGCCGAGTTCGACGAGGAGACCGACC
>JBEPYA010000256.1:0-5405 GCA_041641615.1 Salinigranum sp. | reverse complement strand
GACGAGCGCGCCGACGAGGACGTAGCTCCGAAAGAGCAACGACCGACTCTGCCGGAACGCGTACGGGAAGGCACCGAAGACCCCACGGTAGCCATCGGCCATACCCGCCGTTAGGACCCACGGAGGTTAACCGACGCGGTCCGTCGGCGCATGTGAGAGCCGGCTCGGGGGACGAACACGGGCGACCGAACTCCGGTCCGGAGTGTGGGAGGTCCGTGCGACGTACTAGTATATGTCACTCCAGTGCGACTAGTAGGGGTGAGATGGGTTCCGTTGAGAGCATTCCGGGCGAGCGGTCGCCCGAGATAGGGGGTCGGTCGTGGTCACCGCTGCGGTGGCTCAGGGAGGGGAGACGCGCGAAGAACATGGGGTACGTCCGGCTGCGTGCGGAGTTCGAGGTGTACCGCGAGGAGTTCGACACGCTGGTCACGCGGGCAGAGGGTGAGGGCACGTTCTGGGAACGCGACGTCACCGACCTGCTCGGAAAGGTCGAGGAGGCGCTCGACGAGGGACAGGTCGAGGACGGCTGGCGCTACTTCCACGCCGCACAGCGGCTCGACACACACGGTCTGGAGGCCCTGGACGAGCGCGAGGCGGCGAAACGAGCCCAGGCCGAGCCAGGAGGGGGCGCGACCGAAGCCGGACCCGACGCGCTCGAGACGCGAGCACGAATCGTCCGCCAGGAGGCGCTCGACACCCTCGGCAGCTGGCGGAAGGAGGCGGTCGAAGAACTCCTCGGAGCGGACGAACTGGCCGACGGCGTGACCGGCGAGGAGGTCCGCGCGGCGAGCAAGATCCTCCACGACCAGTACGAGAGCGTCCACCTGAAGCGCTACTACCTCCAGATACAGTTCAATCAGCTGTTCTGGCTCGGGACCGTCGCGGGCTTCGCGTTCCTCGTCCTCTCGGTGCTGCCGTACTTCGACATCGCGACGTTCTTCGAGCCACCGTTTACGCTCCCCCTCGTCGAGAACGGGGAGACGACGCAGGCGGAACCCGTCGTCACGAGCGCCGGCTTCGCCGCGTTCGTCGCCCTCTCGGGGATGGTCGGGGCGTCGCTGTTCGGGATGCGGTCGCTCCAGAAGAAGCGCGTCTCGACGAAGGTCGCCCAGCGCATCACGGGGCTGGCGCTCACCTGGGCGCGCGGGCTCATCGGCGCGATTTCGGCGCTCGTCTTCTACTTCTTCCTCCAGACGCCCTTCGTGGGCGACTTCGGGGGAATCACGGCGGCGCTGTTCATCGTCGTGGGCTTCGCCGCGGGCTACTCCGAGCGGATGGTCTCGCGGGCGGTCGAGACGGTGTCGGGGGCGACCACGGAGGCCGAGTCCGAGTGAGATGAGGTGAGGTGACCGGCACGTACTTGTCGCTCCCCGCCGCGCGTCGAGGTGTATGTCCGTCGACATCGGGAACGCACTGGCGACGACGCCCGGCGTCTCGCGCGACTCGCTCGAACGACTCGACGACCAAGTAGCGGCGGCGCACGACCGTATCGAGGCCGGTCGAGAGGCGGGGGAACACGGCTACGCGGCGCTGAACCTCCCGGAGACCGTCGACACCAACGCCATCCACACCACCGTCGAACCGTTCGCGGACGCGGAGGCGTTTCTCAACGTCGGCATCGGCGGGAGCGCGCTCGGGGCCGCGACGCTCTCGGCGGCGCTCGATTCGTCCGTAGAAGCGTACTACCTCGACAACGTCGACCCCGTCCACACCCGGGCGCTCCTCGACTCGCTCCCGCTCGACCGGACCGTGATGAACGTCGTCTCGCGCTCGGGCACGACGGCCGAGACGCTCTCGACCTTCCTCGTCGTCCGTGACACAATGGAGTCCGCGGGCGTGGACTGGACCGAACGGACGCTCGTCACCACGGGCGCGGAGGGGAACCTCCGACGGTTGGCCGACCAGCACGACCTCCCTTCGCTCCCGGTTCCCGACGGCGTCCCCGGCCGCTTTTCGGTGCTGTCGACGGTCGGCCTGGCGGCCGCGGCGGTGCAGGGCCACGACCTCGAAGCCCTGCTCGCTGGCGGGGCCGCCGCGGCCGAGTCGCTCTCGGGATCGCTGTTTGACTCGCCCGCCTACGCCTACGGCGCGGTGTCGTACGCGCTCGCCGAGCGCGGGGCGCTCACGAACGCGATGATGCCCTACGCCGAATCCCTCGAGTACTTCGCGGAGTGGTTCGCCCAGCTGTGGGCCGAATCCCTCGGAAAGGACGGCCTCGGACAGACCCCCGCCCGCGCGCTCGGCGCGACCGACCAGCACTCCCAGCTCCAGCTGTATCGCGCCGGCCCGCACGACAAGATGGTCACCCTCCTGCGCCCCCGCGAGTACGCCGACGTCGGCATCCCCGAGACGGACCTCGAAGGGCTGTCGTACCTCGGCGGGTCGTCGCTCGGTGAACTCCTCGATGCGGAGTTCGAGGCGACGGAGGCCTCGCTCGCCGCAGCGGGGGTGCCGAACGTTCGGATCGAGATCGACCACGTCGACGAGTACGCGCTCGGCGAGCTGTTGTACTCGATGGAGGCCGCCTGCGTCCTCTACGGGGAGCTGGCCGGCGTGTCGACGTTCACCCAGCCGGCGGTCGAGTGGGGCAAGCGCGCCGCTCGCGGGCTGCTCGGCGGCGGCGACTTCGAGGAGGCCGACGCCGTTGCGGACAAGACCCGGCTCGAAGTCGAGTAGCTCGCGTCGGCAATCGGAGAATTGAACCGCGCGCGGTCCGAATTCCTCGCCGATGGAGTCTCCGACTAGGACCACACGCGAGGTGGCCGTCTCGCGCCTCGCCGGACTCACCCAGGCAGTGCTGGCGGTGTTCGCCGCCTTCCTCGTCGCGGCCGCCGTCGTCGCGCCGACGTCGGCGTGGCTCGTCGACGCCGGCATGCTCGCCGCGGGGAGCCTCGCACTGAACGTCACGCAGACCGTCCTCCAGTTCGTCGGGTTCGTCGTCGCCATCGTCGGCTTCCTCGCCCTCACGGACACGTGGGAGGTGCTCCACACCCGCCGGCCGACGGGGCGGACCCTCCTCCTCGCGGGTGGAGCCATCGTCGCCCTCCTCGCGATGCAGTTCGGCGCGGGCTTTCTTCTTCAGGCAATGGGCGTCTCCTTCGGCGAGAACCAGGTCATCACCCAGGGGAGGGAGGCACCGGTGTACTTCCTCTACATGATCCCGGTGTCGCTGTTGCTCGTCGGCCCCATCGAGGAGTTGCTCTTCCGGGGCGTGGCGCAGGGCGTCCTCAGGCGGGGATTCGGCGTCCGGGGGGGCATCGTCCTCGCGAGCGCGCTGTTCGGGCTGGTTCACTGGGTGGCGGTGTCGGGGGGGCCGCTGGAGAAACTCGCGTACGTCACGATCGCCGCCGTGCTGGGCATCGTCCTCGGTGTGCTGTACGAGCACACCGAAACCATCGTCGCCCCCGCGCTGGCGCACGGCGTCTACAACTCGGTGCTGTTCGTCATCCAGTACGCGGGCGCGACCGGGACGGTGTGAGCATCGGGAGTCGTTAGGGCAGTCCGCGAGGGCGCGGGCGTACAGGTCGAGCTATAAAATCGAGGTACTGTCGACTGGTCGAGATGCGAACCTCAGAGGCACCGTGTACTGACCACAGAGCGGTCGTTGATACGCTGGGGCGCTGGGTACTTGTTCGGCGAGAACACTCGGGAGAAATGCGAACAGCACAGAGACCGCACAGTGCACGGGTGCGGTGAGATCGAAGCCACGCCCTCCCCAGCCGATTCGTTCGTTCCCTCCGGTCACTCACTCATCCCTCGCACGGTGCCGGCGCGGTACGGAGACCGCGCCAGCACGCGCCACTGCCGTAGTACGGTGTGGTACGTCATGGGATAGTGCGATACGATGCGGGTAGCACGGGACGATGCGGGTAGCACGAGATGATGCGGGTGGCACGGGACGAGTGAGCCGGCGATTCCGCCGGAAACCGGCGCTGTGCGCCGGCAACGGAGCGAACGAACGGTTCGACGCGGCGAAACCGCTTCGGTGTCTTCGTGAGGGAGCCGAACGAAAGGTCGAAACGACGGGGTGGCTCTGGTGAGTGACGCTGCGGGTCACCACCCGTGTGTCGCACGACCGTTCCTGTCCTTCCCCGCCCTATCTGATCACAGCGTCATCCACAGACCCGATCACGGCTTCATCCATAGACCCGACACACACTCCCTGTCCGTGACGAACTACGACGGGTTCTTCCGCGCGAGATCCATCCCGCAGACCGGACATCTCCCCTTGTCCTCGTCGAACTCCCGGCCGCAGCCCTGACACTGGTAGCGCCAGTCGCGCTGTTCGGAGATGCCCTCTTGACTGACGACGTCGCAGTCGACGTTCAGCCGGGAGGCGACGTTCTGCACGGCGTAGTCGTCGGTGACGAGCGTCGCGTCGAGCTCGAACGCGGCGGCGAGGAGCCGGGTGTCGGTGTCGGAGAGGACGCCCGCGTCACCGGTCTCGTTCGCCGCGCGACGGACTTTCGCGACGGTCCCGTCGGTCGGGATGTGGACGTGCATGCCGGCGCCCTCCATCGCCTCGAACCGCATCGCTGCCGAGCCCTCGAGTTCCTGGCGGACAGCCGGAATCGACGCCGTCTGGTCGTCGGTGTGATAGTCGTTGATAAACGCCGACGAGTCGAGAAGTCGCATCGCGCGCCTTAGTGGCCGACGACGATGTAGTCTTTCACCGCCTTGACGTCCCCGACCGGGACGCGCAGGAGGTTCTCGTCGTCTGTTTCGTAGTCGGTCGACACCTCGAGGTTCGGCTCGACCAGGAGGTCGTGCAGTTTGCCCGTCTTCAGGTCCATTGTGATGTTGTACAGCGTCCCGAGTTCGGCCCCGTCCGAACCCATGACGGCCTTCCCCGAGAGGTTCTCCGCGAGTACCATACGCCCGCTATGAGACCGCGGTACCATAAACACCACGGGGACGGCAGACGGGCGTCAGACACCCGGACGACGCCGTTTCCCCGTATCGCCTGGGAGGGTTTCGGTGCCGGCCCGAGCGGCGGCGAGCGGGGCCGACCGGCCACGTAGTGCCGTCACGCCCGTTCGACGTGACGATGGACTTAACTCTCCCCCCCGGCACCTCTCTCGTAAGGAACTTCTCCGGGGTGATCTTCATGTCCGAATCCGACACCACACCTACCGCACTCCGCACCCCCATCGTCGCCGTCCTCGGCCACGTCGACCACGGCAAGACGAGCCTGCTCGACACCATCCGCGGGTCGGCCGTCTCCGAGGGCGAGGCGGGGGCCATCACGCAGCACATCGGGGCGACAGCGGTACCGCTCGAAACCATCTCCGGCATGGCCGGGAGTCTCGTCGACCCCGACGACTTCGACCTCCCCGGGCTGCTGTTCATCGACACGCCGGGCCACCACTCGTTCAGCACCCTCCGTTCGCGGGGCGGGGCGCTCG
>JBEPYA010000255.1:0-5437 GCA_041641615.1 Salinigranum sp. | reverse complement strand
CGCGAGGCCGATGATGAGGATTCCGAACAGCAGAACTGCACCGACCTGTATCGACTGGCCGCGGTCGTCACCGATCATCGGTCGAACGAGACCGAGGATCCATATATGTGTGACGCCGCTGGTATCAATCACGAGAGAACCGCAGACGAATCGGGAGGCCACTCGGGGCGACGAATGGGGCCCAGTCGATGTGTTCGAGAGATATCCGTTCTGGGGCACGACTCCCGTACCAGTCGTGATAGCGGGAGGCCGAAAGATAAGTACGACCTCCGATTACGGAGGGTCATGAACGACGCACGAGGGAATCGTGGGCAGACCGAGGGAGTCGGGGTGGTGCTCCTGACCGCCATCGTCGTCCTCGGCGTCGGCACGTTCGGGGCGTTCTACCTCGGCACCCTCGACCCGGGTGGCGGGGCGCACGCGGACCTCCAGGTGACGGCGGTCAACGACACCACCGACGCCACCGACGAGACGACGCTCACGGTGACACACGCCGGCGGCGAACCGATCGACGACGGCAGGGTTCTCCTCCAGCGACGCGACGAGGCGTACGCTCTGCCCGACCCCTTCGCCGAAGGGGAGGCGTGGAACACGTCGTTCGGGGGCGCGCCCGTCGGGAGCCGACTGCACGTCCTCGTCGTCGAGAACGAGACCAACTCCGTGTCGTTCGACAGTCTCGTGACCGTCCGCGACGCGACGACGGCCACGGCGGCACCGGACTACGTTCCGCCGACGGATGGAGACGACGGCGGCGACGGTGGCGACGGTGGGGACGGTGGCGACGGCGGTGATGGTGGAGACGGTGGTGACGGAGGGGACAGTGGGGTTCGCGACCCCGGTTTCGCCTACCTCGACTACGGCGGCAACCGGCTCTACGACAGCGGGACGCTGGACACGAGAGTCGACCTCGCCGACAACGACAACGGCGACGTCACCTACGCCGCACCGGCGGATCCGCTGAAGCCCACTCTCGTCGTTCCCGACAGCGTCAGCGGGGGCGAACTCCGGGCCCGGAACGGGAAGGTTCGGGTGGAGGCCGACAGCGTCGACCTCGACGTGAGTCTGACGTCGACGACGGGTACGGTCGAGGTCGTCTCCCGGGAGCGAGCGATCTACGTCGGTTCGGACGACACACTCTACGGGAGGAACGGCCGGGTAGCGGTCGACTCCGCCGGCGACGTCTTCGCGGACGGGGCGACGTTCCGGTCAGACACGAGCGACGTCTCGCTCGCGGGCGACGCCCTGTCGCTCGACGCGTCGACGTTCGACGCGCCGAACGGTCCCGTCACCGTTGACGCGGACGGGGACGTCGACGCGAGCGACGCGGAGGTCTTCTCCGGGACGGGGACCGTCACCCTCACCGGCGGGACCGTCGACCTCTCGGCGGCGACCGTGACGGCGAACAACAACGCGATAACGGTCGACGCGAGCGGGAGCGTCAACGCCGACGGCGCGGCCATCGAGTCGGGGACCAGCACGGTGTACCTCACCGGGGAGACCGTGAGGTTGGCCGAGGCGACTGTGACCTCCGGCAACAGGGACGTCACAGTCGAGGCGGACGCCGCCGTCGAAGCCGCCGGGAGCACGGTGTTCCGGTCGTCGACCGCGCTCTCGGTGACCGGAGCGTCCCTCGACCTGAGCGGGGCGACGCTCGAGAGCACGAACAGGGGACTCACACTCACCGCGACCAGCGGCGACATCGACATCCGGGACGCGGAACTCACTACCGCATCCCGGTGGCAGGACGCGGTCGCCGACGTCACCGGCGGGGGAACCGTCTTCCTCGACGGCTTCGCGCTCAGGGGGGACAGACGGCTCGACGTTCGCCCCGACGGCGCTTACGAACCCCAGGACGGGTACGGAAATCAGGTCGAGTGAGTCGAGTCGTCTCGCGAGAACGAGAAAGGGCAGAGCGGGACGGGTTTCGACGTCCGACGAAAGACTCATCGACAAACCCATATGTCTCTCCGGAGTAACACGCAGCCATGACACGCGTGGGGATAGACGCCATCGAGATCTGGACCGGTAAGCTTCGGCTCGACCTGCCGAACACGTTCGCCCCGGTGAAGGGCGACGACCCCGAGAAGTACACGAAAGGGCTCGGGCTACAGAACTCCTCGATGCCGGACGTCTACGAGGACATCGTGACGATGGGCGCGAACGCCGCGAAACGGCTGATGGAGCGGAAGGGCCTCGCTCCCCAGGACATCGGCCGCATCGACGTCGCCACCGAGTCGGCGTTCGACAACTCGAAACCGGTGTCGACGTACATCGCGGGCTGTCTCGAACAGGTGTTCGAGGGCGACTTCCACCACGCGAACAAGGGCGAGCGGAAGTTCGCTTGTGTGGCTGGGACCCAGAGCATCGACGACGCGTACAACTGGATCAAGGCGGGGCGAAACCGCGGTCGGGCCGCCCTCGTGATCGCCACCGACACGGCGCTCTATGCGAGAGGAGACCCCGGCGAGGCGACCCAGGGTGCCGGCGCGGTAGCGATGCTCATCTCCGAAGACCCCGGCGTGGTCGAACTCTCCACGGAGCAGGGGTACGGTAGCGCCGACGAGACGGACTTCCTCAAGCCGAACCAGCAGTTCCCCTCCGTCGACGGGAAGCGCTCGATGAAGGTGTACCTCGCGCGCATGCGCGAGGCGCTCGAAGACTACGAGTCGGTCGCGGGACGCACCCACCCCGACGACTTCACGTACATCCCGTTCCACACCCCGTTCCCGGGGATGGTCCGGAAGGCCGCACTGCTGGGCTACCGACACATGACGCGCGACACCGAGATCGAGGAGGAACTCACGGCCGAACTCGGTCGCCAGCCGCGCGAGGAGGACTTCGACTCGTGGGACGCCTACGAGGAGGCCATCCGCGGCTACATGGACGGTCTCAAGGGGACCGACCGGTACCGCGACTGGTACGCCCAGGCCATCGAGCCGACGCTGACGCTCTCGGGGCAGCTCGGCAACTGGTACACCGGGTCGGTCCACCTCGCGCGGACCTCGGCGCTGAAGACCGCGGCCGAGACCGGCAAGGGACTCACCGGCGAGAAGCTCCTCGTCGGCTCGTACGGCTCCGGAGCGCAGGCGGAGATCCACGCCGAAACGGTCCAGGAGGGCTGGAAAGAGGAGATCGAGGCACTTACCATCGACGAGCAGATGGCCCGCCGGTACGACCTCTCGTTCGACGAGTACGAGCAGATCCACGACGTCCACAACCACGACAAGGAGATCGAGGTCGAGGAGCTCACCCAGCCCGTCGGCGAGTTCGTCTTCGCCGGCTGGGGCCGCATGAACGAGCGGAAGTACGAGTACGTCGAGTGAACGGGGCCCCGCCGGAAGCGCGGGGAACGGGGTAACCACCCTCCGTTCAAGTAGGCTTTATATGCTGTTTATATATCTGTTCTCAATGGAGATAATTTGAGAGGTGGGTTTTTCACCCAGTGCGGGGGAGTGACGGTCAGTGTCGTCTTCGATCCGAGCCTTCGCGTTGGCCACTCTGGAACTCACGAGTGAGAACCAGCCCGCCGTCGCGGAGCCAGCGTGGTGGCCAGAGGCGATGCCGCCGGTGGAGGTGACGGCGGCGGTCATCGTCGGGATGCTCGTCCTCGCGGCCGTCGTCGCGGTCGTCATCGTCCGCGTAGTCGTCCCGAGCGGGGTCCGGGTCGTCCGGGTGGTCCGGCGTACCTGGGCGCGCGTCACTCCCAAGACGACGGCCGGGAAGGTCCTCTCTATCTTCACGCTGCTGTTCCTCGTCGCGGCGGCACCAACGCTCGTGACGCTGGTCGACGCGAAAGGGGCCATCGGCGACGTCGCCGGTGGCACCGGTACTATCGCCGAGATGGACGGCGACGCCATCGAGTTCGTGGACGTGGCCGACCTCCCCAGACCGTCTCCCGACAGGGACGGGGACCGCCTCCTCGCCGGGTGGGAGGAGGCCGGCCGGACCCCCGACGGCGTCCCGCTCCCGGGAGCGGTCCCCGACCGGAAGGACCTCTACCTGCAGGTGCTGTACGGTGACGGCATCGCCCCGCTCACGGAGTCCGAGCGTACGCAGCTTCGCGCCATCTGGGCCCGGATGCCGGTCTCGAACCCCGACGGCTCGACGGGGATTGCCCTCCACGTCGTCGACGAACGGCACCTGGACCGGGAGGTCCGGACGTACGAACCGGACGGGGAGCTGATCCGGAGTCGGTACGACGACGCACATCTCGACGGTGCGACGTGCGTCTACTACCAGACGACGTTCGCCGACCTCACCCACCCGAAGCTCGGCGGGCGCGGTGCGCTCGGCGGCTACGTCTCTATCGTCGACGGGACCGACACCGCCAGCAACGAGGGCCGGTCGAACCGCGTGGCGTTCCTCACCCACGAACTCCTCCACAACACCGCCGGCCACGTCGACGGCCGGACACACACCACGTCCGGATGGTTGTCGGCGTGCTACGACGGGACCGACGCGGACGCGCGCCTCTCGGCCGCGACCGCCGACGACCTCGGTGACGGCTTCGAACTCGGCGCGTACGAGGAGCGTCGCATCTGTGGTGCCTGAGACGACGCGCCGCCCCGTGGGGCCCTGTGTGTCTTCAGCCCACGAAGCCCCGCAGTGGTTTTAGTCGGCGTCGGCCCCAACGTGTGAGTAGACGATGTCCGTACCCGATGGTTCGGACGCGTCGACCGACGCAGGCGCATCGACAATCCAGGCACCCGCCGACGGGCCCGAGGAGTCCGACTCGGCGGACCGTGGCGACACCGACCTCCACTCGGCCGACCGCGCCGAGTCGTCGGACTCGCTGGGCGAGCGGGTCGTCGACTGGGCCCGTCACTGGCAAGCGTGGGGCATCGCCCTGTTCTCGCTTTCCGTGGTCGGTTGGGCGGTGTTCCTCCAGCCCGAGGCGTCGCCGAAAGGGTACATCTCCATCTTCGCCGCGTTCGCCGCGCTCGCCGTCGGTTACGTCTACCTCGAAGAGGAGAGTCAGATCCACTTCGCGTCCACCTAACGACGGACGTCACGCCGAGTCCGCGACTCACGTCGCGGGTCCGGGGGTGACTGGGGGTGTGTCGGGCGACCCTCTCCCCGCTTCCGACCCGGCACACCCCCCATCTCACCCGTCCGGGAGGTCCTCGTCGCCGACAGGGTCTCGTCGGAGCGTGATGTCGACGGTGAACCCGCCCTCCTCGACGCTGATGTGCGCCGCTTCGAGTCGGCACTCGTAGCTCTGGTAGTGGTTCCCCTCCTCGTCGAACTCGGTGTGGACGCCCACGAGGTCGTACTCCTCGAGGGAGTCGAGCCGCCGGTACACCGTCGGCTGGGAGGCCGAGCACCGATCGGCGAGTTCCTCCGCCGAGAGGCGCTCGACGCTCGTCAGCGCCAGGAGCTCGCGGACGAGTTCGTTCCCGAGCAGGTCGAAAACCGTCTCGGCTTCCCAGGCTCTGCT
>JBEPYA010000254.1:0-5499 GCA_041641615.1 Salinigranum sp. | reverse complement strand
GTTCATATCGAAATCGGAGTCCTGATCGGCGGAGTGCCGTCTGAAGATGTCTTGCACCATCGACGAGAAACACGGCGTCGGAGACGTCGTGTTTCTCACGAAGCTCTCGAAGGAATCTTTCTGTTAACGCGGTCGTGTACGTCGAAAACAGCCGGATATGGAGGAATCTGTTTGTGTCGGGATCGACTGCAGCGTACAGCCAGTATTGCTCGTCGTTGACTTGAATCACCGTCTCGTCAAGCGCAACGTGATTCGGGGTCGCACCGTCTGAGGGCTGTAAATTTGCTTTCTGCACCCAATCGTGAACGGCTTTCCGACTGCGTTGGACACCAAACTTCTCCAATTCTCGAACGGTATTCGAGAGTGATAGTCCAGCGAGGTGGAGTCGAATACCGAGCTTCATGAGCTGCGGTGGTGTCCGCTGTCGCTCCACAAATTCCAAGTCAATCCAGTCGCTACATCCGCTGAGGCGCGTGATTTCCGCCATGAACCAGTAGAAATCACGCCCGCCTCACTTTTCAGACTTAACTAAACACGACCCTCCGGCAAATCCGCGACCTTAATGCCGAGACGGCGAGCAACGGACGAGTAGCCCCCTACTCATGCGGATTGGAAAACAGACCCTCATCTATTTTCTTTCCCAGGTCACCGTCTCTCTGACGGGATTTATTGCGACCTTCCTTATCGCGCGACTGCTCGGCGCAGAGATCCTCGGCCAGTACGTCCTCACCGTCGGGATTTTGTTCTGGTTGACGATTCCCGCGAACGCGGTCGCCACTGCGCTTCAAAAGCGATTGAGCGAAGGGACAGAACAGAGCCAGTTGATCACAGCAGGCCTGTTCATCGGGATTGTCATCGGGGTGAGCCTCTCCGTCACGGTCCTCCTCGCTGGCCCGTTCGTGGACCGATACGTCGGCGCAGAAGTGAACACGTTGGTCGCTGTGACACTGTTTGGGAGCGTCCTCTTCACTGTCGTTCGAGCGGTACTCATCGGACTGAAACGAGTTGGTGTTTCGGGCGGAGTGAACGCCATCGAACAAGCGATACGGACACTCGCACAGGTGTCGTTACTCCTCGTTGGATACGGACTATCCGGGTTACTCGTCGGGCACGCGTTCTCGCTGTTTGTCGCTGCACTCATAGCCGGGTACTTAGTCACCCATCTCGGATCTGTGTCTCTCCGGCGGTTCGACCGCTCGCACGTTCACAGGCTCGGATCGTTCGCCAGGTACTCGTGGCTTGGAGCTGTTCACAGCAAAACACTGGGTTGGATGGACACGCTCGTCCTCGGGTTCTTCGTCTCATCATCTCTCATCGGGATCTACGAAGTCGCGTGGAGCATCTCGTCGGCACTCATCCTGTTGAGTCTCTCCGTCAAACAGACGCTGTTTCCACACATCAGCGAGCTTGACACCGATGACGACCACGACCAGATACAGCACCTCTTCAATGAGGGACTGATTTTTATCGGACTGTTCACCGTCCCGGGACTGTTCGGAGCGGCAGTGTTAGGACCTCGCATTCTCCGGATATACGGTCCAGAGTTCACCGACGGAGCCGTGATCCTCCTCCTCCTCATCGTCGCCCGGATCTTCGCCGAGTTCGGCTCACAGTTCGTCAACGTGATAAACGCTCTCAACCGGCCCGACGCCGCCTTCAGAATCAATCTCGCGTTCATCACGACGAACCTAGTGTTAAATGTCCTGCTGATTTCGCAGTTCGGCTGGATCGGTGCAGCGAGCGCGACCGCACTCAGTTCGGCCCTGACGCTCGCGTTAGGCTATCGGTCACTGTCGAACATTATCGGTGTACCCAGCGTTCCCGTTCGTGAGATCGCCTTCGAGTTCATCGCGGCCATCTTGATGGCCGCTGTACTCGTCGGAGTGCTTCCTGTGGTTCCTCGGTCTCACTACCTCACGCTCGGGTTGGTCGGGTTCGGGTCGGTGGTCTATGTGTTAGTTCTCGTCTCACTCTCTGAACGAGTCCGACAGAAAGCACTGGAGCTACTGCCAGTCGCAATCTGATTCATTCGACGGTGTGCTCGTCGTCCCGTGCCCGTCGTGGAGTGTTGCGTATACGTAGCCAAGACCGACGACCGCTGTGAGGAGAAACAGTGCGAGCAACTGGGCGACGTCGACAAGGCGACGCCGACAACCGACTGCTCGAACGCGCTCAGGAACGAATTCGAGCAGAAGTTGTCGCAAGAACGCACTCTCCTCTCCCCCATCTTCATCAGGCAACACGTCCGCCATCACCCGTTTCGAGTACCCCTGCCAGAACGCGCGCTTCACTAGCCACCCCGGCTTCGTCCGGTAGTCGAACACCTTGTGCTCGACCACGGCGTCGGGGTCGTACCACACGCCCTCGCCGTAGCGCTTTCGCATCCGCGCGGCGAACTCCGTCTCCTCTCCCTGCAGGTTCTTCTCGCCCGCCCGCCCGAGATTCGGCTCGAACCCGCCCAGCTCCTCGAACACCTCCCTCCGGAAGGAGATGTTCGACCCGAACGTGTTTCGGACCTCGCACTCCTCGGTCGGGAACCCTCTGTGCGTGACGCCCACGAGCCAGTAGAACTCCTCGGGGAGGAAGGCGGGCCTCCCCGCGACCCACCTGCCGGTCATCCGGCCGCCGGCGGCAATCGCGTCGCGTCGCCGATAGAGGGAGACGAGCCGTTCGACCCACTCGGGGTGGGCGACGGCGTCGTCGTCGAGGAAGGCGACGACGTCGCCGGAGGCGAGCTCGACACCGACGTTCCGGCTCGCCGACAGCCCCAGGTTCTCGTCGTTGCAGTGGAGCACGACGTCGTCGTGGCTCCCGTAGCGGTCGCGGACCCGCTCGAAGAGCGCCTCGTCGCCGTCGACGACGACGACGACTTCGACGTCCTCGTACGTCCCCGCGAGGACGCTGTTGACGGCGTCGACGAGGTGGTCGAAGACGTCGGGCGAGTACGTGCAGATGACGACGCTTACCTTCACCGGCGGGGGTATTCGACCCGGAGAGATAGGTCTTCTCGTCTTCGAACCGTCGAGCAGCACAGACTGTGGTGGCATTCCTCACACCGTCTTTTTGCCGCCGCCCGACAGTCTGGTATGTATGGATATCAGCGTCATCGGGAGCGGCTACGTCGGCACGACGCTCGCGGCCTGTCTCGCGGAGCTGGGACACGACGTCGTGAACGTCGACATCAACGAGGAGATCGTCGCGACGCTCAACCGCGGCGAGCCGCCCATTCACGAGGAACACCTCCCGGACCTCGTCTCGCGGCACGTCCTGGAGACGGAGCGCCTGCGCGCGACGACGGACTACGCCGCCGTCCTCGACACCGAGGCGACGTTCGTCGCGCTGCCGACCCCCTCCCGCGACGACGGGAGCATCGACCTCTCGATCATGGAGGCCGGCGCGGAGCAACTGGGCGAGACCCTACGGGAGAAAGACGACTGGCACACCGTCGTCGTCAAGAGTACGGTCGTCCCCGGCACGACCGCGGACCTCATCGCGCCCCTGGTCGCGGAGGCGAGCGGGAAGACCCTCGGCGAGGAGGTCGGCGTCGGGATGAACCCCGAGTTCCTCCGCGAGGGAACCGCCGTGACGGATTTCCTCGAACCCGACAAGGTCGTGCTGGGCGCGGACGACGGGGAGACGCTCGCCGTCCAGCGTCGAATCTACAACCCCCTGACCGAGCGGTACGACACGAACGTCGTCGAGACCGGCACTCGAGAGGCGGAGATGATGAAGTACGCGAACAACGCCTTCCTCGCCGCGAAGGTGTCGCTCATCAACGACCTCGGGAACATCTGCAAGGAGTTGGGAGTCGACACCTACGAGATCGCCGACGCGATGGGGCTCGACGACCGCATCCAGCGGTCGTTCCTCGATTCTGGATTAGGATGGGGCGGGTCGTGCTTTCCGAAGGACGTCGCCGCCATCATCGCCGCCGCTCGCGACCAGGGGTACGAGCCGCCGATGCTGACTGCCGCCGTCGAGGTGAACGACATGATGCCCGAACGGCTCCTCTCGCTTCTGGACGACCACGTCGACGTCGACGGCAAGCGCGTGGCTCTCCTGGGGCTGGCGTTCAAGCCCGGCACCGACGACGTCCGAGAGACGCGCTCGGCACCGCTCCTGCGCGGCCTCGCCGAGCGCGGCGCCGAGGTGGTCGCCCACGACCCCGCGGCCGTCGAGACGATGCGGAAGGCCTTCCCCGACCTCTCCTTTGCGGCCGCCGACTCGCCCGGAGAAGCGCTCGACGGCGCACACGCGTGTCTCGTCGCGACCGACTGGCCCGAGTACGCGGCTCTGGACGAGGAGTTCGACGCGATGGCGAACCCGCTCGTTCTCGACGGGAGACACTGCGTCGAACCGCGGGAGGGAATCGTCTACGAGGGGTTGACCTGGTAGGCGACCCTCCGCGGTCACAGTCGGCCGGCGCGAGACGCGGATTCATTGGACGACAGACACCCGTGTGAGGCTTCTCACACCCCTCGGACTTCGTTTCACAAGGCTTATCCGCGCCATGGCGGTCCACACGAACAATGAGTCCGCGTAGCGAGCGTGCCGAGGACGACGGACAGTCCGTCCTCGACATCTTCGAAGACTGGTTCCACGTCCCCGCACTCCTGGTGGTGATGGTTCTCATGGCGGCGATCCGCCTCCAGGAACTCGACGCGTTCACACGCGATGGAACGGTCTACTTCTCCGGCAACGACGCATGGTATCACCTCCGAGAAGTGAACTACACGGTCAGACACTGGCCGACGACGATGCCGTTCGACCCCTGGACGAACTTCCCGTACGGGACGAGCGTCGGGCAGTTCGGGACGCTGTACGACCAGCTCGTCGCGACGGCTGCGCTCGTCATCGGCCTCGGCGCGCCGAGCGAGTCGCTCGTCTCGATGACCCTCCTCGTCGCCCCGGCGGTGTTCGGGGCCCTTGCCGTCATCCCGACGTACTATCTCGGCAAGCGCCTCGGCGGTCGCGTCGGCGGCCTCTTCGGCGTGGTGGTCCTCGCGCTCCTCCCCGGGACGTTCCTCCAGCGGACGCTCGTCGGCTTCGCCGACCACAACGGTGCCGAGCCGTTCTTCCAGGCGCTCGCGGTACTCGGCATCGTCGTCGCCCTCGCGGTCGCCGAGCGCGAGAAGCCCGTCTGGGAACTCGTGTCCGCGCGCGAGTGGGACGCTCTCCGACGGCCCGCGCTGTACGCCGCTCTGGGTGGCTTCGCCCTCGCCGTCTACATGTGGGTGTGGCCCCCGGGCGTCCTGCTCGTCGGCGTCCTCGGCGTGTTCACCCTGGTCAAACTGACGAGCACCGTCGTCGCCGGTCGGACGCCCGACCCAGTCGCGTTCGCGGTGGCCGTCGTCGGCACCGTGACGGGTGTGTTGATGCTCCTTCAGCTCGACACCGGTGGGCTGTCCACCACGCAGTTCTCGCTGCTGCAGCCGCTCGCGGCGTTCAGCGTCGCCCTCGCGGCCGTGTTCCTCGCGTTCTTGGCCCGGCAGTGGGAGC
>JBEPYA010000253.1:0-5542 GCA_041641615.1 Salinigranum sp. | reverse complement strand
GTCCGCACGCGGGTCACCGAGGACGACGACGGTCCGGAAGTCGCCGTCGGCGGCACGGCGACGGTGGCGCTCGACGGGACGCTCTCCGTCCCTCCCCCGGAGGACGACGACATCGTCGTCGCCTGACCGATTTTCGATGGTGATACCATGGTCGAATCCGTTTTATATGTCTGCTCTCGACATCGGTCATGGGCCCTGCCGGTCACCGTCTGGCGGACACCACCGGTCCACGTGACCGCGTGCTCCTGGTCGGCGTGTCGACGGCGCTCGTCGACCGGACGGAAGGGGCACTGACGTGTGAGGCGCCAGCCGTCGTGCTCACGACGGCCGGCCCCGATGCGGCGCTCTCCTCGCTGGCGTCGGCCGACTGTCTCTTCCTCGGTACTGACCTCGACGAGCGCGAGCGGACGCGACTGGCGTTCGTCGAGGCAGTGCGCGACCGGAGCGCGACCCTGCCGGTCGTCGTCGTCATCGACCACGACGACAGGGAGACCGTCGACAGAGTGCTCGCCGCCGGCGCGACGGACGTCGTCGATCCGGACGCCTCCGACGTGCTCCTCGCCACCCGCCTGCGGAACGCCCTCGCGCGTCGGACACGCGGCGGTAGCGAGTCGGTCAGTGAGACGGAGTGCCCCGACGACGTTCCCGACCCGGCCGCCCTTCAGCGGGAACTGGACGCCGTCCAGCGGTCGCTCCACGACCTGTACACGGTGACGACGGACGCGAGTCTCTCGCTCGACGAGCGCATCGAACGGACCCTCGCGCTCGTCTGTGACCGACTCGACGTCCGCCTCGGCTTCCTGACTCGGATCGACGACGACACCCAGCGCATCGTCCACGCGGTCGGCGACCACCCGCTCCTCCAGCTCGGCGAGTCGTGTCCGCTCTCGACGTCGTACTGCCGACGGACGCTCGACACCGACGGTCTCCTCGCGGTCGTTCACGCGGCCACGGACGAGGGCTGGGAGGACGACCCGGGCTACGAACTGTTCGGACTGGAGTGTTACCTCGGCGGGAAGGTCAGCGTCGACGGCGACCGGTACGGGACGCTCTGTTTCGCCGACACCGAGCCCCGCTCCGAGCCGTTCACCGAATCGCAGACCGCGTTCGTCGAGCTCCTGACGCGGTGGACGAGCTACGAACTCGAACGCGAGCGACACGAGCGCGACCTCCAGCGGGCGACCCGACGATTCCGCGCCATGTTCGACAACCCGCAGACGTTCGCCGGTATCCTCGACCCCGACGGGACGCTCCGCGAGGTGAACGACATGGCGCGGTCGACGCTTTCGGACCCCGACTCGGCCGTCGGCCTGCCCTTTTGGGACACTCCGTGGTGGACACCCGACGACGGTTCGGTCGCGACGGTCAGAGAAGCCGTGGAGACGGCGGCGGGCGGCGAGGCCGCGTCGTTCGAGTGTGCGTACTTCTCCCACGACGGCACCGGAACGGTCAGCGCCACCATCTACCCTGTCTACGGTGCGTCCGACGACGAGGAGCCGTTCGACGCCGACGCTGTAGTGGCCGGCGACACCGAGGTCGTCTCGCTGATGGCCGTCGGCACCGATACGACGACGCGGACCGAACAGGCCGAACAGCTCCGCCGCCAGCGCGACCAGCTCGAGGCGTTCGCCTCGGTCGTCTCTCACGACCTTCGCAGTCCGCTGGAGGTCGCCCGCGGTCGGCTCCACCTGTACGAGAAGACGGGCGACGTGACGAACGTCGAGGGGGCGGTGACCGCGCTCGACCGGATGTCGACGCTCATCGACGACCTCCTCGACTTGGCGCGGCAGGGCGAGGTCGTGTCGGACCCCACCCCGACGTCGGTGACCGACGTCGCCCACCGGGCGTGGAACACCGTCGCGACCGACAGAGCCACGCTCGCGGTCGACCTCGACTCGACCCTCACTGTCGACGCCGACCCGAGTCGACTCCGGCAGCTGTTCGAGAACCTCTTTCGGAACTCGGTCGAGCACGGCTCGACCACTTCCCGCTCGCAGGCTCGCGGGAACAGCGTGGAACATGGTTCCACGGACAACCGGCCGCAGGCCGGTGATTCGGTCGAGCACGGCTCCGAAGCCGACGACGGGTCGGTCTCCATCAGACTCGTCGCGCTCGACGACTGCCGGGGGTTCGCCGTCGAGGACGACGGCATCGGCATCGCACCGGACGACCGCGAACAGGTCTTCGAGCGCGGGTTCACGACGAACCAGGCGGGGACGGGCTTCGGCCTCGCGATCGTCGAGCGCGTCGTCGACGCACACGGCTGGGAGATCGACGTCACGGAGAGCGAGACGGGCGGGGCTCGGTTCGAGGTGTCGTTCGACTCCTGACGCGGTCTCCGTCTCGCCGACTGGCCTGGACCGTCAGCCGATGTACCGGAGGTCGTCGTCGGTCGGGACCGACCCCTGCTGGTTCTGCATCTCCTGAATCTTGCCGACGACCTCCTCCATCTCTTCGGCGCGCTCTTCGAGCGCCTCGAAGCTGACGTCGAAGCCGAGGACGTCTTCGAGCACGACGAGGATGGCCTGTGCGCTCTTGGGATCGACGAGGTAGCCGCTCGTCTCACCCATCAGGCAGGCGACGTCGAGACCGCGCCGTCCGCCGAGGCCGAGCATGAGTCCCGAGACGCCGACGACGCCGCCAGCCGGTTCGTCCTCCCGGAACTCGACGCCGACCTCTTCGAGGGCCTCGATGTGCTCCTCGGCCGACACCGCGCCGAGGACGCTCGGCTCCTCGACCAGCTCGCCGGTCGGGACGCCGCCGAGCGCGAACACCTGCTGGACGCCGATCTCCTCGGCGAGGTCGAGGAACGCCTCCGTCAACCGGTAGTGCCCCGCGTTCGTCTGTGCCTGGTGATCCCCCGTCAGCACGAGGAGGTCGAGACCGCCGTCCTCGTCGTCGGTCGCCTCGTCGGAGATGGTGACGGCGTGGAGCTCCGCCGACGCGAGTTCGGCGACGCCGTCGGTGATGGTCACCTGCGGCGGGAACTCGGTCGCGTACACCCGCCGTATCACCTCGCTCTCGAACTCTTCGAGGAGGTGTTCGACCGCCAGTTTCCCGACGTGGCCGACGCCCGGGAGCCCCTCGATGAGTATCGGGTCCGACAGCTCCGGCTCCGCCAGCACCTCGACTTCGATGTCGTCCATGTGCTCTAGTCGCGGCGGCGGGTCATAAGAGGGCGTTGGTCGGTGACGAACACGGCGACGAGCGCCGCTCTCGGCTCCGTACCCGACCGGAACGCACGTCCCGAACGTGTCAGCCCCGGTCCATCAGATTATCAGGTGTGAATCTCGGGCGGAGAGGTTTTGATACTTCACGCTCTCACTGTCGACAATGGACACTACGCCGGTCGAGGCGGTGCTGCTCGACCGAACCCTCGACATCGTCGTGCTCCTCGACGGGTCGGGCCGATTCAGGTACGCGAACTCCGCGGTCGAGCGCGTGCTCGGCTACGCGCCCGAAGCCCTCCACGGACGGGACGCGCTCGCCCTCGTCCACCCCGACGATCGGTCACGCGTCACGTCGGTGTTCACGCGCCTCGTCGACGGCGGTCCCCGCGACACCGACACCCGGGCGCTGTCGCCCACGGAGTTCCGCTACCGCGCGGCGGACGGCTCGTGGGTCTGGCTGGCCGCGCAGATGTCGACCGAACCGGCGCTGGGGACCGACGAGTACGTCGTCACCTGTCGCGACGTCAGCGCGCGGCGGGCGGCCGAGGCCGAAGAGCGTCGGACTCACCAGCGACTCCTCGCCCTCACGGAGCACACCACCGACGTCCTCTGGATGTTCTCGGGCGACTGGACGGAGGTGCTGTTCATCAACTCGGCGTACGAAACCGTGTGGGGCCGGTCCGTCACGGACCTCCGGGCCGACCCGACCGATTTCGTCAACGGCGTCCACCCCGCGGACCGCGACCGGGTTCGGGAGGCGATGGCGCGCCTCTCGGACGGCGACTCGATCGACGTCGAGTACCGCGTCGACGCTACCAACAGCTACCGGACGTGGGTCTGGGTCCAGGGGTACCCGCTCATGGGAGAGGACGGGACGGTCTCTTCCGTCGTCGGCTTCGCCCGCGACGTGACCGACCGCCGCGAGCGCGAGCGCCAGCTCCTCGTGATGGACCGCCTCCTCCGACACAACCTCCGCAACGAGATGAACATCATCCTCGGGCACGCGGAACAGGCCCGCTCGAACGGCGGCGAAGCGGTCGAGGCCGACGTCGATCGCATCGTCCGGACGGGCGAACACCTCCTGCGGACGGTCGATAAGGAGCGAGACATCGTCGGCCTCCTCACCGACGACCCCGAACCCGTCGTCGTCGACCTCGTCACGATGGCAACGGACCTCTGCGGACGCGCTCAGGAACGACACCCCGGGGCGACCGTCGACGTGTCGCTTCCGGATGCGGCCGACGTCCGGGCGGTGCCGAAGCTCCCGCTCGCCGTCTCCGAACTCCTCACCAACGCCATCGAACACGCCGACGTGGAGGACCCGACCGTCAGGCTCACCGTGACAGTCGACGGCGGTGACAGCCTCGGCGATGACGATAGCATCGGCGACGACGGCAGCGGTGATACGGGCGACAACCGAACGGTCACGCTCTCGGTCGCCGACGAGTGTCCGCCGATTCCGATCCAGGAGATACGCGTCCTCCGCGGCGAGCGCGACGTCCGCTCCGTCTACCACGGCAGCGGCCTGGGGCTGTGGCTCGTCTACTGGGCCGTCGACCGGTCGGGTGGCGACCTCGTGTTCCGGACCGGAGAGCGAGGGAACACGGTCTCGATCACGCTGGACGCGGCCGACACGTAGCGTCAGTCGCGCGCGTTCTCGCCCTCGTCCGCGCGGCGCTTCCGTTTCAGCCGTCGCCGGTACTCGCCGTAAGCGTCGGTGGGGTCGAACGGAGCCGGGGCGCTGTTCGTGGTTTCGGAGCCGCAGACGGGACAGGTGGCGGAGAGGGCGTACACGGGCCGGTCGTGCCTGTCGCGCCAGGCGGCACAGACCCGGATGTCGGACTTCATCGATCGAGGACGCTACTCGTCGTCTTCGTGTCGTTCACGGTGGTAGAGGGCGGTTCCACCCCGGGACTCGATGACCGACTGCGCGCGTCCGGCGGCCGCTTCGAGTTCGGACTCGGCCGTCTTGTAGTCGGGCGCACGAACCTTGATGCGGTACTCGGGTGAGCCGACGTACGTCACTTCGAGTTCGATCCCCTCGGGAACGTCGCCGTTGCCGCCGGCGGCTTGGAGCGCCTCGCGGATGTGCTCGACGCCGTCGCCGACCGGACAGCGGAGGTCGACGTAGCCCGTCACGTTCACGTACGGGACGGAGACGTTCTCGCGGGCGGTCTCGACGAACGCTTCGACCTCGTCTTCCTCTAAATCGACGTCTTCGAGCGCGCTTGCGCCGTGGATGGCCGCCTGCTCGAACCCGTCGTAGAGGCTGTCGAACTCCGCGAGGACGGCGTTCGCGACGGCCGAGTACTGCTCGTCGGAGACGTCCTCGCCGAAGGCCAGCGCCATCCACTTATCGGCCTTCTGTTCGT
>JBEPYA010000252.1:0-5565 GCA_041641615.1 Salinigranum sp. | reverse complement strand
GGACTCGAAACGAAGTACTACAATGCCGGTGTGCACCGTGCCGCATTCGCTCTTCCCAACGCGGCACGGCAGCTCCTGCCTGACGGATGACCTGCCGCATCATAGCATCCGGAGTTGACCTGCTGCCGGAATCACATGAGTGCTGTACAGGCCTTCCGCCTGAGCGGCATATTTTTTCTTGTAAGGAGACCGGCTGTCCGGTATACTTCTGCTGATGATATTCTTTGCCATAAAAAAGGCCTTTTTTGACTTCTGGGATAATCTCTTTCAGGTTATCCTGCTCAATCTCGGATTTCTCGCGGTTCTCGCCGTGCCGCTCCTCCTTCCCTATGCACTGGCACCGATCAGTACGCCGCTTTCGCTGCTGTCTCTGGTAGCGGGTACGCTTCTCTTCTACGTGTACTCCGGTGCGGCCTCACTCGTGACACGGGATATAGCTGATTACCGCAGTACCGGTTTCCGGGAATTCTTCGATTATCTGAAGGAAACGTGGAAATCGAGCCTCGTTCTCGGCTTCATCACGATTCTGCACATCGTCATCCTGAGTATCGCCATTCCGGTCTATTCATCGATGGGAAACATACTCGCTCTTCTCGCTCTCGTCTTTCTTTTCGTTCTCGTCGGGAGGGCCTTCTACCGGCGGGTCGACGATGGGTGGCTCTGCCGGGACGCGCAGCGCTCGCCCGCGCGTCGCTCCGAGATACCACACGACAGCGAGCAGGAGCGGGAACTGGTAGTAGACCGCGGCCAGAATGCCGACCGGAACGACGAACACCGCCACGAGGCCCGTGAGACCGCCGCCGATTCCGGTGACCCACGGCCCCAGGAGCCGTGAGGCGTCGACGGCCTCCGGGTTCCGGTTCGCGCGGGCGACCGCCCGCGTGTCGAGCCAGAAGAACAGGGCGAGAGGTCCGCTGGCGACGAGAACGCCGATCCACAGCAACAGCCCCAGTTCGTCCGGGAAGAGGAAGTACACGCTGTCGAGTGCGAGCACCGAGAGCCCGTACACCACCGTCACGACGAGGAAGACGAGCGTGAGGTAGTACCACTTCTTGGCCGGTCCCTCGTCTGTCGTGCCCTCGGTCGCGGGCGACGCAACCCCGCTTTCGGTCCCCGGGAGCGGGTCGCCAGTCGTCACGTCCGCGACCATCAGACCGCGACCTCCCTGGTGTAGAGGCGAACGACCCGGTGGGCCGCGCGGTCGATGCGCGCGTGGTACTCGGGGTCGAGTTCGTCGCCCATCGACAGTTCGAGTCGGAGCTCGAGCCGGCCTTCGATGTCGTCCACCTCGTTGCAGAGGTCGTCGTACTCGCCGCTCTCGATGGGATGCTCCGAGAGCACCGTCCGGAGTTCGTGGGTGTACTTCAGACACTCGCTCGTCCCCTCCTCGCGCGCCTTCAGCAGGAGTTCGACGACCGCGGGGACGTACGAGGAGACCGGGACTCCGCCGAGGACCGCGCCCGAGCGCCCGAGGTTGAGGCCGTCGTGGTCGACGTACTCGCCGAGGGTGAGCCGGTCGTCGCGCTCGAGCGTGAGGTGCAGCGCAGTTCCGCGCCGTCCGCCGACGGTGATCGTGCAGTGGCTGTCGACGAGCGTCGACTCGCCGCGGGCGAGCGTGTGCTCGCCGATACCGGTACGGACGGACACGGGGTTGGTGCTGCCGTCGTTTCGGACCGCGACGCCGTTGGCGGTGGGTTCGAGAACCACCGGTGGCCCCTCGGGGCGGAGGCGCGAGACCGACTGGTCGGCGACGCCGAGGTCGACCACGTCGTCGCCCGTCGAGACGACGACCGCGGCGTCCTCCACCCGCCGGAAGATACCGACGGACGACTCGACGACGATCCGGCGAACCTCGTCGCTCTCGGAGACGGGCGAGAGGTACGCGCGCATCAGACAGCCCCTTCGGCCGAGTCACCGCTCGCGTCGTAGTCGATGGTCGGCGGCGTCTCGCCGATGGCCGTCTCGATGTGGGTCTGCGAGATGTACACCGTCTCCTCGCGTTCGAGCCGCTCTTTGAGCGCCAGTCGGGCGGCGTTCTCTGCGACGAGTTCGATGTCGCTCCCGGAGTACCCCTCGGTGAGGCCGGCGACGCGGTCCCAGTCGACTTCCTTCAAGAGGACGGGGCGGTTCCGCAGGTGGATCTTCATGATCTCGACCCGGGCGTCGGGGTCCGGCGGCGGCACCTCGATGCGCTCGTCGAACCGGCCCGAACGCTTCACCGCGGAGTCGAGGAGGTCGAGGTAGTTCGTCGCCGCGACCACGACGACGTCTTCGCCCTGGACGTCGGTGAGCGACTGCAGGAACTGGTTGACCATCTGCTTCTCCGAATTCGACATGTCACCGCCGCGGTCGGAGGCGACGGCGTCGAACTCGTCGAAGAAAACCATGCAGGGCTGGTTCGCCTTGGCGACGGCGAAGACGTCGCGGACGTTCTGGGCGGCCTCGCCGACGTACTTGCTGACGACGTCGGCCGTGGTGACGTTCATGAAGTTGTAGCCGAGCTTGCCAGCGAGTGCTCGCGCGATGAACGTCTTGCCCGTCCCCGGGGGGCCGTACAGGAGGATGCCGTTGACCACGCCGAGGTCGTACTCCTCGTACAGCTCCTTGCGCTCGAGGGGGTCGACGACCCGCTCGACGAGCAACTGCTTGAGGTCGTGCATCCCGCCGACGTCGTCGAACGTGAGACCCGGCGGCGTTTCGAGGAGGCGCGCCGCCTCCAGCGTCTCGTCGGCCTCGGTCGCCTCCGCCGACGTACCCTTGGTCTGGAGCGCACCGCGCCCCGAACCGCTCTCTCCTCCGCTCGACGCGCTCTCCGCCTGTCGGGGCTGTGGCTCACGCTCTAGTTTCTCGGCCCACGACCGGTAGCGTTCGGCGTCCGTCCGGTGGCGCTTCTCCAGTTCGCCGTTCCGTTCGAGGTCTGCCAGTTCCGTCAACCGTGACGCCGCCGCCCGATAGTGACGGGCGGCCGCCGTCCGATTGCCGTTCTTGTACTGCTTCTCGGCGCGTTTTCGCTCCTTCGTATACTGCTCAGTGACTATCTCTTTGAACGCACTCTCGTCGAACATCGACGCACCTCCGTTGTGTTCTCGCACCCGCTGTTCGCCGCTCTGTCGCCGGTGAGTCTCCGCGGATCGACTCACCCGGCGACTTCGTCGAAGTCGACGTCTGAGACTTCCATCTCCGTGGGGTCGAACTCCACGTCGAAGTCGTCTTCGATGTCGAGTTCGTCCGCGTTGCGGTCACCGGCGGCGATCCGTTCCATCGCCGTGATCTCGGCCGAGTCCTCGGTCACCTCGTCGCTAACGACCGGGATGTTGAGCGTGTCGACGAACTTCTCCATCGCCTCGTTGCGCACCCCCAGATCCGTCATGCTGTCGAGCACCTGCGAGTGGATCTGTTGGGCCTCCGCGGCGGTGAACACGGTGTCGATGACGAGCCCGCCGTCGTGTGACTTCGCGCGGGCCATCTCACGGGCCATCTCGAGGCTCATCACGGCGGCGAGCTTCGTGCTCATCATCGTGAACAGCTGCTTCTTCTGGTTGTAGCGTTGCTTCTCCATCCGCGCGCGCATTGCCAGGTTCTTTCGCTGGAGGTCGCCCGCTTCGGCACCCTCCTTGATGAGGCGCTTGTACGACGCCGCGTGCTTGTTCATCTCCTGTTCGTACTGCGTCATCATGATGTTCGCCTTGTGCTTGTCCCGGGAGATCTCCTCGTCGGAGTACACCTCCGGGTCCAGCATCGTCTTGAAGTCCTTGCCGCCGAACACCCATTCTCTGAGTTTCATTTGTATCAGTTGTCGCTATCGGTCGTTGTTCGCTGTCGTTGCACGTCCTTCGCGGTCGCGGTCAGCGACCGGCGGCCTTGCGGCGCTTGCGCGCGGCCCGCTCCTTGGGGTCGAGCTCCGGTTCGACCATCAGCACGACGCCGACGACGCCGACGACGGCACCGACCGCCGCCGCGAGGACGAGCAGCTTCATCTCCGCGACCGTGACGTTGAGCCACGTCTCGCCCAGCGTCGCCTGCGCGTAGATCAGCGCCGCGCCGACCAGGATACCGCCGGCCGCACCGAGAGTCACCCGTCGCTCCATGAACGCGAACACCCCGACGACCAACAGCGCGCCGAGGACGACGTTCAACAGGAGTACACCACCGAGTTGCCAGAGTTCGAGAGTCATTGTCTACCTTATTAGTGTAACGACCCCGGTACGACTGAGGAGGTCATAAAGACGTACGACAGGTAATCGGTATTTCAGATTCTAATTACATTACGAAAAACCGATGACATCCATGGAGGCGCTCGCGTCCGTCGAATCGAGAGTCATCCATTCGGAAGATGTTCAATTTTATGTGATAGTATGTCGAATCGTGAATTCTGTACTTATACTCGGATGACATCCCCTCTCACGTAGCCACGGCTTCTGTTCGGTCGGCGGACGAAGGCGCGTGCGGGTAGGTACAGAGTACAATGAGTTCCATCGATTCAGGCGACTGTGCGGACAGACTACGAGGCCTCCTCCAGCTACAGGAGGCCGTCATCGACGAGGACCTCGCGTCGCTCGGGCGGATGCCGGCCGAGTCGCGGGTCGAGCGGTACCGTCGGCTCGCCCGCGAGGAGGAGGAGTTCGTCTTCGACTACCCCGCCTCGTGTCCCGATCAGCTCACGAGCGCCGAACGGGAGGAGCTGAGGAGCCGGTTCCGTCTCGCCCGGCTGTTCGTCTACGCGAGCTTCGAGAACCGTGACGAACCAGTGCCCGCAGAACTCGACGGTGACTTCGCCCCCGTGGAAGTGCAGGCAGCCATCGACTTCGAGCGGTACAAGAGCTTCGACGCGCTGAGCGAGGAGGGGATCGAGGAGCGCATCCGGCGGATGGACGGCGAGGTGTACACCCTCGCGAAGGAGTACCACTCGACCCAGCTGGACGACCTCGACGCGCTGCTGGACGACCCGAGCGTCCAGCGGGATGTGCTGAAACAGCTGGTGAACCGCTACGACGCCCGGCTCGACAAGATCAAACGCGCCGTCCAGCTGTACGTCGAGATACACAATCCGTCGGGGCTCGTCGACTCGATCGAACGAGCCATCGTCGCCGTCGTCGATTCGGCGGACGAGCGCGAGGCGATACGGGAAGCCATCGAGCGAGAGGTCCGTGCGGTCGCGACCGACCTCGACCGGACGCTTTCGGAACGAGAAGCCGCGGTCGACGCCAGACTCCGGACGGTCGAGGCCGACCTCGACGGCAGAGAGGTGTCGGACGGGGTGCGAGAGGAACTCGACGCGCTCCGCGCGCAGACGACAGAACTCCAGCGGACACAGGAGCGTGCCGTCTCGGACCTCTCCGAGCGGATCGACCGCGCGAGCCAGCTGGACGGGCGGCTCACCGAGCGCATCGGGGAACTCGAAACCGCTCACGAGCGGGCGCTGGCCGACGGCGGGCTCCTGGGGGAGGAGACCGTCGCGCTCGTCTCACACGAACTCGACGCCCTCCGCGAACAGCACGACGCGGTGGCCTAGAGCATCGCGAGCCTGCAGCGGGAACGCCAGCGCATCGCCGACGCGGAGGCGGG
>JBEPYA010000251.1:0-5599 GCA_041641615.1 Salinigranum sp. | reverse complement strand
GTCCAGCCGTCGGACGAGCCCGTTGAAGTGGACGCCGGGATGCTCGACGACGAACGTCCGGACCTGCGTACGGGTCCGTTCAGTCATCGAGGCGACCCCCCGCAGTCCGGCGGGCGTCCTCGACCGACCGGGCGTGGTAGACTGCAACGACGACGCACGTCGCCATGAGCGTGTCGAGGCCGTGTTCGACGAGATGGTGGGGCGTCGGACCGACCATGTCAAAAATCGCTACCACGGCGACGACCGTTCGCGCGAACAGCGTCACGAGCGCGAACGCGACCAGCAGGTACGGCCGGGACCGCCGCCGCAGGAACGCCGCGAGCCCTAGTCCGGCTAGGAGCGCTGTCGCGACCCCTGCGACCGCGAGGACGAACGCGAGTCCCGGCGTGACCGCGATACCGAGGATGACGTTAACGGAGCGCATGGCTGTCCGTAGCCCTTCTCACGCGAGCCACCTGAGTCGTTCGGGTCGACGGAGGAACGTGTCCAGCGAGACCGACTCGGTGCGAGGTACCAAACCGGGTCACTGCACCGTCGTTATCCAGCACGCTTTTGCCCGCAGATGGTAACGTCCGCCCGTGGTCGCGCTCACTCCCGGCATCGTCATCGTCTTCGCGCTCATCCTCGTGGCCCTCGTACTGTTCGCCACCGAGCCGGTGCCGGTGGACGTGACGGCCATCTCCGTGATGGTCGCGCTGATGCTCGTCGAACCGGTGTCGGGGTTGTTCGTCGACGTCGGTCTTCTGGACGCGCCGGTTCAGATGGTTTCTCCCGAGGAGGGGCTGTCGGGCTTCGCCAACGCCGCGACGCTCACCGTGCTGGCGATGTTCATCCTGAGCGAGGGTGTCCAGCGGACGGGCATCGTCCAGAAGCTGGGGGCGTTCATCTCGCGGTACACCGTCGACAGCGAGAGCCGCCAGCTCGGCGCGACCATCGGCGTCGTCGGTCCCATCTCGGGCTTCATCAACAACACCGCCGCCGTCGCCATCCTCCTCCCGATGGTGACCGACCTGGCCGAGCGCGGCGGCACCTCCCCCTCGAAGCTCCTCCTCCCACTCTCCTACGCGTCGATGTTCGGCGGGATGCTCACCCTCATCGGCACCTCGACGAACATCCTCGCCTCCGAACTGTCGGACCGGCTGCTGGGCCAGCCGTTCGGCATGTTCGAGTTCACCCAGCTCGGACTGGTCGTGAGCCTCGTCGGCACTGTCTACCTCCTCACCATCGGGCGAGTACTGACGCCCGAACGCATCAAACCCCGAGTCGACCTCACCGAGGAGTTCGAGATGGCCGACTACCTCACCGAGGTGATGGTGCGCGAGGACTCGCCTCTGGTGGGTATGCGGGTGTCCGAGGCGCTCGTCGAGACCGACTTCGACGTTGACCTCCTCCAGCTCATCCGCCACAACGAGGTGTTCCTCGAACCGCTCGGCCCGAAGGAGATACAGGTCGGAGACGTGTTCGCGCTGCGGACCGACCGTGACACCCTCGTGGGCTTCCTCGACGAGGAGGGGCTCGACCTCGTCCCCGTCACCGTCGACGAGGCCGAACTCGAAACCGCGGGCGAGGGGCAGAACCTCGTCGAGGTGGTTATCGCCCCCGGGTCGTCGCTCGTCGGCGAGTCGCTCGTCAGCTCGCGGTTCCGCCAGCGCTACGACGCGACCGTCCTCGCGCTCCGCCGCGGCGGGGAACTCGTCCGCAGACGCCTCGATAGCGTCCAGTTCCGCGTCGGCGACACCTTACTGGTGCAGGCCGCCACCGAGAGCATCGAGCGGATGGACCAGAACCGCGACTTCATCGTCGCCCAGGAGGTCGAACGCCACGACTTCCGCGAGTCGAAGATTCCCGTCGCCGTGGGCATCGTCGCCGTCGTGGTCGCGCTCGCGGCGCTCGACTTCGTCCCCATCGTCGTGAGCGCGCTCGCCGGCGCGATGGCGATGGTCGCCACGCGCTGTCTCCGCCCGACCGAGATCTACGCCGCCGTCCAGTGGGACGTCATCTTCCTCCTGGCGGGCGTCATCCCGCTCGGCATCGCCATGGAGCGGACGGGCGCGGCCGAACTCCTCGCGGACTTCGTCGTCATGAGTTCGGAGTTCCTGCCCCTCGTGGGCGTGCTCGGACTCTTCTACGTCGTGACGGCGCTCCTGACGAACGTCATCTCCAACAACGCGAGCGTGGTACTGATGGTTCCGGTCGCCGTCGAGGCCGCGACGACGCTCGGCGCGAACGCGTTCTCGTTCGTCCTCGCCGTCACGTTCGCGGCGTCGACGGCGTTCATGACGCCTGTCGGCTACCAGACGAACCTCTTCGTCTACGGCCCCGGTGGCTATCGGTTTACCGACTACATACGCGTCGGCGGCCCGATGCAGTTGGTGTTCGCGGTGGCCACGACGCTCGGGATCGTGTTCTTCTTCGGACTGTGAGGGTTGACCCCGCCGACGCGTTCATCACCGTCACGGGACTACGCTCCGGTCGTGCACCGCCGCTCACTCCTCCGGACGTCGCTCGGGACCGCCGGACTGGCCCTCTTCGCCGGCTGTGGAGGCCTGTTGGACGACGACCACGCTCGTTCGACGGCACGGGAAACGGAGACGTCACCCGACCGCGAGGCGACGACGTCCGACCGAGCGTATCGTGCCCCTGGTGCCCCGTCACTCGTCCGTCCCCGCGGTGTTCGTCTGCGAAACGTGGGCTCGACCGAGCGGTACGTCACGCTCGTCGTCCGCCACGGCGACGAAGACGCGTTCGTCGACAGTCGAACGGTCCGAGCCGGCCAGTCCATCACCCTCTCCGACGTCGTGGCGACCGCCGGGGAGTTCGAGGTCATCGTCGAGACGGCCGACGGGAGTCGTGGCCGGTTCGAATGGGTGGTCGAGGAGGGGTTTTCGGGCCTGTGGATCGGAATCGGCGACACTCTCGAATCCCGCCGGATCGCGCTCTGTACGCCGGACTGCTCCGGCATCTCCGCGGACGGGGAGGTGCAACCGTCGTTTGGGCTTCGCACCGACATCGATGCGACGACGGCACTCGACCGCGCCGCATCCGTCGTCCTCGACAACGCGACCGACGCGACGCGGACCGCTCGACTCCAGTTGTGGGACGGTCCGGAACGGCTGTTCGAGTACGAGTACCGGCTCCCCTCGCGCGTGCGGGCGCTGGTCCCTCTCCGCCCGTCCCGACCGCAGTATCAGGTACGCGTTCGAACGGCCGACGGTGAGTCCCGCCACGACTGGTTCCCGGGAGTCCGCGAACTGCTCTACGCCACGCTCGACGGGGTGCCGGGGTTCCGGTGTGGGCTCGTTCCGCACGACCTCCTCGTACAGAACGAGACCGACTCGGTCCGGTCGGTGACCGTTCAGATCTCTACGGGGGAGACAGCACTGTTCGAGCGTACCTTCGAACTCGACACGGACACGGGAGAGACGGTTCCCGCAGCGATCGACCCCGCTGGCGTGTTCCGCTTTACCGTCGAGACCGACGACGGTCGGTCGAAGACGGTGGCGTGGAACCACTGCGCATCGAACGGGCGGGTCGTCGTCTCGGTCCGGGAGCAAGGAATCTTGGTTGCGGTCCAGTCTGAACTGGACGCCGCCTGAGCCGAGCGTGGATGTCGATGGGGGCGAGGCGGGTCTCGTCGAGTTCGGATCGACTGCTGTTTTTCCCCACGTTTTTGTGAGGGAGCGAAGCGATCGAGCAAAAAGTGGAATGGGACCGCCCGGATTCGAACCTGAGCAAGACTCGCTCTGCTCGTCTTGCAGGGCTCGAATCCGCGTTCGTCCCGGCATCACCGAGACGCGTCGCTCGGACACGGAAGTCCTCGCTGGGTCTCGGAAAATCATGGGACCGCCCGGATTCGAACCGGGGTCACGGGCACCCAAGGCCCGAAGTATACCAGGCTAACCCACGGTCCCGCACTCGACTGTGGACGAGCGCAGCGGTAAAACGTTTCGTTGCGCGACTCTCGGTGACTCCCTTCCCAATATATGTATATGTAGCGACACGAACGGCCGGCCATGGAACGTCGACCGTTCCTAGTCCTCCTGACGACCGTACTCGCGGGGTGTGGCGCGACCAACCAGTCGACTCCGGCACCGACGGAAACCTCGACGGCGACGGCGACGCCGACGGAGTCGACTCCGCCGACCACCAGCTCGACCGAGACGACCACGGACACGCCGACGGAAACCTCGACGGACACGCCGAACCCCGAGGTGCGCGAGGCGCAACAGCGGCTCTCGGCCGTGACCTCGACGCTCGATGCGGCGGTCGAACAGTACGTCGGCGACGCGGGCGAGACCATCCTCGCGGCCGACGCGTCGTACCTCAGCTTCGACGGCGACGAGGTGGTCGCGGCCGTCGAGGAGGCGGAGCGGGAACTGGATCGGGCCCGTGAGGCGGTGGTGACTGAGGAGCAGGAGGAGACGCTCGCGAGCCTCGAAGAGATGACGCGGTTCCTCCGGCTGGCGACCGAGACGCAGACCAGCCTCGTCGACGCGTACTACCACCTCCGGGAGACCCCGCGAGGCGCTCGCGGCGGCGGACGACGAGGCCGCCGGGGACGCGCTGGCCGAGATGGGCGAGTCGCTGGAAGACCTCGCGACCGAGATGGCGACCGAGACGCGCGAACAGTTCGGTCTCGAGGCCGAGGAGACGACGACGGCGACGACCACCACGGCGGCGTGACCCTCCGAGGCTAACTCACACCAGGCCGTCTCAGGCGCTCGGCGACGAGACGAGGAGGTCGCCCGATTCGACCATCGATTCGAGCGGGTTGTCCTCGATGTCGAGTGGGAGGTCGACGCGGCCGCGGCGGCGCGCGGACTCCCAGCTGGCGAAGATGAGCTCCTCGGCGGCGAGCGCGTTGTTCGCCGAGAGCTCCGACTTGCTCCCCGTCCGCAGCGCCGTGACGAGTTCCTCGATGGCGCGCTCCTCGTAGCTCGTCGTCGAGAGCCGGTCGGTGACCACTCCTGAGAGCGTCGCGGGGAGCTTGCTCGCGACCGTCGACAGGCCCGAGCGCACCCGACCGGGGACGGGCTTGTGGACCGTGTCGAGGCCCGTATCGACGACGGTCCAGTCGGAGCCGTCGACGCGGTAGCGGAGTTCGGCCTCGTCGGCACCGAGCTCGATGACGCCTTTCGAGCCGGCGACGCGGAGCTGACAGCCGACGAAGTCCGCCGCGCGGCCCGTCGACGCTAACCCGTTGACGCCGTTCGCGTAGCGCCACTGCGCGAGGGCCTGGTTCTCGTTGTGCGTCCCGAAGAGGACGTTCTCCTCGGTGTAGTCGACGTTGGCCAGCACCCACTCGACGGGGGAGCCGTCGACGAGGTAGCGGCAGATGTCGAAGAAGTGCGTTCCCATGTCGTAGAGGGTCTCCGCGCCGAATTCGAGCCGCTCGATGTCGCCGACGGTGCCGCGGTCGACGAGGGTCTTCGCCTGTCGGGTCGGCTTGCCGAAGCGTTTCTGGTGGTTGATGGTGAGTTGGACGCCCTCCTCCTCGCAGACGCGGGCCATCTCCCGCGCGTCGCCCCAGGTGAGCGCCATGGGTTTCTCGCAGTGGATGGCCTGCACGACGCCGCTTCGAGCGGTGCCTACGACGAGG
>JBEPYA010000250.1:0-5600 GCA_041641615.1 Salinigranum sp. | reverse complement strand
AACGGGGCGGGGGTCCGCGACGACGGCTTCGGCCACGGAGGGCTCGTCGTCTCGAACGGCGTGCAAGTCAATGAGAACCGCGTGGTCGACAACGACGGCGTCGGCGTCCAGGTCTGGGAGACGAACGTCGCCGTCCGCGACAACCGCATCGCGGGGAACTCCGACGCCGGCGTCGAACTCGTCGGGACGGCGAACACGACCGTCGCGAGGAACGTCGTCTCGGACAACGAACACGGCGTCGTCGTCGGCTTCGCTCGACAGAGCGACCGGACGGGGCGGAGCGTCACCCCGTCCACGGCGACGACGATCGAGGGCAACGTCGTGGAGAACCGTCGGGTGAACGTACTGGTCCAGGGGGGGAGCGGCACCCACATCCTCGACAACCGACTCGTCGGCGGCAGGGTCGGCGTGCGGGTCGAACCGATCGCGTTCCTCGGGCCCGGTCGAGAGCGGGAGGCGGCCGGCGTCGGGATACACGACAACCTGATCGCGGACAATCGGGCGTTCGGCGTCGAAAACGTCGGCGGAACGGTCGTAGACGCGACCGGCAACGACTGGGGAGCGCCGGACGGCCCGTCGAGCCCCGCCGACCCCGACGCGCCGTTCGCCGACCCGGTCACCGGCGCGCTCGCCAATGGCGGCGGCGATGCCGTCTCGGAGAACCACACCGCTCCCGGCGTCGCGAACATCCGGTTCGACCCGTACCGGTCTCGGTCGACCAACGAATCGATCCCGGACGCGCGCGCCGGACGGGTCGTCGAGAGGGAGTGACGGAGACGCCCTTCGCCACGGAGTCACGCGTCCGGCGCTCGGCGAAACCTCTTGACGGTGCCGCCCGTGAGTCGACCTATGTGCATGT
This sequence comes from Salinigranum sp., assembly GCA_041641615.1. GTDB lineage: Archaea > Halobacteriota > Halobacteria > Halobacteriales > Haloferacaceae > Salinigranum. The sequence goes on along the minus strand of JBEPYA010000250.1, from coordinate 4,741 downwards.
ACTGCACCTTCCGCGAGGACGGCTGGACGGCGCTTCTCGACTACGACGACGTCTACCAGGAAGCCATCGCGGCCCAGCGAGCGCGGGAGACGAACTACGGTTTCTACGAGGAGTGGGACGACCTCCGCGATCAGGTCACGCCGGGAACGGGTCGGTGACGCCGTCGAGCGACTCCGTCTCGTCTAAAAGGCACGCGTCGAGTTCCCGCCTGATCTCGACTTCGTCCATATCCGATCCGATGAACACCAGTCGCGTCCGGCGGTCGTCGTCCTCGTTCCACGCACCGAGCGGACCGGCTTGCACCGAGGGACCGGCCTGGCTCAACCCCATCACGGTGTCGGACCGCCCCGCGAGTTTGAAGAAGCCCTTCGCCCGCACGACGTCGCCGCGCCACTCGTCGAGCCACGCGTCGAAGCGCTCCGGATGGAACGGTTCGGCCGACTCGTAGGTGAACGTCGACACCGCGTGGGACGCACCGGCGTGGTGGTCGTCCTCGTGGCCGTGCCCCTCCTCACTCTCGTCCCCGCCTCCGTGTTCGTGTGCGTGCCCGCCCTCCCCGGCGAGGTGACGCTTCCACCCCGCGGCGCGTCGGGCCTCGCTGAACTCGAACAGGCCGGTGTCGAGGACGGCGTCGGGCGGGACGTCAGAGTACTCCGTTCGGTACAGGACCGCTCGCGGCTGGAGTTCGCGCACCAGCGCCTCCACCTCGTCGAGCGCGTCGTCGGGGACGGTGTCGCACTTGTTCAGGAGGAGGACGTCACAGAACTCGATCTGATCGACGAACACCTCCGAGAGCGACCGTCCCCCTCCCGCCGAGTCCTCGCGGTTCGTCGCGGGGTCGAACTCCTTCCAGAAGCCATACGCGTCGACGACCGAGACCATCGTGTCGAGGCGGAACCGCTCGGTCGGGTCGATATCCGACTCCTCCGTCCCCAGCGTGAACGCCTGTGCGATGGGGACGGGTTCGGAGACGCCCGAGGCCTCCACCACCAGGTAGTCGAACGTCCGTTCCTCGACGAGTCGAGACACCTCGGTCAGGAGGTCACCCTGCAGGCTACAGCAGATGCACCCGTTCGAGAGGCCGACGACGCCCGTCTCCTCGTTCTCCTCCTCGATGAGTTCGGCGTCGACGTTCACGTCGCCGACGTCGTTGACGACGACGGCGATGGTCCGGTCGCCGGGCTTGGCGAGCAGTCGGTTGACGAGCGTCGTCTTCCCCGCGCCGAGCGCGCCGCTGAGAACCGTCACGGGGATGCGGTCGTCGGGGCCGTCGGCCATACGCGTCGTTCGGACCGAACGACAATAATGTCACCGCGGAAACGCTAGAAGCGTTGAGGGGGATCGCCCACTCGCTCGATTCGAGGGCGACCACTCGCTCGGTGGTTCGTCAGGGCGCGCCGGCGACCACGAGCGTGCTCTCTCGCGGTCCATTCTCGAGTTGTCGAGACGACGCTGGCGCGACGCGGACGGCGTCGCCGGGGTCCAGCGCCACCTCGTCGCCGTCGACGTAGAGCGTCGCCTCGCCCGAGACGAGGTAGTACACCTCCTCGTGACCGCCGTCGGCGTGGTCGTGTTCCTTCCCGGTCCAGTTTGGTTCGCACTCGACGACGGTGAACCCGAGGTTCGCACAGTCGAGGGCGTCGCGGAGGAAGTACATGCCGTCCGCGACCGGGTCGACGTCGCGGCGGTTGACCTTCGTGTAGGACATGTACGAGAGAGGAGACGGGCCGAGAGTAAGTATGTGGGGGCGACGGGTGAACCTCGAACGGCGACAGACACTCCCGTTGAAGAGGACGTGGGGACACGACTAAACCACCGACTGACATCTACCGGCCATGCGCCGAGGAGAAACCCCCGCCCGAGGCACGTTTCTCGTGGGAGTCGCAGCCGCGACGCTCGTGGGCGTCTCGGTCGTGACTGGTGTGAGCGCCGCGGCCGTCGCCGCACCTCCGTTCACCGAGACCGGTCCGCCGACCGTGGCTGTCGATACCACGCCACCGACCGCAGCCGACCGGACGGCGGGCGAGAAGTCACCGAACGTCAGTTCGACCCTGCAGCAACTGGTCGAGGCGGACGACCGCGAGGCGTTCGCGGCGGCACGCGGGATCGACCTGCGGGACGGGAGGGCGGTCGTCGTCGTCGAACTCCGCGGACGCTCGACGCTCCCCGACGGGTACGACGCCACGGTCCAACGGACCGCGACCGTGGGTGGCGAGACGGTCGTCCAGGCGTGGGTCCCCGTCGATCGCATCGTCCCGCTCGCCGAGGAGCCGGGAGTGGCGTACGTCAGACTCCCCGACCGGGCTGATTCGAGCGGATCGGCGTCGGCGAACGCTCCCGCGAAAGACGAACGAACGTCGGCCCCGGACGCCGGGCCAACCGCCCGGGAAACGGACGCTCTGCCGTCGACTCGGAGCACGGACGTCCTCGTCGTCGTGGTCGCCATCGGGGTCGCGGCGGTCGCGGCCGGCCTCTACGGGGGGCGGCGTCGATGACGTCGCTCTCGGTCCGACTCGCCGTCTCGTGTCTGCTACTCGTCGTCGTTCTCGCCGCCGTCGCCGCCGCAGTCCCTGGCGTCGGTGCGGTGGACGCGGTTCAGGAGACGAAGACGCCGCTCGCCACGCCCGACAGTGCGTCTGGATCCGATGCGGGCGGAAACGCGACTGTCGCCGAAGCGCCCGGGCGGCCCTCGAAGTCCCCGCAGCCGCTCCGCGACGAGCGCGTCACGGGGTCGGCAACGACCGCGCGGGCGTCCGCATCCGCGCGGGCGTCGGCGCTCACCGAGGAACGGGCCCGGGTCGTCGTCGAACTGGACGAGCGTCACCCGACGGCGTACCGCGACCGGCTCCGCACTCACGGTGCTCGAATCGAGGTGGAACACGACACGCTCGTCCAGGTCACGCTTCCGACGGCGAACGTCACGACGGTGGAAGCGCTCCCGTGGGTCCAGCGGGTGCGACGGCCCGCACACCCGACGCCGACCGTCGTCAGCGAGGGCGTATCCGTCGTCGACGCCGACGCGGTTCACGCGACGGGCGTCTCCGGCGACGGGGTCCGAGTCGGCGTCATCGACCTGGGCTTCGACCCGTCGGCCGCCGAGATACGCGACAACGTCGCCGCCTCACGGTCGTTCAGGGCGACCCGGCCCGACCCGAACGCCGAGGCCCACGGGACGGCTGTCTCCGAACTGGTCGTCGACACCGCACCGAACGCCAGTCTCTACCTCGCGGCGGTCGACACCGACGTGGAGTTCGCCGCCGCCGTGTCGTGGCTCCGTGCGAACGACGTCGATGTCGTCACCGCCTCGGTGAACTGGGTGAACCATCCGTACGACGGGACCGGCTTCGTCTCGCAGGTCGCCGACGAGGCCGTCGCCGACGGGATCGTCTGGACCAACTCGGCGGGGAACTACGCGCGTCGCCACTGGGAGGCCGAGTACAGAAACACGGACGGCGACCGGTGGGTCGAGTTCGGTCCGGACGACGAGCGGAACTACCTGAACGACGGCCGACCGCTGAGCGGGCGTGCCGGCGTGAGCCTCAGCTGGAACGACTGGCCCCAGTCGAACGACGACTACGACCTGTTCCTCTTCCGTGACGTCCCTCCGTACGGCTCTCAGTCGCAGGGCGAAGACGTGCTGGTCGCCCGGTCGACCAGCGCCCAGACCGGCTTCCAGCGCCCGACGGAGCGCGTCGCCCCGACGGTCGAACGCGGTGTCTACTACGTGACGATCTCGAACTACGATGCCGACGGGAGCCACGTCCTCGAACTGTACACGCGCGACGCGGCCGGGTCGCTCGAACACGAGACGCCCGAGAGCAGCCTGGCCGCGCCCGCAACCGCCCGAGACGTCGTCGCTGTCGGCGCGTTCGACTGGTTCGGCGGGCGCGTCGAGCCGTTCAGTTCCCGGGGGCCGACGAACGACGGACGGCGAGGGATCGACGTCGTCGCACCGGATCGGGTCGCGACGAGTCGGTACGCGTCGTTCGCCGGCACCTCCGCCGCCGCACCCCACGTCGCCGGCGTGAGCGCGCTCGTCCGCGAGCGGAAGCCGGGCGCGTCACCCCGTGACGTGGAACGACGTCTCCAGCGAGGTGCGACCGACGTCGGCCCCGCGGGGCCGGATCCGACGAGCGGGTATGGGCGGCTGAACGCGACCCGGGCGGTGTTCGGCGAGGGCGACCTCGGTGCCATCGCCGTCGGCGAGACCCGGCGGAGCGTCGTCGACCCGCAGGACCCGTTCTCGCCCGCGTTCCGCGGCTACCACGAGCGCGTCGCGCTGTCCGGCGTCGAGGGCGTCCGCGTCGACATCGAGATGCAGTCGACGGGGTGGGGGCGGGACCCGTATCTCTTCCTCCTCGCGCCGAACGGGAGCGTCGTCGCACAGGACGACGACGGCGGGCCCGGACTGAACGCGAGCCTCGCCCACACGTTCGCTCACACCGGCCGGTACACCGTCGTCGCGTCGGGATTCGGGACGGAAGACACGTTCCCGTACGAACTGTCGGTGCTCGAACGGCCCGAGCCGACGCCGGTTCCGCTGGAACTCTCCGCGGAGACGACGAACGTCGAGACGGGCGAGCCGGTCAACTTCACCGTCGTTCGCGCGGACACCGGCGCGCCGGTGAACGCCACGCTCCGGCGCGACGGCGTCCGAACCGTCACCGGTACGGACGGGACGGCGGTCGTCCGGTTCGACCGGCCGGGGACCTACCGGGTGACCGCGACCGCACCGCCGACG
>JBEPYA010000249.1:0-5643 GCA_041641615.1 Salinigranum sp. | reverse complement strand
AACAGCAGGACGAGCACGAACAGCACGATGAGCAGCTCCGGCCCGCCCGGCAGCCCCGGGAACAGTATGATATTGGACATCGCTATCTCAGCTTAACCAAGTAGCAATTATAGGCTTTTTGGACCGCCTATCACCACGAGGAACGGGGTCGACTCGCGACGGGGTGTCGCCGGAGACGCTGACAGGCGTCGGAATCTCCCGCACCCGATCGGTCGTCGTCGAATCGACCAGAGGTTCTCGGAGACGGAGATACCGTCTGGGTCCGTGATGCCTGCCGCGAGCACAAGCATCAAACAGTCACCATCCGCAGTGTGCGTATGGTCGACACAGGCGACACAGCCCCCGATTTCACGGCACCGGTAGCCACCGGCGAGATCGAGTCGTTCACGCTCTCGGAACACCTCGACGAGGCACCGCTCGTCCTCGCGTTCTTCCCCGCAGCGTTCACCACTACCTGCATGACGGAACTCTCGACGTTCCAAGAGCGCCTCGGGGCGTTCGAGGCCGCCGGTGCGAGCGTTTACGGGATCAGCATCGACACCCCGTTCACGCTCAACGAACTCCGTGACCAGCACGGCATCGAGTACCCACTCATCAGCGACACCAACCGCGAACTCATCGACCTGTACGACGTTTCGATGGACTTCGAGGCGTACGGTGTCTACGAACTCGCCAAGCGCTCCGTGTTCGTCGTCGACGCGGACGGGAAGGTCACCTACCGCTGGGTTTCCGACGACCCGACCGTCGAACCCGACTACGACGCCGTCGAGGAGGCCGCCATCGCCGCCGGGGAGTGACCCCGTCGCCTCCACCACTCCAGTCCGACCGCACACATCCGTCGGATTTTTTTCGTCACCTCGCGTCGATGAGACGATGAGCGAAACAACCGGTGCTCGTCCGTACGACCCCGACGCCGACCACGCGTTCCCCGACGAGAAGCTCAACGAGGTTCTCCCCCACCTGCTGGACGACCCCGAGGTGACGACGCTGCTGGAGGCGCAGAACGTCAACGCCGTCACGCGGAAGGGGTACAACGACCACGGCCCGAAGCACATCACCATCGTCCGAAACCGCGCGCTGCGGCTGTACGAACTGCTGAAGGCCGGCGGCTGTGAGTTCAACGGGGCGCAGGATCAGGGTCTGGACGAGGTCGACGAACCCGTCATCGTCGCGTTCGCGGCGACGCTGCACGACATCGGCCACGTCGTCCACCGTGACGAACACGCGTACTACTCCATTCCGCTGGCGTCGGACATCCTCGACCGGCTCCTCCCGAACTTCTACGACACCCCCTCTACGGTGCGGGTGAAGGCCGAAGTGCTCCACGCCATCCTCTGTCACCACACCGAGGAGACGCCGCTGACGAAGGAGGCAGGCGTCATCCGCGTGGCCGACGCCCTGGACATGGAGCGCGGTCGCTCGCGCATTCCCTACGAGAAGGGCGGCCGCGGCATCAACACGCTCTCCTCGCAGGCTATCACGAACGTCCTCCTCCGGCAGGGCGATGGCGTCCCCGTCCAGGTCGAGATCGAAATGGTCAACGCGGCCGGCGTCTACCAGGTCGACAACCTGCTGAAGGCGAAGCTGCGGGATTCGATGCTCGAAGATGAAATCCGCATCGTTGCGGTCAACACGAAGTCCGACGACTCACAGCTGGTCGAACGGATCGAACTCTGAGACGATCCGGGGTGACCCTGTCGCGGTCGTCGCCGCGGAGACGGAGACAGCCGGGACCGGCTCACAAGGGGCCCGAGATACGCTGCGAAGACAATGCCCGACAGAACGAAACGAGCGCGAGCGCCGGTCCGCGTCAGTCGTCCGCCGACGAGGCGATGGATTCGAAGCCCTCGACCTGGAGCGCCCCGTGGAGCGTGCGGTTCGGGTAGGGGATGTTGATGTCCTCGGCGTCGAAGCGGTCTTTCACGTTCGTGACGTACTCGCCGCGCGTCTTGACGAAGTCGGCGCGGCTGGGCTCGGAGATCCACACGCGCGACGTGAGAACGACTGAGGAGTCGCCGAGCTCGGTCAGACGAACCGTCGGGGCGGGGTCGTCCATGATGTCCTCGTGTGCGTCGGCTTCCTCGACGATGATCTCCGTCGCCCTCGGGATGTCGTCGTCGTAGCCGATGCCGAACGGGACCTGGAGGCGGAGCTTGTCCTTCGCGACCGGGTTCTTGACGACCCCGTCGGTCAGTTCCGAGTTCGGGACGGTGAGCAGTTCGTTGTCGAACGTCCGGACGCGGGAGACGCGGAACGAGATGTCCTCGACGATGCCCGAGTGACCGTCCCACTCGATCCAGTCACCGATCTTGAACGGGCGGTCGGTGAAGATGAACACCCCCGAGACGAAGTTCTTGATGACGTCCTGCATCGCGAAGCCGATCGCGAGCGTCGCCGCCGCGGCGATGGTCGCCAGCGACGTGAGGAAGCTGCCGTAGCCGGCGAAGCCGAACGCGACGGCGATGGCGACGAACACCACGAGGACGCCGGCAACCTTCTTCAGCGGCCTGATAGCGTGCGCTTCGAGCCCTCGCGCCTCGAAGACGCGGTCGAGGATCGGGAAGAGGATCGCTCGCCCGACGAGGTAGACGACGATGAACGCGACGACGAACGAGATGACGCCGCCGATGGACTCGGCGTAGGGAACGCCGTTCTCTGCGAGGAACCGCCCGATGAAGCCGCCGCCACCGGCCTGAAGCGCGAGGCCGGCGCTCATCGAAGCATCACCGCAGTGTGTCCGCGCGTCTCGAAGAGGTCAGCGTCCACCCGGTCGGCGAGTTCCTCGGCGAGTTCCTTCGTGGTCGTCCCCCCGCGTGCGGCCCGGAGGAACTTCACCTTCACCAGTTCGCGGTCGTCTAGCTGCCCCGCGAGTTCGTCGACGACCGACCCGATTCCGGCTTTCCCGACCCAGACGGTCACGTCCAGGTCGTGTGCCCGCTTCCGTAGCTCCTGTGCGCACATGCCACCGGGGGTTCGGACGCGTTTTATTTGTATTTTGTCTTTAATGACGGCCTTGGGCACGAATATTCATGCTCACCCCGCTGCCGATACGGGCTCCCCGGACGCGTCACTTGTACGGATAGCGGGCGAGTTCGCCGCAGTCGCAGGCGACGACGACCTTCCCGGACTGGAGTCGGACCCGCGCGTTAACACCCGGACGGAGGTACGCGTCACAGCGGTCACAGGTGAACCGGCGGAACCGACGCGGGAGCGAGAGCCGGTGTCGCTCAGCGATCCGACGGGCGAGGCGGACGTACTCCCGGGCTCGGTCGTCCTCACCGGCGCGGACGGCCTCGCGTGCGAGCAGTTCGAGCCGTTCGATGCGCTCTGCCGGGATGCCCATGTCGCCGATGGGTCTCCCGGTCGATAAAGACGTTCCGGAGCGAGGAGAGAAAGCGACAGCATCAAACCGCTGAGCGGCGAGCACCTCCTCGTGCGGGTCCTCAACTACCTCGAACTCGCGTCACGACTCGACCGGAGCGGTATCGGAACGGCGGCCGACCAGCAACGGGCCGCGCTCCGGACGACCGACGTCGAGGTGCTCACGACCCCGTGGAAGGGCGACTCGCCCGTCGCCGCCGCCGAGTACGCTCTCCGAGGTCGCGGGGCCTTTCGGGAGTACGACGTCGCCCACTGCAACCTCATCGGGCCGGGGACGCTCGCCGTCGCCCGGCACGCGAAGCGAGCGGGGATCCCGCTGGTCCTGCACGCGCACGTCACGCGCGAGGACTTCGCCGAGTCGTTCCGCGGGTCGACGTACGTCGCCCGCCCGCTCGGACGGTATCTCCGGTGGTTCTACTCGCAGGCGGACCTCGTTCTCTGCCCGAGCGAGTACACGAGACGGATTCTGGAGGCGTATCCCGTGACGGCACCCGTCCGCCCGATGACGAACGGCGTCGACCTCGATTCCCTGACCGGGTTCGCGGCGCTCAGAGACGAGTACCGCGAGCGGTTCGACCTGGAGGGGATGGTCGTCTTCGCCGTCGGCAACGTCTTCGAGCGGAAGGGGCTGTCGACGTTCTGCGAACTCGCCGAAGAGACCGAGTACGACTTCGCGTGGTTCGGCCCGTACGACACGGGACCGCACGCCTCCTCGACGGTCAGATACTGGGTCGAGAATCCCCCCGAGAACGTGACCTTCACGGGGTGGGTCGACGACAAGCGCGGCGCGTTCGCCGCCGGCGACGTCTACCTGTTCCCGACGAAGAACGAGAACCAGGGCATCGCCGTGCTGGAGGCGATGGCCTGCGGGAAGGCCTGCGTGCTTCGGGACATCCCCGTCTTCGAGGAGTTCTACACCCACGGGGAGGACTGCTTCAAGTGCGAGACGCGCGAGGAGTTCCGCGCGGCGCTCCACCGACTGAACGACGACCCCGGTCTTCGGGAGCGACTGGGCGAGAACGCCCGGGAGACGGCGAGCGAGCACTCGCTGGACCGCGTCGGCGAGCGCCTCGTCGAGGCGTACCGAGACGTAATGAGTGGGCGTGTCGGCTGAGACGACCGTAGCCGTGTCCTCGGTCGCCGCTCCGGAGGCGGCGATACCCGGGTCCGACTCTCAACAGGGCTGACCGACCACAACCGATGTGTGACTCGCGCGCAGCCCCGAGTCGGAAGCGATTAACCCCCGTGCCGTGAAGGGCTGTCGATATGGACGGAGCGTCGGTCGTCGCCTTCACCGACACCTACCTACCGACGGTCAACGGCGTCACCTACACCATCAAGACGTGGCGCGAGCGCTGGGAGCGCCGCGGCGGCCGGATGGACGTGGTGTACCCCGAGGCGGTCGACCACGACCCCGACTCCGGCGAGCACCCGGTCCGATCGGTGGCCTTTCCCTTCTACGACGGCTTCCGCGTCGCCGCTCCGCGCGTCCCGCGACGGGTCCGCCGGGGCGACGTCGACGTCGTCCACTCGCACACGCCCTTCAGCCTCGGCCTCGCGGGGCTCCGACTCGCATCCCGGCGGGAGGTTCCGTTCGTCGTCTCCTACCACACCCCGACGGCGGAGTACGCCGACTACCTGACGTCGAGCCCGCGGTTGGAGCGCGGCATCGAGTCGATGAGCACCCGCTACGAACGGTGGTTCCTCTCGCACGCAGACGCCGTCATCGTTCCGAGCGCGGAGACCCGCGACCGCCTCGCGGCGCTCGGCGTCGAGGCCGACCTCTCGGTCGTGCAGAACGGCGTCGACATCGACCGGTTCGCCCCCGTCGACGCGACGGCGTTCCGCGAGCGCTACGGGCTGGAGGGCGAGACGCTCGTCGGCTACACCGGTCGGCACGGCTTCGAGAAACGACTCACTGACCTCGTCCGCGCCGCCGACGGACTCGACGACGTCACCGTCGTCTTCGGCGGCGACGGTCCCGCGCGGGAGTCGGTGGAACGGGCCGTGAGGGAACGCGGCATCGACGCTCACTTCTTCGGCTTCCTCCCGCGCGAGGAACTGCCGGCGTTCTACAGCGCGCTGGACACGTTCGCGTTCCCCAGCCCCGTCGAGACGCAGGGGTTGGTGGCGCTGGAGGCCATCGCCTGTGGGACGCCCGTCGTTGGCGTCCGCGAGGGGGCGCTCAGAGATACCATCGACGACGGCGTCACCGGCTACCACTACGAACCGGGCGACATCGACGGGTTCCGCGACGGGATT
>JBEPYA010000248.1:0-5656 GCA_041641615.1 Salinigranum sp. | reverse complement strand
GGCCGCGGGCGTCCGCCCTCGGCGCCGCGCGCGACGCCGGCCACGGGTGTCTGATTCGTCGTGCTGTCGGTCCGGCCGTCGCTCGCGTGGGGTGTCGTCTGTCATGATTCACTCGAACGTGATGTCGATCAGCGTCTCCTGGACGTACACGCGCTCGGGGTTCGAGACGGTACAGGAGACGGTGGTCCCGTCGATGTCGCAGTCCGCGTCGTCGTACCGGCCGAGTTCGCGCGCCCAGACCGCCGGACGCGGGCTCGTGACGTTCACCATCAGCTCCGACTGTGGCTCGGTGCGGGCGATGTCGAACCCGAAGCTCTGCCGCTGGCCGTCGGGGCTCGTCGCACGGACCAAGACGGTCGTCGTCCCGCCGATGGATACCGTCTCGCCCGCGCCGCGCGTGTTCACCACCGGGAGCAACACTCGCTCCTGCCGGAGGACGAACTCCGAGTGGCGGATCACGACGGCGCCGCCGGGGTCCTCGCGGAAGACCGCGCCGTTCGAGTAGACGATGCGGCCGTCGCCGGCCTCGTAGACCACCGGTTGGATGTCGTACTCGACGTTCTGTTTCACGCCCGACGCGTTCGTGACGGTGACGTTCACGGTCGTCGTATCCTCGAGTGCCAACTGCGCGTCGGCGACTTTCACCTCCGTCGCGCGGCTCGGCGCGCCGCGGCGGACGATGTCGTCGAAGTTGTCGCCCATCACGTCGAACGCGCGCTCTGCGTTGTTGAGCCGCTCGAAGTCGCGCGTGTCCTGGAGGCCGCTGTAGCCGAACGTGAAGGTGAGCCCGACCGTCGACAGCACCAGGGCGAAGATGAACACGAAGCCGAGGGTGTCGCTGACGCCACGGCTGTCCGTCACGCTCGCTGCACCTCCAGTGCAGGCGGGGAGTCGGCGGCGTCGTAGACGATGACGAGCTCGCCTCCCTCGACGGTACCCTCCGCGACGGGGGTGTGCGTCACCAGTCGGAGGTCGACCGAGACGTCTACCGACGCCGCGGTGAGCGTGACCTCGGTGACGCCGCCGCCCTGGTCGGTCAGCGTGATCGTGTACGCCGAACTCCCGACGCGACGAGGTAGCGACGACCGCACGCTGACGGTTCCGTCGATGGTCGACGCCAGTCGGTCGGCCCCCTCGACGTCCGCGACGAGCGTCTGACCCAGCACCACCAGTTCGGAGCGGATGACCTGCTCGCGCTCGCTCTCGACGAAGCCGCTGCCGGCGAACATCAGCCCGGAGATGAGGAGGCTCGCGATGCCGAGCGAGAGGACGTACGCGAGCGTCGTCGAGACCGCACGGTCGTCGCGGACGAACGGAAGTGCCCGTCGTCTCTCTCCGCCGCAGCGACGACCGCGACCGGTCTGGCGGCGAGGACCTCGACTGCGACCGCGTGGACGCGGCGGGCTCATCGGATCTCCTCCGGGGCGATGCGGACCGTCGTCCGGTAGGAGACGTCGGTGCTCTCGTAGGTGACGGTGACGTCGGCCTCGTAGATGATGGCCGTGACGAACGCTTTGCCGTCACCGTCCGCCTCGTTGTCGTAGACGTGGTCGTCACCGTCCCCATTGACGTCTGCCGTATCGGCGACGAGGATGTCGTAGGTCCCCCTGGCTTCGTGTCCGTTTTCGATGCGGAGTTTGACGTTCTTGTCAGCGACTGCGGTGTCCGGGAGATCCAGACGGTCGAACGCCGAACAGGACGTTCCATTGATGGTTCTGTTGATGAGATCGATGTGGGCCGTCTCCCCCGGATGCTCGTAGCTACACTTTTCGTACCCCCCGGTCGTGCTCTCGTCGCGGAACAGCAGGGTGACCTCGTCGTCCCCGTCGCCCCACTCGTCGTAGATATACACGTGCCGGTCGTCCTCAATTCCGGTGGTGTCCTTGATCTCGAGTTCGAAGGGCTCGCTCAGTCCGGTCGTGCTCCCCTCGATGTTCGACTGATTCGTCTCGGGAAGCGAATCACGTACCACGTACAGGTGTGCGTCCCGGATGGCCCCGTCGTCTGCATCCTGCCCCAGTTCCCAGTCTTGAGCGCCCTGCTTGTCGGTGAAGTCGAACGACGCGTTCGTCTGCTGGAAGCGCGTCCCGGTCGTCGACGAGACGGTGACCGACGCGACCCGGGCGCGTCTGGCCGCGTGGAGTCCCGCGGTATCGCTCCACGCTTCGATGCCCGCCTCGAACCACTGTGTCTTCTCGGTCGGGGTGGGATCCGTCCCGTTGCGGTTCTCCCGGATCATGAGGTCCCGCGCGGCGTCCTCGGCGGCCGCCCGGTAGCTAATGGAGGGGTCAGTCCCCGGGTCGGTGTTTCGGGTCGCGAGGTTCTCGGTGTAGATGGCGGTGTTCAACAGGAGGGCGAAGCCGACGAACAGGACGGCGAGCGAGAGCGCGCCGACGAGGAACAGCTGGCCGCGGTCGTCGTCGGAGTCGCGTCCGCGGTTCCGGCGGTGGCTCCCAGCGCCGTCGCGGTCACCAGTACCACCGCTCGCGCGCTGGCGTCGAGGGCCCGTCGGCGGTCGCCTCACATCCGCCACACGACCACCTCCACTTCGAAGACGTTGTACAGCGGCCCCGGCGACACGTCCGACGCGTAGAACGTCGTCGAGTTCTCCAGCGTGTGCGTCGTCGGGGTGTTGTCTGCCGCGTACAGCACGTCGTCGTCGTACAGCGTCACCCGCCACCGCGCGGAGATGGCGTTGTCGCTCGGCCCGCCCATGCGGACGACCGTCTTCCGGCGGACCGTCCGGTCGCTGGTCCGGTGGTGGACGTAGAGGTTGAACGCGATGCCCCGGTCGAGGAACGTCTCGTTGAGCGTCTCGCCCAGCTGGGTCGGCGGTCCGCCGGAGACGTACTGCCCCTCGAACGTGTCGCCGTGGAAGTTCCCGGACGAGTTGTTCACGTAGAGGAGGGTCGGCTCGAGCGTGCCGTTCTCCGCGGCGGAGGCGAGAACGCCGGTGGCGACGGCCTCCTGCTGGTTCTCGATGTGCTGGCTCGACGTCGACGCGGTGAGCGGCGTCACGGCCGTCACCTGCAAGGCGAAGACGATGCTCGCGAGCAGGATCGTCGCCGCGGCGAACGCCTCCAGGGTGTGGGCCTGGCCACGGCTGCTCGTCCGGAGTCGTGTTCCTCGAGTGCGTTGCCTCGGTCCCCACATCGTTCACCACACCCTGACGAACAGGTCGTACGACCGGCCGTCGTACAGCACTCGTCGCTGTGCCGTGATGACGTCCTGCGCGTTCGTTCGGTCCGTGCCCGCGCCGAACACGACGGAGTCGGCGGCGTCGACGACGGTCACGTTGAGCCTGGTCTCGGCGTCGACGCCGAGCGCCAGGTTCGGATGGTCGCTGGCCGCGTCGTACGCGTACGAACAGCCCGCGGGTGGCGAGTTGCCGGCGAAGAACGCCGCCGTACACGTCGTGTTGAGAACGTACGGCTCCGCGGGGTCGCCGAGGACGTCGGTCGCCAGTCGGTTGGCGACGCGGTCGGCGACGAGCGGGTCGGACTGACTGGTCGCGAAGGGCTCGAACATCACGGGGACGAACACGAAGACGAACGCCATCGTGAGGAGGAACAGCGTCGCTCCGATGGCGAAGTCGATGGTCGTCTGTCCCCGGTCGCGGCCGCGTCGGGTCGGAGTCGACACCGCTCTCCCCGCGTCCGACGGCGGCCGCAGGGGTGCCATCAGCCCACCACCGTCCACGTCGCGAGGGCGACCGTCATCAAGACGAGGGTGAACTTGAGTCCCGACCGGACGTCCGCCGTCCGGATGTAGCCGCTGATGAGCCCCGAGATCATCGCCTGGATGGTGACGCCGTGGAAGAACAGAAGCGAGAGCTGGTTCGGGTCGATGCCGCCGCTGAACTGGCTCCCGCCGCCACCCCCGCCGCTGCTGGCCTGCTCTGTGAGCCCGGCCATCACGTCGAGGAACTGCGTCTTCAGGATGGCCATCACGGCCAGGAGCGTGAAGTAGGTCATGAGGATGATGGCGACCTGCATCATGGTCCGCGAGCGGCGCTCGCGCTCGATGTCGTCCTGGTTCTCCGACGCCTGCGCAGCCGTCGAGAGCACGTCGGTGATCTGCGAGGACGCCTCCTGCGCCTTCGAGATGAGCTTGATGGTCCGCGCCAGTCGGGGGATGTGGTACTTGTTGTTGAACTCGATGAGCGCCTCGCGGAGGCTCGTCCCGTAGTTGACCTTCGCGTAGATGACGTCGAACTCGTCGGCGAGCTTCCCCGAGGAGGTCGACGACACCGTCCGGACCGACTCCAGCAGCGTCTGGCCCGTGTCGTTCGCCGAGGAGAGTTTCCGGAGGTTCTCCGAGAGCTTCCCCGTGATGGAGTTACGCCGCCGGACGTTCCACTCGTAGAACACGGCGAGCGGGAGGACGACGATGTACATCGGCAGGTAGACCCAGACGAACGTTCCCCAGACGGGTCGGGCGACCAGCGCGTCCCAGCTGGTCGGAGCGATTCCCGCCGCGGCCGGGACGACGAGCGCCACGAGCGCCAGGGGGACCGTCAGCGCGAGCGTGTACATCGGGTTGTCGCGGAAGAAGATATGCGGGGCCGCGAGGATGCCGCGCAGGTTGTAGAGCAGTTCGCGGTTCTTGATGTGCGAGAACAGCGCGAACTCCCCGACGAAGCGGTTGATGAGCCCGAGCTTCAGCGCGCCGTCCCGGCCGCTCTGGCGAGCGGGGTCGGGGTCGTCGGAGAGCTGGAGGTAGCCGTCGCCGGGTTCGTCCTGTTTCACCGTAGAGACGAGGACGAGGAAGCCGAAGCCGATGAGCGGCGTCAGGAGGTAGATAGTCCCGAACAGCAACATGTCCTGGGCCTCGCCCAGCATCGACATGATGACGAGGATGATGATCAGGAGGAGAGGAAACAGCGAGAGGGTCATGTACATCTCGCCGAACAGCTCCAGCGTCTCGAGCGTCATCTCCTGTTCCTGCTTCGACGTGCGGAGGTGCTTCTCCTTCTTGTCGGCGAGGAACCGCTGCATGTCTCCGCCGGAGTTGACGATGGAGAGCATGTCGGTGAGGAACTGCGAGAGGTCGTCGCTAGGAGTGACGATCGCCTGCTGGCGGATGGCGTTTCGATAGTCGGTCCCGAAGTACTCCGTCTCCTGGACGATGCTCTGGAACTCCCGGGCGACCTCGCCGTAGGTGTCCTCGGCCCTGGCCATCGCTTCGAGGATTTCGAGCTGGTTCAGCCCCCCAACGGAGAGGGCGTACATGAACGACACCGAGTCCGCGAGCAGCATGTTGATCTCGCGCTTCCGGGCCGACGCGCGGGAGTAAGGGATGGCGACGAGCGTCCCGAAGCCGACGCCGAAGCCGATGCTCCCGAAGACGACGCCCATGACCCCGACGGCGACGGGAATGGCGATGGCCGAGAGCGTCGCGGCGGTCTCCTCGTCGGGAACCGGGATACCTAAGCTGACGACCTCCTCGGTCAGGACGCCGAACTGGACCAGACCGAAACCGAGGAGCGTCCCGAGGATCCAGAGGACGCCGCCGAGCAGGACGCCGACCGCGAGCGCCCGGGAGATGTACATCTCGACGTTCTCGCCCATTCGCGCCTGCTCGAGTCGTTCTTCGACGTCGTTGACGAAGTCGCTGTTCTCGTCGAAGAGGAACTGGAACAGCGGGTAGAAGGCGT
>JBEPYA010000247.1:2662-5679 GCA_041641615.1 Salinigranum sp. | reverse complement strand
CACACCGACGGCACGCTGACCGACGCGTTCGTGCGCGTCCTCACGATGGAGCGCCCACCGACCTCGCTGTTGCGTCCGACGATCGCGTGGCGCGTCCTCAGACCGACGCGGTGACGCGTCCGTGCCTCACGCACCCGTCCGAGCCTCACCGCAGCCAGAGCAGTTGCGCGTGGAGCGTCCCCTCGATCTCGAGAACGTGCTCCTCGTCGACGATGCCGGCCTCGATGGCGACCGAGACGGCGCGCTCGCCGACGATGTTGGCCGTCGTCGCCCGCATGAGGCTGTCGACGACCGCCTCTTCGGTCGCCTGCTCGGCCTCGTCGCCGCCGTAGAAGTCCTCCGTGACGTCGATGGAGACGGGCCCTTCCTCGAACGTCTCACCGAGGCAGTCGGCGTCACAGACCGACACCAGAAGACCCTCGGGCGTGTCGCGCTCGCGGAGCAGCATCACGTGTTGTCCTCGACGAGGCGCTCCTCGCGCTTCTCGCGCAGTTCGTCGGCGCGCTCCTGCACCCGTTCGGCCTCCTCGCTCTCGCCGAGTTCCTCTAGGGCGAGCGCTTTCTCCTCCAGCACCTCGGCGCTTCGCATCCCCAGGCGGATGGCGTTGTCGAAGGCGTTGACGGCGTCTTCGAAGAGGCCGCGTTCGGAGAGGAAGAAGCCGCGGTTGTACCACGCCTGCGGGAAGCGCGGGTCGACCTCGACCGCTCGTTCGGCGTGTTCGAGCGCCTGCTCCGTGTGGCCGTACTCCCAGAGCGCGTATGCGAGATTCGTCTCGGCCGAGGCGGCGTGTTCGGAGTCGTCGTCGATCCGCAGGGCTTCCTGGTAAGCGCCGATGGCTTCGTCGTACTCCTCCAGCTCGGCGTGGGCGACGCCCTTGTTCACCCACGCCTCCTGGGCGTCGAGCGAGTCCTCCTCGGCGAAGCGGGCGGCCCGCTCGAACGTCTCGGTCGCCTCCTCGAATCGGTTAATACCCATGTACGAGAGGCCGACCTCGATGAGATCCTGGACGTCGACGTCGTCGCGGTCGATGTTCCGGCGGTCGAGGATGTCGGAGAGGACGCGAGAGTCGACCGGGTCGACTTTCGTCGGGTCGACCTTGAGTTCGGGTGGGTCGAGCGTGAACTCGTCGTAGTCAGCGTCGACCCCCTGTCCCTCCGAGAAGCGGTGCTTCCTCGGTGGGTCGCCGTCGTCTGTCATACGTCGCGGTTGGCGGTCACGGTGGGTAAGGGTTACGTCACGGACGTCACGGTTTTGAGCCTCGACGTGTCACGGTGGGTATGCGCCTCTTCGTCGCCATCGACCTCCCCGACGACCTCGCCTCCTCGGTCGTCGACGCCCAACAGCGGTTCGACGACGCGCCCGGCCTTCGTTTCACCGATCCCACGGGAGCGCACGCCACGCTCTCGTTCCTCGGTGAGGTCGAGGAGGACCGCCTCGACGAGGTCGAGCGAGCGATCGCCACAGGCGTGGACGACGCCGCAGTCGCCCCGTTCGAGGCGACCATCGGGGGGTTCGGCGTGTTCCCCTCGCTCGACTACATCAGCGTCGTCTGGACCGGTGTTCGGCAGGGCACGGGCGAGATGAACCGGCTCCACGACTCGATTCAGGCCGAACTCCTCCCGCTGGGGTTCGACCCCGACGATTACACCTTCACCCCACACGTCACCCTCGCGCGCATGGACGACGCCCGAGGGAAGGCGACGGTCCAGCGCGTCGTCCGCGAGGAGGACCCGACGATCGGCACCTTCCCAGTCGAGGAGGTTCGGCTGAAGCGGTCGGACCTGACCCCCGACGGACCGGAGTACTCGACCGTCGAGCGGTTTTCGCTCTGAGCGTCACGGCTCACGGTGACTGACTCGGCTGGCTATATCGTCCGTCTGCTCTGCGCCCCCGCGGTGCGGCTTGCACGCGCATCGCTCCCCGATGCGGCGGTCGCACACGAGCGAGCGACCGTTATGACCGCTCTCTCCCAACGTCGTCCATGCACACCGTGCGTCGCTCTCGGATCCTGCACGCTCCGACCGACCGCGTCTGGAGCGCGCTCGAGGACTTCGGCGATGTCTGGAAGTACCATCCGAACGTCGAATCCTCCCGGGTCCTCACCGACCGCGAAACCGGACCGGGAGCGTGCCGTGAGTGCGTCTTCACCGACGGCAGTCGGATCGAGGAGACCATCGTCGACTACTCGCCACCGACGGGGTACACGGTCGAGTTCACCGACGTCGGGCCGTACCCGCTCGTCTCGAACACCGTCCGGGTCGACGTCGACGCCGCAGACGACCACCACACTGAAGTGACGTTCACCGCGGCGTTCCAGCCGAAGTACGGCCCGTTCGGCTGGCTCCTCGGACGGGTCGTCATGGAAGATCGATTCGGGAAGCAGCTCGACGCCGTCCTCGAGGGGCTCGCGGCTCACCTCCGGACCAGTGCTGCCGACGAGTCAGGTGCCACCGCCCCGGCCTGACCCGTCCGGCACCGATTCTGTATCGCGCTATTCGATTTACGGCGACTCGGCTCCCGTTCCTCGCATCTGCGGGGAACGTTCGATTCGGGGCTCGAACCCGTTGAACGGGTGATTCGGTCGCGTCCCGACCGGTCCGTCCGCGTCGTTTCTCCCCCCTGTCCGCGGACGTGGCGGTGTCCCGCCCTTGGCGTGTCAGCCACGACGTCCCGTGCTATCGTCGACGTCGACCTCCCTTCGGGCAGGGGGTCGACCTCTCTCGTCTTCGACCACGACGTGGCGTAGCCAGAAACAGCGGACGGTGGCGACCGTGCCGACTGCAAACAGAGACCCTGGCAACCGGGATGAGTACGAGCGGTCGCTGTCGACGACACGAACTGTGACCGACGCGGACCCACTATCCCGATACGGTGCACGTTTCGAGGTCGAGAGTCGCTGACACGCCGTTCTTCGGGTGAACACTCGACTCGCTCCCCTGTCCTTCGTACACCGTATCTTGCGATATCGAATCGGGCGGACCGGTGCCGACTTATGCCCAACCCTCGCTACCCACGCG
>JBEPYA010000247.1:0-2652 GCA_041641615.1 Salinigranum sp. | reverse complement strand
CTGTGGCTCGCGTCCGGGAACCGACCCCGCCTTCACGGACGCGGCGAGGGCGTTCGGCCGGTTGCTCGCCGAGCGCAATCTGGGTCTCGTCTACGGCGGCGGCGACGTCGGACTCATGGGGGCCGTCGCCGACAGCGCACTCGCCGCCGGTGGCGACGTGATCGGCGTCATCCCCGAGGCGCTGTTCGAGCGCGAAGTCGCCCACGAGGGGGTGACCGACCTCCACGTCGTCGACTCGATGCACACCCGAAAGCGTCGAATGGCAGACCTCGCCGACGGCTTCGTCGCCCTCCCCGGGGGATTCGGCACCCTGGAGGAACTCGTCGAGATGCTCACCTGGGCTCAGCTGGGTTTTCACACCGACCCCTGCGGGCTGTTGAACGTCTCGGGCTACTACGACGGTCTCGTCTCCTTCTTCGACGCACAGGTCGACGCCGGCTTCGTCGAACCACACCACCGGGATCTCCTCGTCGTCACTGTCGACCCGACCGACCTTCTCGACCGCTTCGCCACGTACGAGTCGCCCGTGCGCGAACAGGTCGTCGACGACACGGAACTCTGAGACGTCCGGCGACGGGATTCTCGGGAGTAGCGCGCTGAATACGGCGCACGCGACGCTCGCCGTGCGCAGTCGGGCGAGCGCTCCTCTCGTTACGAACCGTCGTCGCTCGGTGCTCGTCCGCCACAGTCGGCCCGTCACAGCCCCATCCAGACGACGAACGAGGGATTTCGTATCGCGATATTCGGTTTACCCGCGAGCGACTCCGTTCGGGTTTCGAAGACGAATTCGGCGTCTCGAAGCCGTGTGCCGGCTCTCTCTCCGAAAACGGAGCGCTACGGTCCGACCGTGTGCCCGTTGGTCAGAGAAAGGGAGATTCGTGCTGACGAGGGTCGCGTTCGGATCGAGGTCGCCGAGCTCGACGAGAGTCGCCGTCGAGAAGGTCGAGTCAGGACGTCGACCGCCGTCGCCGAGCGGGTGTTGCAGTATCCCGTCGGTGGACGCTCTCCTTCGCTTCCCTCACGTAACCTCGTCTCGCGATAGCACTGTGACTCGCCTTCTACCGGTCCGCGGGATGCGCTCCGTACGAGCGTGAGGTCTCTCCTTGCCTCGCGCGTCGGCACTCCCGTCTTCGACCCGCTTTCCTGACCTCTGGCTTCGACCCGCTTTCCTGAACTTCGAACGAGCACCGAATTCGAGCGTCTCGTCCCGATTTGCGCGGGTCACTCGTTCTCGCCCTCTCGCTGTCGTACACCGTATGTGACGATACGAAACACGCTGTGGGTCGCCCGAAGCGAAGACGAACGACGACTCGTCGGCCTGCTGTGTGCGACCAGCCCGCTCGCGGCCGGAGACGCGAAAGAACAAGATTTTATGCGGCGCTCAAGAAGTACCCGTCACTATGGGTAAGAAATCGAAGGCGAAGAAGAAGCGGCTGGCCAAGCTCGAACGGCAGAACAGCCGGGTTCCCGCGTGGGTCATGATGAAGACCGATATGGAAGTCCAGCGCAACCCCAAGCGACGCAACTGGCGCCGCAGCGACACGGACGAGTAACCGATGAGCTCCAGTGACTTCGAAGAGCGTGTCGTCACCGTCCCGCTCCGCAAAGTGAAGGCCGTCCCGGACCACGAACAGGCCGGGCGAGCCATGAAGCTCGTTCGCGAACACCTCGCGAAGCACTTCAACGTCGACGAGAGCGACGTCCGCCTGGACCCGTCGCTCAACGAGACCGTCTGGGCTCGCGGCCGACAGCACCCGCCGAGCAAGCTCCGGGTCCGCGCCGCACGGTTCGTCGAGGACGGGGAACCGATCGTCGAGGCCGAGCCCGCACGATAACCCACCGTGCTCCGCGTCTCCTTCGCCGGCTCGTCGTACATCGGCGTCTTCGCGTGCGCGACGGACGACTGTCTGCTCGTCCGACCGGACGCCGACGCCGATCTCGTTGCCGCCCTCGGTGAGGAGCTCGACGTTCCCACGCTGGGGACGACCGTCGGCGGCTCCGCGACCGTCGGCGCGCTCGCGACCGGGAACGAGAACGGGATCCTCGTCACGAGCCGGTCGACGGAGCGCGAGCGCGAAGCCATCGCCGAGACCGCCGACCTCCCGGTGTACGAACTGCCCGGCCGCATCAACGCCGCCGGGAACGTCGTGCTCGCGAACGACTACGGCGCGTACGTCCACCCGGAGCTCTCCGACGACGCCGTCGCCGTCGTCCGGGAGGCGCTCGACGTGCCGGTCGAACGCGGCGACCTCGCGGACGTTCGCACTGTGGGCACGGCCGCCGTCGCGAACAACCGCGGCGTGCTCTGTCACCCCAAGTCGCGAGAGCCGGAACTCGAGGCGCTCGAAGAACTGCTCGACGTTCGCGCCGATATCGGCACGGTAAACTACGGCGCGCCGCTGGTCGGGTCTGGACTCGTGGCCAACGAGATGGGCTACGTCGTCGGCGAGGACACCACCGGCCCCGAACTCGGCCGCATCGAGGACGCCCTCGACTACATCGACTGAGTCCGTTTTCGGTCGCCGGCCCCGACAACTCCGAGTAGGAAGACTCTTCCCGCTCCTTCTCCCAGGCGTAGACATGAGCCAGTTTACGGTGAGCGGCCGCTTCCGGACCCGGCACGGATTGCAGGAGTTCACGAAGAGCGTCGAG
>JBEPYA010000246.1:0-5687 GCA_041641615.1 Salinigranum sp. | reverse complement strand
CTTCGCTAGTGCCCTGCGTTCCTCGTCCCTCGCGCGCGAGTCGCGCGGACGGGACCGCGAGACGCCACGCGCCACCGCCTCGGCACACACTACCGCGGAGTATCGGAGACACACCGCCTTTCCGCACTCTCTCTCGACTCACCCCTCCAGGTCCTCAGGCTGCGTCCCGATCCCCTCCGGCCACCCGGTCGGCTGCGCGGCCGAGGGCTGGGCGTGCTCGCGTTTGAGCACCATCGGGGTGCGCTTCAGCGAGATGACCTCGATGTCCTCCTGGTTGTACGCTCTCAACTCGGTGGTGACGATGCCGACGTGCTCTCTCGACGAGGACTCGCGCTTCTCCAGCACTTCGCTCTCGGCGAAGAGGGTGTCGCCGTGGTAGACGGGTGCGTGGTGGCGGATATCGTCGTACCCGAGGTTCGCCGTCGCGTTCGCGGAGATGTCGATGACGCTCATCCCCACCACGAGGGCGATGACGAACGTGCCGTCGACGAGGCGCTCGCCGAATTCGGTGGTAGAGGCGTACGCCTCGTTGAAGTGCATCGGATTGAGGTTCATCGTCACGTTGGTGAACCACACGTTGTCCGTCTCGGTGACGGTCCTCCCGTAGGGGTGTTTGTAGATATCCCCGACCTGGAAGTCCTCGTAGTACCGCCCTTCCCACCCGCTCACGAGTCGCCGCTTCGAACTCTCGCTCTTGTCGTCGGTCATCTTCGAACGGGGTGACGCCGCCGAGTAATAGGAAGGTTTGGGTCCGGTCCCCGCTCGCCGGTGTGCTCACTCGCGCTGCCAGTCGAACGCCGTGTCGAGGTCGTGCGGGACGTTTCCGCTCCTCTCCGCGGCCCGGCCGAGGTACGCGTCGAGGCCGGCGCGGTAGTCCGGGTGCGCGCAGTGCTCGACGAGCAGCGCGGCCCGCTCGCGCGGGGACCGACCCCGGAGGTCCGCGACGCCCTGTTCGGTGACTACGACGTTCACGTCGTGCTCCGTGTGGTCGACGTGCGGGACCATCGGGACGATTCGTGGGACCGTCCCGTCCTTGGCCGTCGAACCGAGCGCGATGACCGACAGCGTGCTGGTTCGGGTGAAGTCACCGCTCCCGCCGATACCGTTGACGACGTGGGTGCCGCCGAGATGCGTCGAGTTGACGTGGCCGTAGAGGTCGACTTCGAGGGCGCTGTTCACGCCCACGACGCCGAAGCGGTCGATGAGCGCCGAGTTGTTCGAGACGTCGGCGTTGCGGACGACGACCCGCTCGGCGTAGCCCTCGACGTCGGCGAACAGCCGGCGCTGTCCCTCCGCCGAGAGCGCGAGCGAGGCGGCGCTGGCGCTTTCGAGTCTCCCCGCGTCGAGCATGTCGAGGAGGCCGTCCTGGATGACCTCGCCGTAGTACGAGACGGTCCGGTCGCCGAAGTCGGCGTCGGCGAACGCCCCCATCAGCGCGTTCCCGAGGCTACCGACGCCGAACTGGAGGTTCAGCGTCCCGTCGAACAGCGGGCCCTCTTCTATCTCACGAACGAGGAACGAGACGAGGTTGTCGGCGATGCGCTGGTCGACCGCCGTCGGTTCCCTGAAGCTGTACGGCGCGTCGGGACGGTCGGTTTCGACCACCGCCAGGAGTTTGTCCGGGTCGAACGCGACGTGAGGCGAACCGATGCGGTCGCCCGGCTTCGAGAGCGGAATCGGGGAACGCGTGGGTGGCATCCCGCGGTCGTACACGTCGTGGAGGCGCTGGAGGGAGAGCGGCTGGGCGTGGTTCACCTCGACGACGAGCTTCCGGGCTGCCGTGACGTACGTCGGCGTGTGTCCGATAGAGGTCGTCGGGACGAACCAGCCGTCGCCGACGGCGACAGCCTCGACGAGCGCCACGTCGGGCGTGCCGTAGTGGCCGAACGCCACCTCGTCGCCGAGCCGAGAGATGTGGCGGTCGTGGAACGCGACCCTCCCCTCGTTGATGGCGGACCGGGCGGCCGCCGTCGCCTGGAAGGGGAACCGCCGGGCGACGGCACCGGCTTCGACGAGCGCGGTGTCGACCTCGTCTCCGACGCTCCCGCCGCTGATTATCGTCAGCGACAGGTCTCGGCCGCCCTCGGCGAGCGCGAGCGGGACGGCCTTCGGGTAGCCCGCACGTCCGAACCCGCTGAGGACGAGCGTCGCGTCGTCGGGTATCTCGGCGGCGGCTCGCTCCGGTGAAACCGGGTCGAGACCGTCGGCGACCCGCGTCGCGACTATGCGGTCAGCCATCGGCGAGGTGGGTGAGTCGTCCCCGCCGCGGTGCCGTCCCGGATTGCTCTCCGCGGTTCCGTTTCACGAGGTGAGTAACACCGAACCAGGTGTTAAACGTTGTGTGGCGTCTGTCTGTGTGGCGTCATGTTCGGGGTGAGCGAGGGGTATACGTTTATCCCACCGACCTGCTTACTCGGAGCGAATGACCCGAGCGACGGACATCGTCGAGCTATCCGACCAGCAGCGGCTGGTCCGAGACAGCGTTCGAGAGATCTGTGAAGGGTACGACGACGAGTACTGGCGCGAGCGGGACCGCGAGGAGTCGTATCCGACGGCCTTCGTCGACGAACTCGGCGAACACGGCTGGTTCGGCATCCTCGTGCCCGAGGAGTACGGCGGCGCCGGAATGGGGACGCCCGAGACGGTCGTCATGATGGAGGAGATCGCCCGAGCGGGTGGAGGGTTCACCGCCTCGCAGGCCGTCCACGGCGGCATCTACAACTCCGTTCCCATCGTCCGATACGGGAGCGAGGCGTTGAAGCGAGAGGTCCTCCCGGCGGTCGCAGAAGGTGAGAAAGCCATCCAGGCGTTCGGGCTAACCGAGCCGAACGCGGGGTCGAACTCGACGGCCATCGAGACGTTCGCCGAGCGCAACGGTGACGACTACGTCATCAACGGTCAGAAGATTTGGACCTCTCGCGTCGACGCGAGCGACTACATCCTCCTCGTGGCGCGGACGACATCCCTGGACGAGGTAGCGAAACGGACGCGAGGCATCTCGATGTTCCTCGTCGACATCGACGAGGCGGTCGAGGCCGGGAGCCTGGAGATGAAGCCCATCCCGAAATCGGCGAGCACCGCGGTCCACGCCTTCGAGCTCTGGTTCGAAGACCTCAGCGTCCCGGCGGACCGTCTCGTCGGCGAGGAGGGCGTCGGGTTCTACCAGGTGCTCGACGGACTCAACGAAGAGCGGCTCGTCATCGCCGCCGAGTGTATCGGTCTCGGCGAGCTCGCCATCGACCGGGCCGTCGCATATGCCAACGAACGTGAGGTGTTCGACCGTCCCATCGGACAGCACCAGGCCATCCAGCATCCGCTGGCGAGAGCGTACGCGCAGGTACAGGCCGCGAAACAGCTCACCTACAGCGCGGCGGCGGTCGTCGACACCGAGACGGGAACCGGTGTGGGAGCGCACGCGAACATGGCGAAATACCTCGCGAGCGAGGCGGCGTTCGCCGCGGCGGACGCCGCCGTCCAGACACACGGCGGGTTCGGCGTCGCCACCGAGTACGACGTCGAGCGCTACTTCCGTGAGGCGCGGCTGACACGCCTCGTCCCTATCACGCAGGAACTGGTGCTCAACTACCTCGGGGAGAAAGTGCTCGGCCTCCCGCGGTCGTACTGACGACCCGCGTTCGACGCTCGGTACACCCGGTCAGAGCCTCGCTCAACCAGACGTGTCCGTATGATGAAGGGTCGCCGAGAGGGTTCGATCGTTCGTGACTGACGAACGCCCGTTACCGTATTTTCTCATCCCAGTGTCCTGTGAACAATACCCACACAAGACACGAAACAACAGCATAGCGAGCGACCACCACTCACGGGAGAGCCGACGGGACCCTCGCTGACCCCGGGGAGGGGAGACCACCAGCGAGGCGGACAGGGCGTTCGGCAGGGATGAACGGACCGCTGCGGGGTGCGCATCGGCGACTGTCTGCCGATCATCGACGTCACCAGGGGGTAGAGTTAAGATTCGCGGCGAACTACCTCCGTCTAAACCCATGGATCCCATCGCTCACTCGGACGATAACATCCGTTCGGTGGAGCTATCGTTCGGCATCATCGAACGTATTCGGGAGAACCGAACGGCGAGCCTGGCGGACCTGACCGCCCAGACCGGACTGGCCAAGAGCACGGTCCACGCTCACCTGACGACGCTCACGAATCTCGGGTTCATCGTCCGCGAGGGCGACCACTACCGGCTCGGGCTGCGCTTCCTCGAACTCGGGGAGGAGGTACGGAACCACCGCTCGGAGTTCCGCCTCATCCAGGGACACGTGAAGACGCTCGCCGAGCGCTTCGACGAGCGAGCGCAGTTCATCGTCGAGGAGAACGGCGAGGGCGTCTACATCTACCGGGAGACGGGGAGCCACGCGGTCCAGACGGATTCGGGTATCGGACGCCGTATCAACCTCCACTCGACGGCCGCGGGCAAGGCCATCCTCGCGAACCTCTCCGACGAACGCGTCGACGAGATCATCGACCAGCACGGCCTCGCCGCCGTCACGGACCGGACGATCACGGACAGAGAGGAACTCCTCGCCGAACTCGCCGCCGTTCGCGAGCGTGGGTTCTCGTTCAACCGCGAGGAGAACCTCCGCGGCCTCAACGCCGTCGGCGTCCCCGTCCACGACGCGAACGGGGACGTCCTCGGGGCGCTGAGCGTCTCGGGACCTTCCCACCGGATGAAGGGCCAGAAGCTCGAGGTCGACGTCCCCGACCTGATGCTCGGAATGGCGAACGAGATCGAACTCAATCTGGCGTACCCCCAGTGAGAGTCACCACCGCCTGTCGGTCACCTCGGGGGCTGGCCGGCGGACCAGGGCAGTGACGCGCTGTAACGGTACAGCCGTCCGAGTATACGTGCGAGAAGGATTACAAGCATAGATGAGTAATGGTAAGCTACTGGTGACGAACCGTTCGACCGGAAAGACGTGGTTGGACAGAAATAGTTGTACCGCTATCCGGGCGGGAAATTGATATCGGTTTATATTATATATTCTCGAACGTAAAATAATTGATTCAGCTAAACTTAATTATATTGAGTTCGATATCTGGACGTGTCTCACATTAGTGACTGAATATCGATAACGACCCTCTCTGATTTTCTAATCAATTTTGTGAGCGCCAACTTAAATGAGACGTTGTCGGATATGCCCCGACGGCTCGGCGGTCGTCCACCCGGGGAGACAGTCACCACGTTTAACCACACCGCCCCCTTCCCACCCGACGTGTCAGGGTACACGGAGGCGGGCGTCGATCCACCGTCGGGACTCCGCGTGACGCTGCGTTCGTACCGACGGTTCGTGGTCGTGGTGTGGTCGTTCCTCCCGCTCGTTCTCGCACACGCGCGCGATAGGCGTCGATTCGTCCTCTTCGGCGCTCCCCGTCAGGTCACGGAGGCCGACCGACGACGACGCGCCGAGTACCTCCTCGAGGCGCTCTTGGACCTCGGCCCGACGTTCATCAAGATCGGGCAGATCCTCTCGACCCGGCCGGACGTGCTCCCCCCGGTGTACATCAGCGTGCTCTCCCAGTTGCAGGACCGCGTCCCGCCGGACCCCTGGGAGGAGGTGCGTTCGGTGGTCGAGACCGACATCGGCCCGGTGAGCGAGGCGTTCGACGAGTTCGATACCGATCCCCTCAGCGGGGCGTCGCTCGGGCAGGTGTACACCGCCGTCGCCGAC
>JBEPYA010000245.1:0-5707 GCA_041641615.1 Salinigranum sp. | reverse complement strand
GGCCGTCTCCACGACGCCGCCCTCGGAGCCGGGAGGCACCATGACCTTGTGGTCGATGCTCACCGTCTCCTCGACGACGCCGACGACGTCGCCGGTCGAGACCTCGTCGCCCGCCTCGACGGTGGGCTCGAAGGCCCACTCCGTCTCGAGGTCGATGCCGGGGGCGTCGACCCCGCGGTCGAGGAACGCGCTGTTCATCTTGGACTCGAGCACGTCGAGGGGGCGCTGGACGCCGTCGTAGATGGAGTCCAAGAGCCCCGGTCCGAGGTCGACGGTGAGGGGTTCGCCCGTGTTCTCGACGGGTTCGCCCGGGCTCACGCCCGAGGTCTCCTCGTACACCTGAATGGTCGTGATGTCGCCCTCGATCTCGATGACTTCGCCCATCAGCCCTTCCGAGCCGACGTAGACGACGTCGTTCATCCGTGCGTCGAGGTCGACGGCCTGCACGACCGGACCGCTCACGCTCTCGATGATGCCGTCCTCGCGGACGTCCTGTGTTGCCTGACTCATGTCTTATTCGTCCATTAGGTCGATGCCGATGGCTCGTTTGATCTGTTCGCGGAGGCCCCCCGCCCCGGCACCGCCGCCGAGGGTGACGAGCACCGGTTCGATGCTCCCCTCGACGGCCTGTCGAGCCTGCCGGGACAGGTGGTCCATGTCGTCGTCGTGCATCACGATGATGCCGACCTCGTCGTCGTCGAGCGTCTCCATGACGGCCTCGTCGAGCTGTGCGTCTTTCTCCTCGTCGGGAACGTTCTCGAACTTCCGAACGCCCGCGAGGCGGAAGCCCGTAGTGAAGTCCGGACTCCCGACGACGGCGATCTCCTGACTCATAGTATCACCAGTTCCTCCTCGATCTGCTCGGGGGAGAGGCCGGCTTCGCGGGCCCGCGCGATGGCCCGGATGTTGTCGACCTCGCGCTCCTTCGCCAGGATGTACGAGATCACCGGGCTCACCGAGAGGGGGAAGACGTTCCCCAGGCTTGCCGAGTACTCCAGCAGCGCCGTCTCGAGCGCGCGCTCGAAGGCGATGAGACTCTCGGCTTCCTCGAAGTGGTTGAGCGCATCGGAGAGGTCGTCACCGTACGTCGAGTCGCGGATGCGCTGGACGAGCTCGTCCAGGTTCGAAGCGAGGCCGCTCAGTTCCGAGCGGGAGAACAGCTGTCCTCCCTCGATGTAGTACTCCGCCGGGTCGATGTCCGCGCCGCTCCGTGCGAGCCGGAGGGCGTTCCGCGCGTTACGGAAGTCGACCTCTGCGACGAGGATGTCGCGGTACTGCTGGGTCGCCTCGTCCCAACGGACCTCGGAGAGGAGGTTCTCGTAGAAGACCCGGTCGACGGCGTTCTCCAGCGGGACCAGCACGCCCGATGACTCGTACTCCTCGAACGCCGCCTCGAGGGCGGGACCGAAGATGGTCTGGTCGAGCGCATCGATGACCTCCTCGATGCTCCCGAGTTCGAGGATGCGGTTGACGAGGCGATCCTCGAACTCGCCGGCGCGGATGAGGTCGGCCTCGATCTCCTCGCGCGAGGCGCCCGAGTAGATGCCGCGGATGACGGTCTTTACGTTCCACGCGTCGAACTTCCGGAGGTAGCGGGCGATGAGGTCGTACAGCCGCCCGTTCGCCCAGTCGAGGATATCGTCGAACTGCTTCGCGAGGTTCCGGTTGAGGGCGTACTCGATGAGGTCGACGCCCGAGTGACGGGCACCCAGGGCGTTGATCTCCTCCTCGTACGCCGACTCCTCCATGAAGCGCGCGATTTCGGCCGTGCTCATCCGCACCAGCTTGCGGTAGTCCTCGTCCGCGAAGAGCTCGCTCCGGCGGGCTCGAACACGGGCATTGACGTACTCGGGATTCGAGCTTCCCGCGGTGCTCATTGGTCGAAGAGGATACCGCTGACGTCCTTCAGGTTGTTCTCCCAGACGGTGTCGAGGAGCGAGTCGAAGGTGTTGTCCACCCGAATGCGCGACGTCTCGGATTCGACGATGACGCCGCCGAGACAGTCGACGGTGTCGTCCCCGAGCGAGAGCCCCTCGTAATCGGCGAGGATGTTCTCGAGCAGCGCCTCGTCGGCGGCGCGGCCGTAGACGACGACGTCCGCGCGGTCGTCGAACTCCGCGGCGGACGCCTCGAGCAGCGCCCGCGTGAGTTCTTCGCGGCGGTTGCCAGAGAGTTCGGCGAGTTCCGTCTCGGCCTGCGCTCGCACGGTCTGAAGGGCGTCACGGCGCGCTTCGAGGCGCTCCTGTTTGGCCTCCAGCTTGGCAGCCGACAGCGCCTGTTCGCGCTCTTGGGCGATCGTCCGTTCGATCTCCCGTTCGCGCTCTTCGACGATCTGCTCCGCGTCGGCCTCGGCCTCGGAGACGATCTCGTCGGCGCGTTCTCTTCCCTCCGTACGAATCTCTTCGGCACGCGCGCGGGCTTCGTCTCGAATGTCCTCGACAACTGTGTCCAGACTCATTGGTAAGGGGAAGGGGGGTGGTTACCCGACCAGGAAGACGACGACGAGCGCGAGAATAACAAGCGTCTCCGGAAGGACTGTGAAAATAAGTCCCTGCACGAAGAGGTCCTCGTCCTCGGCGACCGCGCCGACTGCGGCGGCACCGATGCCACGCTCGGCGTAGCCGGCACCGAAGGCAGCCAGTCCGACTGCCAGGGCCGCAGCGGCCTGAGCGGGGATCGCGGGAGCGGATGCGCCTTCCTGCAATACGACGTTCGCCAGCTGGGTTGCAGCGTCAATCATGGTTGTGTGGTATGTCTCAGTGTCCGTGTTGGTCGTCTCCGAACGTTCGTGTGTGGAGGCAGGGCCATCATAAAGCTTCCCAAAACGCATGGACAGCGCCCGATTCGGGAGAAAACGGAGTTACGGCTGGTCACGGGATGAGGCCCGAGCCGGGGCGGGCGAACAGCGAACCGCGACGACGAGGGGAGCGTCAGTCGTCGGACGTGTACCGCCGCTCGTAGCCGAACGGCTCGTACGCCGTGCCGCCGCCGTCGAAGAACTTGTTGAAGAACTCGACGTACTCGAGACGCACCGCCTGCAGGCCGGCGCTCGTGACACCGAGCGCGAGGACGAGCGCGTGACCGATCACGAGCACGAGGAGGCCGACGAGCACGAAGGCCGCGCTCCCGTGGATGAGGCCGCCGAACATGATCTCGGTGACCTCGTAGCCGTGGTACATCACGGACTCGGAACCGGCCGGGATGGTCGGCATGCCGTCGACACCGAAATGCCACCCACCTTTGCTGTCGACGTACACCCCGAAGAACAGGAGGTTGACGGTGAACGCCATCCCTGCCTTCGCCAGCAGCACCGCGGCGATTCGGGTGTACGACAGCACGTTGACGAGCACGTTCAGGAACTCGATGGCTTCGACGGGCTCGCCGATTACGAGGAGGACGAGTCCGAGCACGAACACCGCGAACCCCGCCCATCCGACGACGGCTGGGAAGCCGGAGAAGCCCAGCGCGATGACTCCCTCGTTCGAGAACGTCGTGTAGATGAACTCGGGAGCGGTCCCCCGGACGACGTCGCTGAAGATCCAGATCCAGAGACCGTTCACCATCAGCAGCCACGAGCCCGACTCATAGAGCGCGTGTTTGAACCCGTGGAAATCAAGGTTCTCGACGAAGTCGAGGATCCAGCCCATGTTGAGGTGAACGATGCCGATCAGCACGCTCACGAAGAGCCACGCCAGCGCCCACTCGGCGGTGGCGGGCGAGAGCCCTTTCTCGATCGGCGGGTGGCCGCCGAACAGCAGTTCGCCAAGCTGGTGTAGCCCGAAGAACTCGCCGTAGAGGATACCGAACAGCATCGTGAACAGCCCGGCCGCGATGGTGATGCCGCCCATCGATTTGAGCGCCGGCGCGTCGAACTTCGAGTAGAGGTAGTAACCGATGCCGGTGTAGATGATCCCGTAGCCGAGATCACCGATCATGAACCCGAAGAAGGCCGGGAACGTGAGGAAGACGAGGACGGTCGGGTCGAACTCCGTGTACTTCGGTCGTCCGACGGCTTGCACCAGCACCTCGAACGGCTTGACGACGCTCGGGTTGTCCTGGATGACCGGCGGGTCGTCGTTCTTCATCACGACGCTCCCGCCGTCGGCTTTCACCTCTTTGCCGCCGTCCTGCTCGGCCTTCGCCGCTTCACCGCCGTCGGTCGCCGCGGGCGTCCCACCGCCGGTGTACTCCTCGCGCAGTTCCTCGCCGCCGTGGCGGTTGAACTCCGCGTCCTCGAGCCGCTGGATCTCGACGTGGTCGCCGACCGCGTCGGTGAGTTCGGCGACGAAGTCACCGTACCGGGCGGTGGGGATCCACCCCTCGGCGACGAAGGCGTTGTCCGTCGTCGCGAAGGTGAGGGGGGCCTCGGTTTTCTGGACCTCGATGGCGAGTCGCTCCTCGGCGGCGAGGAGGAATCCCGCCGCGTCGAGCTTGACCTCCTTCAGCTCCCCCTCGACCGTCTCCAGCCGGGAGCGGAGCCGCTTCCGTCGCCCCTGCAGCTCCTGGACGTACGTTTCGGGGGGAACCGCACCGTCCGCGCCGCGGACGTCCTCGGGGACGTCGGAGACGTCCGGGATCTGGACGGCCGCGAACTCGGTACCGACGAGGGCGTCCGAGAGCGACTCGCCCTCGGCGGGCTGGGCGAAGACGGCCAGCGTCGACCCGTCGTCCGCGGCGAACACCCGGTAGTTCTTGACCGCCGAGGAGGCGAGCGCGTCCTCGACGAGGTCGCGCTTGCCCTCGCCGACCGAGACCTCGATGGACTCGTACCCGGAGAGGAGGTCGAGGTCGATGCCGAGCGCGACGAACGGCTCCATCGACTCGATGCGCTCTTCGACCTCGCGGAGTTCGGACTCGATCTCGCTGTGGCGGTCGTCGAGTTCGTTGACGCGGCTGCGGACCTCGGCGAGGTCCGCCTCGAGCGCCTCGTCGGAGACGACACGCGTCGGCCCCGCGTCCTCCTCGTCGACGTCGAGGATGCTCTCGATGGAGCGGATGGTGACGAGCTTCTCCGAGGCGCTCTCGGCACCTTCCGTGGGGTTACCCTGCGTGAACCCGTCCCAGGACCCGTCGTACTCGGTGACGTGGAGCAAGTTGAGGCCGTGGACCGTCTCGACGACGTCGTCCATGACCTTCTTCGAGCCCGTCACCGAAACCTTGCTCATCTGCTCAGGTCTGAGCATGCACCGCCTCCTCGAACTGTTCGATGGCGTATTCGACCGCCTCGTCTACGTTCGATTCGGCCTCCTCGCGCAGCCGCTGGCGGTCGTCGGCTCCCTCCGCGAGGAGGCGCTCGCGCTCGGCCTCGATCTCCTCGCGAGCCTCGGCGAGCTGCGACTCCTCGAGCTCGTCCGCCGTCTCCTCGGCCTCCGCTCGGATGCGCTCGGCCTTCGTTCGGGCCTCCGAGATCATCTCCTCGCGGTCGTCCTTCGCCTCCGCGACGATCTCGTCGGCCTCCTGTTCGGCCTGCTTGATTCGGTCGAGAACCTCTGGTCTCGGCATACTCCTATCACCCGTGAGGTGTGTAAGCGGCGTATAAGGTGTTTGCGGAACACTCGCGCGGAACACCCCACGACGAGCCGGTGGCGGGAGGGCGCAAAGAGTCCAGCGATCGAGATCGCTGTCCGTCTCCGGGCGGGACGAGCGCCACGCACCGGGGGAACCATCGCCGAGGGCACAGGGAGAAGCGCCCGAACGCGGATCGCGT
>JBEPYA010000244.1:0-5744 GCA_041641615.1 Salinigranum sp. | reverse complement strand
GGAACGCTCCGGACGTTCTGAGACTCAATACTGATACCCCGACGCGAACGCTCAAGGAGTCCGTCCAAGTACGGGCCTTACATGGACCACTCCCGACGACGGGTGCTCGCGCTCACGTCGTCGCTCTCGCTCCCGCTGCTGGCGGGGTGTACCGGAATGCTCGGGGCTGGCGGCGACGACGGGGCCAGCGAGAGCGGCGGTAGTGACAGCGACGGCGGCGGAGACTCGAACGAGGCGACGGAGACGCCGACCCCGACTGAGGCGCCGACCCCCACGCCCGAGCCCGAACCCGATTCCGAGTTCCTCGTCCGGACGCGGGCCGTGATGGACGAGATTCGCTGGTTCGGGACCGAGTACGAGCGCGCGAGGCGTCGCTATCTGCTCGCCGTCAAACCGGTCGCAGAGACCGTCGAGAAGCTCAAACAGGTGAACACGCTCACGACGGGCGACGTGAAAGATCTCCGTTCGAAGACGACCGAACTCGCAGAGTTCGTGACGGAGGACCTCGCGCCCCACTTCGATCTCGACGCGGCCCTCCGGCGGGGGAACAACGTCTACGTCCGCAACTTCGAGGCGGCCGTCGAACAGGACGACACGGCGGCCCAAGAGGCCGCGCTGAACCGACTCGGCGTGTTCTACACCCGTGTGACGAACGAGTCGTATCTCGACCAGAACCTCTCGGCATACCCCATCGAGGACCCGCTCCACGGCCTCCTCATGTCCAGCGGCGCCGAGCAGGCGGTCTTCGGCGTGAGCTACCCACCGAGGGACAACTTCACGACGCAGACGTTCTCCGACGAGTACAGCGACCGCACCAGGGACGCGGTTCGTCCACACACACACGAGTTCGCGACCGGGCAGCGCGTCTACGCGCACGCGCACACTCACGGCGCCCGTCATACCATCTACGACCACAAGAACGAGCGTCCGAACGGGTACATCTACGCGTTCTCGGACGGGTCGATCGACATCCTCGAGGACACGCAGGCGTGGCGCGAGCGCGTCGGCGACTACGAACCGGCGTACACGAACGTGTTCGACGCGACGGTCGCCCGCGAGGGACGGGTCGACCACGCGTACGTCATGGCGAACAGGCTCGTCACCGACATCAACAGCGACGAACAGTTCGCGGGCGTCCCCATCTTCCTCCAGCGGTTCGAGAGCGCGGAGGCGGCCGCGGCGGCGGTGGAGACGCTCCTCTCGACGACGCTCGGTGAGGACGGGACGACCAGCATGGCCAACCGGGAGTGGACGCGCGTGTACTACGACTACGACGGGCCGAACCTCTACGCGAACCTCCACCAGGTCGGCGAGTTCGTCATCGCGACTGGCGTCTCACCGCGGCCCCACCGCGACCGGAGTCGAGACCAACAGTGGCCCGCCCAGCTCAAGCTCTCGTGGCTCGGTATCGAGGAGCCGGCGACGGCGACCCCCCAGAGCGACGGCTGACCCGTCTTCCCTACTCGGTCCACGGCACCGCGACGGCACCCACGGCGAAGACGACCGCCGCGAGAACCGCGAGCATCCCCAGTGGTCCCGCCCAGTCCCCGCCGGAGAAGGTGAGCGCACGCACCCCCCGCGCGAAGTACGTCAGCGGCGACAGCGCGGTCACCGGCCGGAACCACGCCGGGAGGAGGTCGGTCGTGACGAACGTCTCCGAGAGGAACAGAAGCGGGAGGGCGACGGCGTTGCTCGTGGCGATGACGCCGTCCTGGGAACTCGAGAGTCGCCCGATGATGGAGCCGAGCCCGCAGAACAACGCCACCCCGAGGGTGACGAACGGGACGAGCACGAGACTCGCGGGTGCGAGCGGGACCGACGCCCCGGTTAAAACGACGACGAGCACGAGGAGCACGAGCGCCGCGAGGCCGATGACGACCACGTTCACGAGGGTGTGCGCGAGGAGCCACTCCCCGCGCGACAGCGGCGTCGTCGCCAGCTTCTGGAAGCGGTTGCCCTCGCGGTGGCGGGCGACGGTCGACCCGACGCGCGACAGTGGCGTGAACAGCATGACGACGGCCAGATAGCCGGGGACGTAGTAGCCCGGAGGCTCCGCGAACAGTCCGCCGCCGGTGGGCTGGGTCTGCACCAGTACGCCGAAGATGAGGACGATGATGACGGGGAAGAAGAAGGTGAAGAACACTGCGGTTCGACGGCGGAGGAACGAGTGCCACGCGGCGTCGAACTCGGCGGCGACGCGTCCGAAGCGGCTCATCGTCCCTCCCCCGACCCTGCACCCGTGCCCGCACTCGCACCCGGCTCTGTACTCACGTCCGCCCGCTTACTCGCACCGGTTCCCGCATCAGCGTCGGCAGCGACCGACACGTCGTCGCGCTCATCGGCGAGGGTCGCCACCGGGTTCATCCCTCGCTCTCGCCCCTCGAACGTTTCCCCGGTGAGCGACAGGTAGACGTCTTCGAGCGACGGCTCCGACCACGCCAGCGAGCCGTAGTCGACGCCGGCCTCGTCGAGCGCCGTCGCCACGTCGCCGATGCCGCGCGGGTCGACCCCGCTGACGACGACTCCGTCGGTGGTGGTCGAGACCGCGTAGCTCCCGCCGAGCGCGTCGGTCGCGTGAGCCGGGGCGTCGGTCTCGACGACGAGCGTACTCTCCCCGCCGTGTTCGCGGATCAGTTCGTCGGGCGAACCGACCGCGACGAGTTCGCCGTCGCGGACGAGTCCGACGCGGTCGGCGAGGCGAGCCACCTCCTGCATCGAGTGACTGGTCAGAAAGACCGTCGTCCCGCCGGCCGTGAGTCGGTCGACGAGCCGCCAGACCGCGCGCCGACCGGCCGGGTCGATGCCGGTCGTGGGCTCGTCGAGAAAGAGCACGTCCGGGTCGTTCACGAGGGCGGCACCGACACACGTGCGGCGCTGTTGGCCGCCCGAGAGGTGTTCGTACCAGGTGTCGGCCGCGTCGGCGAGGCCGACATCGTCGAGGACGACGTCGGGGTCGCGCGACGCGTCGTACAGGCCGGCGTAGTACGAGAGCAGTTCCCGGGGCGTGAGCCGTGCAGCGGGCGAGAACGACTGCGGCAGGAGGCCGAGTCGGTTCGCGTCGACCTCTTCGGGTGGCTTTCCGAGGACGCGGACCGTCCCTTCCACGCTCGTCGTGCCGGTCAGTCCCCGGACGAGCGTGGTCTTGCCCGCCCCGTTCGGGCCGATGAGGCCGAACACCTCGCCGGCCCCGACGGAGAGGGAAACGCCACGGAGCGCCTGGACGTCGCCGTAGGACTTTCTGATACCATCGGCGACGAGTGCCTCGTCCATACCGTACGCTGACAGCGGTTCGGGCGTAAGCGTTGGCTTTTCGCGCCGCCGAGTTTCCCGTTCGTGCGACTCCGTCTCAGGCCGGGATGGGGAGCGTCCTGTCAGAGTTGATGAGAGTCGGGGCGGCGACCGTCACGCCCGCTGCGACCGCGGTTCCGACGACCGTCACGACGAGTGGCGGCGCCGTCACGTAGATGGCGACCCAGAGGAGCGCGATCGGAATCCCTGCGAGGACCGCCTCTCGGAGGCTGAGTAGAGCTGTGGGGCGAAAGAACTGCCACGCGATTCCGGCACCCAGTGAGGCTCCCAGCCACTGGCCGGCCTTCCAGACGACCGGTTCAGGGGAGTCGAAACTCGCGATCACAGCCAGTACGCCGAGACCGATTCCGAGGGCGAAGACGAGCGACGGTCGCCGGTCTCCGACGCTCACGGCGACCGCGAACAGGAACAGACCCGCGAGACACCCGACGACGATATCGACGAGGAAGTGAACGCCGAGGACGACTCGCGACCCGGCGACCAGAACCGCGCCGATTCCCGCGACCGCCCACCGGACCGACGGTTGGCCGATGTCGAATTTGTACGCGATGGCAGCGAAGACGACAGTCGTTCCGAGCGCGTGACCGCTCGGGAACGCGTAGCCGGACCCGGTCGTGATACTCTGGAAGAGTCCCCCCAGAGCGGTCGGAAACCACCCCGGGATCTCGACGGTCCCCGCACCGGGGGGGCGAGCGCCGACGAAAACGTTCTTGAGGAGGTCGACGAACGAGAACGCCGCGAACGTGGCTCCGAGAACGAACGCTCCGTCACTCGGGTCGTGATCGCCCGTCCGTTCCGTTTCGGCCAGATACACGAACGCAGCGGCGAGCAGCAGAAACCACGGGTCTCCGAACTGCGTGACGAGTCCCGCCGCGAGGAGAACGATTCCGGCCTGCGGGGACAGGGGCTCGAAGTACTCGGTGCTCCGGTCGGCGAGGGCGACGTCGGGACCCAGAACCGAGACGACAGCGATGAGAAGCACTGCTGCGGTAGCAGTCGCGACCGCGACCCATTTTCGTCGGTCCATACTTCCGGGACTACGGACTGGACAAAAAACAACCTTGTGGAATCTATTCCGCCCGTCGCCCCGGAGCGGTGCCTGCCGTCGCGGGAGGTGACTGCGACACCCGCGATGTGGGCTCGGCGCGACCGTCGAGACTCGCTCTCACTCGTTCCGTCCCGCCACCGACACGCGTTCGCCGCGCTCGGCCGCCTCGTAGGCCGCCTCGGTGAGGGCGACGACGCGTCGGCCGTCGGTCGCCGGGATCTGCAGTTCGGCCTCGCCGTCGATGGCATCGACGACGTTCCGGAGCTTGCGGCGGGTGAGCTCCTCGAAGTCAGGCACGGAGGGGGTGGTCTCGTAGGTCATCCCGGCTTCGCGTACGGTGATGGTGTCGCCGTCGAACGAGACCGTCCCGTCGGACCCCCAGATGCGGAGCGATTCCCCCGGGTCGGGGATGGAGGTACCGTCGCCGGAGATGCCGACGCTCGCGGTGATCGGGGCGGGGTTCGGTTGCCGCGTTCGGAGGGCCGACTCGCGGCGTTCGAGGCTCATCGTGAGCGCACTGTTGACGTCGACGTCGTGCTCGCCGCGGTCGATCGTCGCCGTGACGGAGACGGGCTCGGCGCGAAGCGTCCAGCAGAGGACGTCGAGCAGGTGCGATCCCGAGTCGTACAGCTGGCCGCCGCCCGAGAGGTCGGGGTTCGAGCGCCACTGGTGTTGCGTCCAGCGGATCCACTCCTGTTCGAGGTGGCCGACGACCATGTGCGGTCGTCCGATGCGTCCGTCGTCGACGAGGCGTCGGATCTCCTGAAAGCGCGGGTCGAAGTGGCGCTGGTAGCCGACCGCGAGGACGAGGTCGTGCGCATCGGCCCGCGCGATGAGGTCGTCCGCGTGCGAGCGGTCGGTCACCATCGGCTTCTCGATGTGGACGTGGACGTCGCGGGAGAGACACTCGCGGGCCTGGTCGTAGTGGAGGGTGTGCGGCGTGACGATGGTGACGAGGTCGACCTCTTCGCTCGTGAGCAGGTCGTCGAGGGTCTCGTACGCGGGGCGGTGGAGTTCGCTCTCGAACTGGTCGCGGGCGTCGGGAGAGGGGTCGGTCCCGCCGACGAGACGGACGCCGTCGAGCGAATCTAGTACCCGCGCCTCGAGCCGACCGAGGTCGCCGAGGCCGAGACAGGCGGCGTGGTGCATACCGGGGTGCGAGCGGGAAGCCGGATAAGCGCGTGGGTCGGGGCAGTCTGTCGCTCCGGCCCCGACAGCCGCAACCCGGAGTGTTTTGTGGGCTGTCGGACAACCGACACGCATGAGTATGGATTACAGACGGCTCGGCTCGACCGGGACGCGGGTGTCGGAACTCTGCTTCGGGACGTGGCGGTTCGGCCGCGACTCGCCCGACGGCCCGGAGACGACGCGCGACGAGGCTCACGAC
>JBEPYA010000243.1:0-5774 GCA_041641615.1 Salinigranum sp. | reverse complement strand
GGTTGTCCGCACAGGACATCCGAGCGTCCCGGGTCGCGGTCTGTACCTGTGCGTCGTCGGTTACGAACGGTTTGTTGTCGCTACTCATGCGTCTTGTCTCTCTGTCTTCTGGCGGCTCGCACGCGGGCTCTTGACCCACCTGACGGCGCCGTTGCGCCACGCCCACACGAGACCGACGACCAGCACGCCGATGAACACCAGCATCGGCAACAGCACGGTCGCCAGGCTCGCGCCCTGCTCGAGCGCGGACCGATAGATGACGGTCCACGGGAGGATGAGAACGGTCTCGATGTCGAAGATGACGAACAGCAGCGCGACCATGTAGTACTGGATGTTGAACTGGACGCGCGCCGTTCCCGTCGGCACCTCACCGCTCTCGTAGGTGGCTCTCTTGCCTTGTTCCGGCACGGTCGGGCGCAGTATCGCCGAGACGGCAATCATCCCCAGCGGGATGCCGACACCGACGAGGCCCAACGCGCCGATTGCTATCCAATCGTTCATACGGGAGTCTCCTATCGTCCGTCGGTTAGAACACCACCGTTATAAGCGTTGATTTGTGCTCTTGGGAGCGACCCAACACCGCTCCGTCCGTTAACTTCCCGGACCGACGTGACGCGCAGAAAGTAGTGCAGTGTGATACCACACGGAAGTGTCGCAGTCGCCCGGTTTTCGCCTACTCGTCGCCGGCGTGGCGCTCGTGAAAGCCCGCGAGTCCCAGGTCGTGGAGGTCGCGGGAGACGTCCGCGACGCCCTCCTTCTGTCCCTCGTGGAACGCGACGAGGCGCTCGCGCACCTCCTCGTGTTCGCGCGCGAGGGTCTGCGCGGCCGACAGCGCGGCGTTGAACGACTTGCCCGCGTCCACCGCCGTGATGGGTGCGCCCGTCGGCATGCCGATCACCGAATCGACTGACTTCTCTTGGACGGGAACGCCCACGACGGGTACGGGAAAGGCGATGGAGGCGGTCATATTCGGGAGATCGGCGCTCTTGCCACCCGCGCCCGCGACGATGACGTCGATGCCGCGGGCCTCGGCCGTGTCGGCGTACGCGTACATCAGATCGGGCGTTCTATGCGCGGAGACGACGTAGCTCTCGAAGGTGAACCGCTCGTCGGGGGGGTTCGAGAAGTCGGTCTGTTCTTCGAACTCGAGTTCGAAGAGCGCCTCGTACGCGCCCTCCATCACGGGGAGGTCCGAGTCCGAACCCATGATGATGCCCACGTCGGGTGTCGCCTCGGGGTCGATGTCCTGTGCGGCTTCGTCGCGGAGTCGGTCGATGAGTTCTGATTCGTCGGTCATTTCTGATTCGTCGGTCATAGGTGTCTCAGTGTCTCGGTCGGTCTGGTGTGCGTCGTGACCGACCGTCGGGCAGCCGAGCGCCGGTCCGGTCAGCGGAACGTGAGACCGCCCCGTATCTCTCTCGCGCGTGCGAGGAGCGACTCAGTGTCCTCCTCGCTCTCGCCGGCGTCGCCCACGAGCGTCACGTGACCCATCTTCCGCAGCGGCCGGACCTCGTGTTTGCCGTACCAGTGCAGCGCCGCGCCGGGCTCCGAGAAGACGGCGTCGACGCCACCGAGGCGGGCCTCCCGCGGCGAATCGACGGTCCCAAGGACGTTCGCCGACACGGTCGGGGTCCGCAGCCGGGTCGACCCGAGCGGCCACCCGAGGACGGCCCGGACGTGCTGTTCGAACTGCGACGTGACGGCCCCCTCGATGGTCCAGTGGCCGGAGTTGTGCGGCCGCGGGGCGACCTCGTTCACGAGGATGTCACCGTCGACCTCGAACAGTTCGATGCCGTAGACGCCGCGGCCGTCGAGGACGGAGAGGACGTCGCGGGCGACCTCCTGGGCCCGCGCCGTCACCTCGTCGGTCGTCCGCGCGGGGACGACCGTCTCTCTGAGGATCTCCTCCTCGTGGACGTTCTCGCCGACGGGGAACGTTCTGATCTCCTCTTCGCCCACGCATCCGATGACCGAGAGTTCGCGGTCGAAGTCGACGAACGCCTCGGCCATCGTCTCCCCGTCGAGTTCGGCGAGGGCGTCGGCGGCCTCGTCGGGTGTGGAGACGGGGACGTTCCCGCGGCCGTCGTAGCCGCCGCGGCGCGCCTTCAGCATGACGCCGTCGAACCGTTCCACGCTGGCTTCGAGGTCGGCCACCGAGTCCACGCGCTCGAACGGCGGGACGGGAATTCCCCTGTCCTCGAACGCCGCCTTCTGTTCGAGTTTGTCCTCGATGAGCCGGAGCGTGTCGGGCGACGGGTGGACGGGGACGTTCGCGTCCCGACTCACCTCGTCGAGGAGGTCGGGGTCGGCGAGTTCGATCTCGTACGTCAGGACGTCACAGCGGGTCGCGAGTTCGGCGACGCCCTCGGGGTCGTCGAACGCGCCGACGACCTGGTCGGCGGCGACCGACGCGGGGCAGTCGGGAGTCGGGTCGAGCACGACCACGCTGACGCCGAGTGGGGCCGCAGCCTCGGCCAGCATCCGGCCGAGCTGCCCCCCACCGACGACGCCGAGCGTCGGGCCAGGAACGGTGTGGTCGGAATCGAGCGTCACACGCGATACTGCTGTACGTCAGTGCATAAGAGTTGCCACCTCGGGTCGTGAGATGGCCACGAACGTGTGGGTCCGACGCCGCGGTCAGGGCAAACAGGGCGGTCAGGCGGCCGGGGTCGCCCGGGTCGCCCGCTGGAGGGCGTCCTCGTCGACGAAGACGACGATGTGCTCGCCCCAGAGCTTGAAGTCGTGTTCGCGGACCGTGTAGCCCTCCAGACGCGGTTCGATCTCGTCGCGGTCCCAGTCGTGGGCGATGACGACCGGCGGCGCGTCCGCGAGCGCCTCCTCGGGAGGCGTGTCGGGTGCGGTCGAGGTCACCTCGGCGTCGGACAGTTCGAGATACCACGGGAGCGGGAGCCGTGAGTGCCAGGCGGGGCCGCCCGGCGGGGGCGTGTCCGCGGACGACTCGTCCGAGACGTACAACTCCACGGAGTCGCCGCCGGGCGTCCTCGTGCCGTAGAAGAGGACGTCGGTCCCGTCGTTGGCCTCTGCGACGGCCCGCACGTCGACGACGGACTCGCGGAGGTCGTTGCCGGGCTGAGCCCACTGGAGGACCTGTTTGTCCGCCTCCTCGGTCGTGTTCCAGTAGGCGACGTTCGCCCCGAGCGTGCCGCCGATGGCGGCGAGGAGCACGAGCGCCGCGAGGCCGGTCGAGACGCGGTCGTCGTCGTGCAGCGAGTCGACGCCGGCGCGGACGACGAACGCCAGTCCCACCGAGGCGGGGATGGCGAGGGCGACGACGGCGTGGACGACCGCCCACGGCGCTTCGATGTCGGTCGCCAGCGGGTAGCCGACGACGCTGGCGAGCCCCCAGTAGACCGCGAACGCGACCAGGGGACGAAAGCCCGGGCTCGCGGACGAGTAGCGGTCCACGAACGCGCCGACGAGGCCGAACGCGAGGACGACCGGCGCGCCGTAGACGAACGTCTCCAGGTAGCCGTACAGGAAGGTGAGGTAGTCGTTGTCCTGGTGGCCGCCGTCGATCCAGGTGCCGTAGAGCCGTTCCGCAGGGCCGACCGTGCTGGCTTCGAGGACACCCGGGAGTGACACCGGGTTCGCGAGCGCCGCCCAGAGGTCCGGACGCGGGGCGTAGAAGAACACGACGACGAGGAAGAAGGCCGCGAGCGCGCCGAGCGAGTAGACGCCGACCCGGACGAGTCCGCGCTCGAACGTCTCCTCCCCGCTTCTCACCCACCGGTAGACGGCGGTGGGCCACGTCTCGGCGAGGACGTCACCCAGGCGGGTCCCCGCCCGCGTCTCGCGGACGAGTCGGTGGTCCAAGACGAGGACGCCGGCACCTAGGAAGCAGGCTACGTAGAGGAGAGCGTTCTCCTTCGTAGTGAACGCGAGCCCCATGAACGCGCCGGTGCCGACCAGGTAGCCGAGACGGCGGGTCACCAGCGTGCGGAGGAGGAGGCCGAACGCCACGACCGAAAAGGCGGCGACGAGGACGTCGTTGCGCATGAACCGCGAGTAGTACACGAGGAGCGGGTTGAGCGCGAACAGCGCGCCGAGCGCGACCACCTCGTCGGCGTCGAGGTAGTCGCGGAAGAGCCACGCCGCGAGTGGGAAGAGGCCGCCGACGACGGCGACGGGGAGACGGGCAGCGAAGTCCGAGGCGGGCAGGAGCGTAAACAGGTAGTCGTTGACGATGGGGAGGAACGGGCCGTGGACGATAGGACGGTACGAGTGAACCCCCGTCTCCTGGTACCGAAGGATCCAGTAGCCGACCCGACCCTCGTCCCAGTGCATCACGCGACCGCCGAGCGAGACGAGACGGACGAGGAGGGCGAGAAGCGAGAGTCCACAGAGGGCGAGGAACGTCTTCGAGGCGAGCGGCCCCTCGTCGGTACGCATGGGTGGTAGTCGGGTATCGGGGGCTTACAACTCTTGTGTTCCGCACCGAACGCCTGTCCCGACCGGGGTTCGAGCCACGTTCGTTCCGGTCGCGACGTTCGTGTTACATAGCATATGTTATGATTTATCATTTTATAGGTGCTCCCTACTGACGCAATGCGCGCAGCAGTGTACTACGGTCAGAAGGACGTACGCATCGAGGACGTCGAACCGGGAACGGTCGGTCGAGGACAGGTGCGGGTCGACGTCGAGACCTGTGGCATCTGCGGGACGGACCTCCACGAGTACGCCGCCGGGCCGATCTTCATCCCGGGCGAGGAACCGCACCCCATCTCCGGCGAGAAGCTCCCGGTCACGATGGGTCACGAGTTCAGCGGCGTCGTGAGCGAGGTGGGCGACGGCGTCGACTCGCTCGAAACCGGCGACGCGGTCGCCATCAACCCCATCCTCTCGTGCGGCGAGTGTCGGCAGTGCAGAGAGGGCAACTACCACGTTTGTAGCTCCATCGGGTTCGTCGGCCTCTCGGGAGGTGGAGGCGGCTTCTCCGAGAGCGTCGTCGTGAGCGAACACCAGGCCGTCCCGCTCGTCGACGGCGTCCCCATCGAACACGGCGCGCTGGTCGAACCGCTCGCCGTCGGCTTGCACGCCGTGCGCCGCGCCGGCGTCCAGGCGGGCGACGTCACCGCCGTGTTCGGCAGTGGCCCGATCGGTCTCTCGGTCATCCAGTCGTTACGCGCCGCCGGGGCGGGCGAGATCATCGTCTCCGAACCTCGGAAGGCTCGCCGGGAACTGGCCGAGCAGTCCGGCGCG
Source organism: Salinigranum sp. (assembly GCA_041641615.1). GTDB lineage: Archaea > Halobacteriota > Halobacteria > Halobacteriales > Haloferacaceae > Salinigranum. The sequence continues at coordinate 554 of JBEPYA010000243.1, read as the reverse complement.
ACGACGCTCATCGACCCCTCCGACACCGACGCGGTCGAGGAGATTCGCGACCTCACAGACGGCGGCGTCGACCAGACGTTCGAGGTCGCGGGTATCGAGGCGACGTACAAGCAGGCCATCCAGGCGACGCGCCCCCACGGGACCACGACCATCGTCAGCATCTTCGAGGAGGAGGCGAGTTCCCACCCCATCGACCTCGTGCTCGGCGAACGGACCATCACGGGAACGCTGGCGTACCTCGGCGGGCCGCGCTCGGGCGAGGAGTACGGGATGGTCATCGACATGCTCGCCGACGGAACGCTCGACGTCGACCCGCTCATCACGGCGCGTATCGGCCTCGACGACATCGTCGACGGCGGCTTCGAGTCGCTCTTAGACCCCGAGAGCAACCAGGTGAAGATCCTGGTCGACCCCAGCTCCTGAGCCGCCGCCGAAGCCGGGGCATCCGGCCGGACGGCCGTTGCTGAGAGAGCGAAGGTGTCGTCCCCGCGGCGGACGCTGACGGCCGGACGACACCTCTTTTACCCCGCCGGCGGACCCACGGGTATGACTCG
>JBEPYA010000242.1:3324-5817 GCA_041641615.1 Salinigranum sp. | reverse complement strand
GTTCACCTCCAGGCGGATGTCGCGGGAGATGTGGAAGTACTTCCGCCGCTGGTCGTCCGTCCGCGACTCGACGAGGCCGGCCTCTTCGAGCTTGCGGAGGTGGTCGATGACCGCCTTCGGCGAGACGCCGAGGTACTCACTTATCTCGGTCACGTAGCAGGGTTTGTGCGCCAGAAGCTGGAGGATTCGCCGACGGTTCTCGTTTCCGAGGAGATCGAGAAGAACCGCGGAGTCCATTACACGCTCGTAGGCGACTGAAGCTGAAAAGGTTGACTCCCTTGCCGCGCCACGGCTCGGCACTCGCTCCAGACGGCGTGGCGAAGGCGACGACGCATCGACCACCGACCGGGCGTCAGTCCGACGCGAGGCTGTGCAGTCGTGCGGATCGGCGCCGGTCTCGCCCCCCTCACTCGACGTCGTCGGCCGACACGTCCTCCCACGACGACTCGCCGAAGAACGACTGCAGCGCCATGAGGACTCCCACGTACGTTCCGAGGGCGACCACGACGAGCGGGAGCAGGTAGCGAGCACCACGTCCCCTAGCGGATCGATCCCGAACCGCTGGAGGGCCGTCATGTCCCGCGGTAGACGGTCTTCCGGAATACGCGGTTGCATCCGATGCGGCGGGTCCCTTCACCTGGCCTGGCCGTCGAGCGGGTCGAAGACGCGGGCGGCCAGTACGACCGACAGCACGGAGAGCGCCACCGTGGCGGCCACGAGGACGACCCCGGGTTCGTAGCGGAGCGGCGGGTGGTAGCCGAGGCCGTAGTCGAAGAGGTCGTTCACGAGGAGCGCGAGGAGCGCGAACACGAGCGCACCGCGCGTCGTTCGCCCGTAAAAGGGGATGAGGAACGCTTCGAGGACGAACCCGAGGTGGGTGAGCATGATCCCCCAGTAGTCCCACAGCGCCGGGCCGGCGAAACCGACGTACAGGTCGGGACGGAGGTTCAGCGCGACCGCGGTCCAGAGGCCGTACTTGACGAGCCAGACGAACGCGAGCGTGTGGAGGTACGCGAGCGGCCGGTTGGTCGGTGCCTCGCTCACTGGCGAGCCCAGGTTGGGAAGCAGCGTCGCGATCGAGAGCGTCGCCAGCGCGAGCGCCGTCGGCGAGTCGCCGAAGAGCGGGTAGAGGAACGTCGGGAGGTCGGCGAGCGAAGGGTCGGAGTGGACGTAGAAGCTCACGCCGACGAGGAACGCGCTGGCGTTGAGCACGATGAACGTCACGAGGCTGGGGCCGTTCCCCAGATACTCCTGGACGTAGCGTTCGGGGACGATGTCCGTCGCCATCGGTTCGTCCCTCGGGGTACTCGGGAAAAACCGTGCCGTTCTCGTCGTCCGCCCTAGTGCGTCGAGCGCCGTGCCGCCCGACGGTCGGGCGTCTCCGGGACGACTGTATCGCCGCCGACTCCGTCGTCCACTGACGGGTCGTCCGCGCTGGAGGGCATCGCACGCGGGGTGGCGTCCGTCACGCGGCTCTGGCGGCTTCGATGCGGGCGAATGGCCGTCGCTCGTCTCCGACAAACGACACGTAATTACGCGTCGGTGGTGACCACTCGAGTATGCAGGCAGCGCTCGTTGTTCTCGACGGCTGGGGCCTCGGCGACCACGACCGACGCGACGCGGTGAAGGCGGCGTCGACGCCGAACTTCGACCGCTTCGCCGACGCCGGCGCGTACACCACGCTCGACGTCTCCGGGCGGCGGGTCGGCCTCCCCGAGGGACAGATGGGCAACAGCGAGGTCGGTCACCTCAACATCGGGGCGGGCCGCGTCGTCAAGCAGGCGTACACGCGCATCGAGGACTCCATCGCCGAGGGAACGTTCGCCGGGAACGACGCGCTCGCGGCGGCGTTCGACCACGCCGACGAGTCGGGCGGGAGAGTCCACTTCATGGGGCTCGTCTCCGACGGCGGCGTCCACTCCGAGCAGGGGCACCTCCACGCGCTCATCGACATCGCGTCCGAGCGCGGAATCGAGGCCGTCACCCACGCGTTCATGGACGGCCGCGACACTGACCCACACGGCGGGAGACACTACCTCGCCGACCTCGAAGCGCACGTCGCCGACCGCGGAACCGGCGACGTCGCCACCGTCTCCGGGAGGTACTACGCGATGGACCGCGACCAGAACTGGGAGCGGACGAAGCGCGCGTACGACGCCATCGTCGAGCGCGAGGCCGAACACACGGCCACGACTGCCGTGGCGGCGGTCGAAGCGTCCTACGACCGCGGCGACACCGACGAGTTCGTTGAACCCACACTCGTCGAGGGCGGGCCCGCGCTGGAAGACGGCGACGCGGTGATCTTCTTCAACTTCCGGCCCGACCGCGCGCGCCAGCTGGTGAGGATGCTCGCCGACGTCGACCCCGTCTGGGCGTTCGAAACCCGTCCCCCCGAGACCGAACTCGTGACGATGACCGAGTACGACCAGACGTTCGACTTCCCCGTGGCCTTCCCGCCGAACGAGCCCGAGGACACCCTGGGCGAAGTGCTCT
>JBEPYA010000242.1:0-3314 GCA_041641615.1 Salinigranum sp. | reverse complement strand
CTCTCCGAGGCCGGCAAGACGCAGCTCCGGCTCGCCGAGTCCGAGAAGTACGCCCACGTCACCTACTTCCTCAACGGGGGACGCGAGGTGGAGTTCGAGGGCGAGATTCGGGCGATCATCGAGTCGCCGGACGTCCCGACGTACGACGAACAGCCCGAGATGAGCGCCGAGGCGGTCACCGACACGGCCATCGAGTTGATCGAGTCCGAGGACCCGGACGTGCTCGTGTTGAACTACGCGAACCCCGATATGGTCGGCCACACCGGCGACTTCGGCGCCGCCGTCGCCGCCGTGGAGGTCGTCGATTCTCAACTCGGACGGCTCGTCGAGGCGGTCGAGGCCGCAGGGGGGCACGTCCTCATCACGGCCGACCACGGCAACGCCGACGACATGGGCACGCCCGACGAGCCCCACACGGCGCACACGACCAACCCGGTCCCCCTGGTGTATCTCGCCCCCGACGGCTCCGCGGGCGGACGCTCGCTGACCGCGGACGGGTCGCTCTGTGACCTCGCTCCCACCCTCTTGGAACTCGTCGGCGTCGACCAGCCGGCGACGATGACGGGCGAGTCGCTCCTCGAATAGGTCACTCGGCGCTGTCGAAACACTCAGGACGTGACAGGAGTCGTCTGCCGAGTCGAGAGGGTGTATTCGGGGACGACTACCGCCGCAATCACCGGTCTCCTCTGCAGGCCACCTTCTCGGCTACCTGTCCGAGTTTGTCGGAGAGTAACAGCGCCGGGCTGACGTCGAGTTTCACGACCCGGTATTGGGTCTCCGACTCGACCGACAGAGCGACGGTCGATTCGTCGTCGCTCTCGGGTTCGAAGACTTTCAGGCGTCCCGACGATCGAGAGCTCTCCTCGCTGTCGATCAGAACCTCCACCTGGACGTTTTGCTGTTCCTGCCACTCACCGTCGAGGGCTTGCCGGACGTCGGAGTCGTGTTCACTCTCGTGAGTAGAGTCATTGTGGGCCATAGTGTGTATCGAAACGGGTGTCCACCCGTGATCGCTGGACGAACGAGTAGTGACGTTCCTACTTGGAACCCGACCCGGTTGAACCCCCTGCTTGCAACGTCACCCGGAGAGGCCCTTGAGGTCTCCCCGTCCGAGTCACCACCGGGTAGACTGCGGCCGTGGCCGGTACGCGGCCTGTGCTCGGGAGGTTCCCGCGAACGACCCGCGACCGGGAGTTCGACGGAGCCGCTCACTCCGCGTCAACGTCGAGTACCCGCTCTTCGCGCCCGACGACCACGCGATATAACGGGCCGGCGAGGAGGAGTGCGGCAGCGAGCGCGCACGCCGCGACGAGTCGCCAGTCGACCGCGCCGAGCGTGGCGTTCGAGAGGGAGTCGAGCGACGACCCCGCGAGGACGCCGACGACGGCCCACGGGAGTTCGCCGATGGCCGTGCCGAGGGCGAACGTCGACAGCGAGACGCCGGAGACGCCCGCGGCGACGGAGACGACGTCCGACGGTGCGGGCAGGAGGCGGGAGGCGACGACGCTTCGGAGGTCGCCCGCCTCGTAGACGACGCGCTCGCCCGCGGTCGCCACCCACGACTCTCTCCCGAGCCGTCGGGCGACGAGAAACGGGGGGAGGCTCGTGAGCGTGATGAGCGCGAGCGCGTAGGGGACCCCGACCAGCCCGTAGCCGTAGCCGGCGCCGACGGCGAGCAGCGTCGTCGGCCAGGCGACGAGCGGTCGGACGAGTGCGACGGCGAAGAGCGCGAGGCCGAAGCGGAGCGGGTCGGCCGCGAGCCACGCGAGCCACCGGAGGGCGGGGCCGGGTGCGACGAGGACGGCCGCGGCGAGGACGCCGAGACAGAGGAGCCCGAACAGGAACCGTGACCGTCGCATACGCGGTCCGTCTCCACGACCGGGTATACGTCTTGTGTTCAGCTGCGCCGCCGCAGCGAACCCTCTCGCGGTCTCGGCGGGCCCGTCGAACTCACACACTGCCGGGCACGACGACAGCGACCCGTGACACACAAGCCGGTCGCTTATCGGTGTACGCTCGAAGTTGTTCATCGTATGACATCGACTCTACGGCGAGCCGGGACGACGGTGGTCCGACGATGAGCGAGATCGGCTACACGCTCTCCAGCGAGGAGTTCGGTCCGAACGAGCTGGTGCAGCTGGCGTCGCGCGCCGAGACGACCGGGTTCGACTTCCTCAGCATCTCCGACCACTTCCACCCGTGGCTCGAAGCGCAGGGCGAGTCGCCGTTCGTCTGGAGCACGCTCGGCGGTGTCGCTCAGGCCACCGAGGAGATCGACGTCGGCGTCGGCGTCACCTGCCCGACGTTCCGCATCCACCCGGTGAACGTCGCACACGCGGTGGCGACCGTCGCGTCGATGTTCGACGACCGCCGCTTTTACTTCGGCGTCGGCACTGGCGAGCTGCTGAACGAGCACGTCACCGGCGAGCACTGGCCGACCCACCGCGTCAGGCTGGAGATGCTCCGCGAGGCAGTCGAGATCATCCGACAGCTGTGGGAGCCCGGGCAGACGAGCTACCACGGCACCCACTACACGGTCGAGAACGCCCGGATCTTCACCCGCCCCGACGAGTTCCCGCCCATCTGCGTGTCGGCGTTCGGCGAGCAGACGGCACGGGCGGCTGCCGAGTTCGGCGACGGGTTCTGGTCGGTCGGGCCACAGGGCGACCTCCTCGACGCCTACCGGGAGGAGGGCGGCGACGGGCGGTCCATCACGCAGATCCACGTCTGTTACGCCGAGACGGAAGACGAGGCCGTACAGACCGCCCACGAGTACTGGGCGAACTCGGCGCTGCCGGGCGAACTCGCGCAGGTCCTGCCGACCACGACGCACTTCGAGCAGGCCACCGAGATGGTCACGGAGGCGGACATCCGCGAGGGGTCGATCCTCACCGACCCCGACCCGGAGGCGCACATCGAGAACATCCAGTCGTGTCTGGACGCCGGGTACGACACCGTGTACGTCCACCAGATCGGCGAGGACCAGGCGTCGTTCTTCGAGTGCTACGAGGAAGAGGTCCTCCCGGCGTTCGACTGAGGGCGCGGAACGTTTATCGACGACCCCACGGAAGGGAGCGACGTGACCGAGCGCACAGACCGAATCGAACTCGCGCTCGACCTGCTCGCGCACCTCGAAACCGACGAACTCGCCCTCGCGGACGTCGTCGACCGCATCGAGACGGTGACGACCGACCCCTCGCTCACCCGGGAGATACTCGACACGGCGGAGATGCGCGGCATCATCGACCGCGACGGCGCGCGGGTCCGGACCCGCCGCGGGGGGACGTTCGTCCGGGTCGAGAGCCAGGTCGTGG
>JBEPYA010000241.1:0-5877 GCA_041641615.1 Salinigranum sp. | reverse complement strand
CGAAGCCGCGACCACACGTGCGAGGGGCGAGTGAGCGAGCGTCAGTGAGCGAACGAGCCGGCTGGGGAGGGTGAGGCTCCACCGCCCTGGCGCTCCCGCGGTCTTCGTGCTGTCGACTCCACGAGTCGGGACACCCCTGTAGTCACGCGCCACAACACCTCCTGTCGGCTCCATCGACTCGCAGATCCACATACGAACCACAATCTCGAACGCGAACCGACACCTCTTACGTCCCTCGTCCGAATCCGCAGACGTGCAACCGGTCGAACGCTCCGACCCCGACGGCGTCGACTTCGGGTGGGTGATGCAGACGACGTTCGTCGTGACCATCCTCGTCGGGTCGCCCATCGTCGCGGTGCTGTCGACGACGACGACGCTCCCCACGTGGGGGGCACGGGCCTCCTTCGCCATCCGGGTCGGGGCAGTCATCTGGTTCCTCACCGCCGTCGTCGTCTATTTCTACGCCCGACGCACCAATGCCGGCGACGGCGGCGTCGGGCGGCCGGACACCGAATAGCGGCCCGAAGCGGTTTTCCCCACCACCCACGCACGTGAGAGTATGATCGACGAGACCATCGAGGAGATCCGGGAGATGCAGACCCACAGCTCCTCGGTCGTCGCCATCAAGGCCACCCGCGCGCTCGCCGAACTCACCGAGCGGGAGTACGCCGCCATCGACGACTTCGAGCGGGCGCTGGAGCACAACGTCGGTGCCCTCCGCCGCTCGAACCCCTCCCACGCCTCGCTCCACAACGCGATGCGTCGCGTGCTCGAAGAGGTCATCGGCGCGTCGACGACCGTCGAAGGCTCGATGGCCACGCTCGAACACACCATCGAGGGCGTCGTCGAGGACATCGAACGGGGCAAGCGCGAGGCGGCCGCGAACGCCGCCGAGACGTTCATCGAGGGGGAAACGTTCCTCACCCACGACTACTCCTCGACGGTCCTCGACGCCATCGAGACCGCCGCCGACGAACTGGAGATGACCGCGTACGTCACCGAGGCGCGTCCCCGCTATCTCGGCCGGAAGACCGCCCGTTCGCTCGCGACGATGGAGACCGTCGACACCCACCTCGTCACCGACGGTGCCTGCGGGCACTTCCTCCCCGAGTGCGACCGCGTCGTCATCGGGATGGACTGCATCGTCGGGGACACCCTCTACAACCGCATCGGGACGTTCCCGCTCGCCGCGACGGCGAACCGGGTGGGCGTCCCCGTCACCGTCGTCGGGTCGAGCACGAAGCTCATCGACGAGTTCCGGTTCGAGAACGAGGTCCGCCCCGCGACGGAGGTGCTCCTCGAGCCCGTCGAGGACATCATCGTCGAGAACCCCGCGTACGACGCGACGCCCGTGGAACTCATCGACGAAGTGGTGACGGACGAGGGCGTTCAGGATCTGTAGCGTCGGTCGGTCGAAACGCGGTCGACGCTCGACCGACGCTCAGCCGAGGTCGACCTCGACCCACTCGCCGCGCTCGTCGGACCGTTCGATGGCGTCCAGCACCTTCTGTACCTCGTAGGCGTCGGTGAACGAGGGGTGGAACTCCTCGCCCTCCGCGATCGCGGAGAGGAACTCGTAGTTCTCGTGGACGAACGTGTGCTCCCAGCCGATGACGTGGCCCGGCGGCCACCAGCGGTCGACGTAGGGGTCCGACTCGTCCGTGACGAGGATCGTCTCGTACCCACGGCTCTCACTCGACTTGTACTCCAGTTCGTTCAGCCGTTCGAGCGAGAACTTGAGGCTCCCTTCCGAGCCGTGAATCTCGATGGTGTGGTCGTTCTTGTGGCCCGTGGCGAACCGCGAGGCCTCGAACGTGCCGACGGCCCCGTTCTCGTATTCGACCTGCGCCGTGTAAGCGTCGTCGACGGTCACGGGCTTCGTCTCGTCGTCGCCCGTGGGTCGCTCGTCGACGAACGTCCGGAGCTGTCCCGAGAGTCGAGTCAGGTCGCCTGCGGCCTCGCCCACGAGGAAGCGCGCGAGGTCGACGGTGTGCGCGCCGAGGTCGCCCAGCGCACCCGACCCCGCCAGCTCCTTCGAGTTGCGCCACGACCACTCCGCGTCGGGGTCGACCAGCCAGTCCTGGAGGTACCGCCCCCGGACGTGGTGTATCTCGCCTAACTGGCCGTCCTCGACGAGCCCCTTCGCGTACCGGATGGCGGGGACGAACCGGTAGTTGAACGCACAGCCCGCGACCCGATTCGCAGACCGCGCGGCCTCGTACATCTCCTCTGCCTCCGCCAGCGTCGGTGCGAGCGGCTTCTCGCAGAAGACGTGCGCGCCCGCCTCCAGCGCCGCGATGGAGGGTTCGGCGTGGAGGTGGTTCGGCCCGAGGTTGTAGAAGACGTCCACCTCGCCGACCACGTCGCGCCAGTCCGTCGCCGTGTGGGAGAAGCCGAACCGGTCGGCGGCCTCGGCCAGTGCTTCCTCGTCGCGCCCGACGAGTGTGTGTCGGTCGACGCTCGGGGCGTCGGGGAAGAACATCGGCAGGCGCGCCAGGGCGTTCGAGTGCGCCTTCCCCATGAACCGGTAGCCGAGGACGCCGACGGTGAGTTCCTCCGTCATCACTCTGCCCAGTACGCCTCGCCGGGGGTGGTCTCGAACACGGCGCGCTGGAGCACGTCGACGGCCTTCTCCAGTCCCTCGCGGGAGGAGGTGAGCGAGTCCTCGTGCTCGATGGAGAGGGCACCGTCGTATCCGACCATCCGGAGGGTCGAGACGACGTCCTTCCAGTGTTCCTCGCCGTGGCCGTACCCCACGGTTCGGAAGAGCCACGACCGGTCTGCTTCCTCGGTGTAGGCCGTCGTATCGAGGACGCCTCTCGTGCGCGCGTTCGCCTCGTACACCTTCGTGTCCTTTGCGTGAACGTGGTGGATGGCGTCGTGTTCGCCCAGGAATCGAATCGCCTCGGTGACGTCGATGCCCTGCCAGTAGAGGTGCGAGGGGTCGAAGTTCGCGCCGAGGCGCTCGTTCGTCGCCTCCCTGAGTCGGAGCAAACCGTGCGGCTCGTACACGAGCATGTTGGGGTGCATCTCGATGGCGACGTCCACCTCCTTCGAAGCGGCGTGTTCCGCGAGGTCATCCCAGTAGTCGGTGGCGACTTCCCACTGGTACTCGTGGGCGTCGGCGTGTTCCGTCGGCCACGGAGCCGTGATCCAGTTCGGCACCTCGTCGTCGGGGCCGCCCGCGGGGAGGCCCGAGAAACACGTCACCGTGTTCACGTCGAGGGCCGCCGCGAGGTCGACCGCTTCGCGGAGTTCCTCGTCGGCCTCCCGGGCTCGCTCCTCGTCGGGGTGGAGCGGGTTGTTGTGGGTCGCGAGCGCGCTCACCCGCAGGCCGTGTTCGTCGACTGTATCTACGAGTTCGGCCTGCGCGTCGCCGCTCTCGAGGAGGCCACGCCGGTCGACGTGGTCGTCGCCGGGGAACCCGCCGACGCCGAGTTCGACCGCGCCGACGCCGAGGTCGGCGAGGTACGCCAGAGCGTCGTCGAGCGACTCGCCACCGAGCGGGACGGTAAGTACACCTACGTCCATGCGCCGGGCTACTCTCGAACCCCGAATAAAATTTCCGTCGCGTCAGCGGCGCAAGAACTCCGAGAGCCGCTCGCGGAAGGAGGCGTCCTGGCCGAGGCGGAGGTAGTACGCGTCGCCGCCGTCCTCGTAGTAGTTGTCGATCCGCCGTCGGACCTCGAAGCCGATGTGTTCGTAGAAGCGAAGTGCGCTCTCGTTCGTCGCCCGGGCGTGACAGGTCACCGAGCGGTGGTGCTGTGCGACCTCGGCGACGAGTCGACGGCCGAGCCCCTGCCCGCGGGCCTCGGGCGCGACGGCGAGAAAGAGGATGTAGCCGTCCCGCCGGACGGAGACGAAGCCGACGAGGTCGTCGCCGTCGAAGAGGAGGTGGGTCGTCGACCGGCGGTAGGCGTCGACGAAGAAGCCGCGTCGCTGCTTCAGGACGCCCTCGGCCTGTCTGATCCGCTCCTTGAGCGCCCACGCGGCCTCGACGTGCGTGGCGTCGTTGGGGCCGTCCACCCGTTTCTCGATTGTGGCACTCACTGGCGTACACGTACACGAGTATGGAATATAACTCCGTCGTCGTCCGACGGTGTCGCGCGGCGGGAGAGAGGTGTTCGGTGTGGTGGATGGACGGCGTACCGGACGTCTCATCTGCGGAGGCGTAGACGGGGTCCTGGAAGAGAGTCAAAGCCACTCACCTGCCGAACCGCACGCCCGGACCGCGTACCGCGAGACTCCTCACTGCGTAATCCCGATCCCATCTGCACCCTCTCGGATTGAGACGAACAGTGCGGCGAGTACAGCGGACGCGGTCGGCACGGTGTGGCTCCGCTCACGTCGCCCCCGGTGGGGGGTGGCTGGCCTCGCTCGGGTTTCGCTCGGTTGCAGTACATTCGAGGGACTAGAAACACAACGGCCGCCACATGCGAAACATCGTCGAGACGCTTCAACCGGACGTTCCCTACCGCGTGAGACAACGGCTCGGTCCCCGGATCACCCGACTCGCACGCACCCTCGGGCAGCCCGAGTACCGTCTTCGCGAGACCGAATACGTCGGTACTGTCGAGCAGCCGCTGGACGAGTTCACAGAGACGCTCCAGGACCACGGCTTCGACTGGGACCCGCTAGCGTGGTATCACCAGCCACCGGTCGGGTCGGAGCCAAACGGGAGCTGGGCGTATCGACGGACCCCGCTGGCCGATAGGCAGATACACGTTATCCTCATCGCTCACTCGCCGGCGTATATCGACGTGTTCGCCCACGAGGAGTACAACTGGCTGCGACACCCGATCAAACACCTCCGACACGTCGACATCGAACGGGAAGCCGGGAGTCGCGAAACGCGGCGGTGGCTCGAACGTCGCGACGTAGACGTCGATGCCAGGTCGCGTCAGCGGCGGAAGGTCGCACAGGCGATACGCGACCTCCGTACGTACCTCGGGTCGCTCGTCCGGTAGCGCAGCCTCGCCCATCCGGTAGCGCGGACTCGCGTCGTCTCTGCCGAAGAGGAGTGCACCGCTCAATCCCGGAACCCTTTGGTGGACAACCGACACAGAGTGAGATATGGCGCCGCTGTCCGAGGTGAGGACCCCCGTCCGTTCCGTGACCGACGTCGTCCTCTCCTCCGAGACGGAGAGCTTCCGCGAGGTGAAGCTCGTCGAGTTCTCCTACGAGGGTTCCGACACGCTCGGCTTCGTCACGACCGAGACGCCCGACGCGCTCGCCGAACCCACCCCGCACGACGAGATGGTGACGATGTTCCTCCCGATGGCGCCCGATCCCGTGACGGGAGGGCACCTCGTCCACCTGCCGACCGACCCCGTGATGGACGTCGACCTCACCATCGAGCAGGGTGTCCAGACCATCGTCACGAGCGGCGTCGCCGACTCCGGCCTCGACGGCGGACTCTCCGGCGAGGAGATGAAGTCGCTCGCGGAGGGCGGGACTGTCTACCGTCGGACCCCGCCCGAGCGGGTGACGTCGTTCCACCGACCCCCCGGCTCCGACCGGGCGGCGCGGTACCGTGCCGGCGTCGATCCCGCACACACCGACCGCCCCCGTGACCTCGCCGAGCGGGTCGATCGGGACGCCGACGAGGAGGGGACGAAAGAATGACGTTCCGTCTCCGCGACCACACCGCCGACGTCGCCGTCGAGGCCGAGGCCGAGACCCTCTCGGGTGTCTTCGCCGCCGTCGCCGACGGCCTCACGGCGGCGATGTGTGACGACGTGCCCCCGCGCGGCGACGAGGACGAACCGGTGACGTTCACCGTCGAGGCCGAGTCCCGGGAGGCGCTCCTGTTCGACTACCTCGACCAGCTCATCTACGAGCGCGACGTCCGCGGTGTCCTCCCCGCGGACAACGAGG
>JBEPYA010000240.1:0-5895 GCA_041641615.1 Salinigranum sp. | reverse complement strand
TGAAGTGGCGTTCGAGGTCGACGATGCGCGAGCCGACGGCCATCAGGTCGTCGAAGTCCTCGCCGAGCAGTTCCGCGAGGCGCTCGTCGGTGACGAACCCGCGTGAGAACTTGCAGACGACGCCCGAGTCCAGAACGGCGTGGTGGTTCTCCCGGCCGATGAGCTGTTCGGGCTTCGCGTCGAGTCCCGAGGGGTCCATCGCCTGGTCCTTGTCGACCAGCGGGTACTCGAGTGCGTAGAAGGTGGCGTACATGTGGTCGGCGCCGCGGTTCGCGACGGCGAACGAGAGGCCCTGTCCCTGGAGCGTCCGGCCGTCGTGGCCGGGGAACTCCAGCCCCTTGACGCTCCAGTTTTCCACCCCGAGCTCCTCGTGACAGCGAGCGACGCCCTCGGCGAGGAGGTCGCCGACGCCCTCGCGGTGGGCGATCTTCTCCACGAGTTCGTGGATGAGCTCGACGTTGCCGAACTCGTCCTCGCTCGCGAGGTAGGCCGCGACCGTGTCTCCAGCGGAGATGGTGTCCATCCCGAGCTGGTCGCAGAGCTCGTTCGACTGCATCACGTCGACGATGTCGTCGACCGCACAGTTCGACCCGAACGACATCACCGTCTCGAACTCCGGTCCCTCGGTTTCGACGCCCCGCTCTTCGTCCTTCGTCGGGAGCTTACACGCGAACGCACAGGCCGAACAGGTGCCCTTCTTGAACTTCTTCTCCTCCACTCTGTCGCCGTTGATCCCCTCGACGCCCTCGAACTGCAGTTCCGAGAAGTACCTCGTGGGGAGGGCGCTCACCTCGTTGCCGAGGTCCGTGACCGAGGTGGTTCCCTGCCGCTTCATGATGTGGTCGTCCGTGGCGGCCTCGCGGTGGACGTCCATCTGAACGGGCGGGATGTCGACCTCGGGGGTCGAGTCTCCGTCGAACGTGAGGAGCTTCACGCCCTTCGCCCCGAGCACCGCGCCGAGGCCGCCGCGGCCGAACGCTCTCGATTCGGAGGTCATGATGGAGGCGAAACGGACCTCGTTCTCGCCCGCCGGGCCGATGTTGGCGACGTGTTCGGCTTCGAGGTCCCGCGACTCCTCGACGTACTCGATCGTCTCGGAGGTCGTCGCACCCGCGAGGTCGGGGACCGGCTCGAACTCCACGCCCTCGTCGGTGACGTGGATGGCGAGGAGTTCGTCGCTCGCGCCGTGGAGTTCGACGGCGCCGTAACCGGTGGCGGTGAAGTTCCGCGACATGAACCCGCCGGCGTTCGACGAGAGCAGCCCGTCCGTCAGCGGCGAAACGGCGGTCGCGTTCATCCGGCCGGTAAAGGACATCTGGGAGTGCTGCATCGGCCCCGTGGTGAAGTACAGACGGTTCGCTTCCCCGAGCGGGTCGGCGTCGAACGGGACGCGGTCGTGGGCGAGCTTCGTCCCGACGCCCCGCCCGCCGATGAACGACGAGAGGACGTCGGTGATGTCCGCCTCGCTCGTCGTCCGTTCTGTGAGGTCGACCGAGAGGAGTGGGCCCTTGGCGTGGCGCATGGTCCCAGTTGTCGGGAGCGGGCGATAAACGTTGGTGTCGCGAACGTCGCATTCCCGACCTCGACCGGAACCGGTACGAATATGTCGGCGAGTGTGTAAGTGGTCGGTGATGAAACGTACTGTCGCCGTCGGCGCTGCGGCCGTCCTCGCGGGAGTCGGGATGGCAGCTGTCGAGGCCGGCCTCGTCGGCCAGCCCGTGCTGGGCGACCCCGTCTGGCTCCTCCTCGGCGGGCTCGTCGTCGGCTACTGGGCCCTCTTCGTCCGCTGGGCCCGAACGCAGTAGTAGCCGTTCTCTCGTGTTCGGCATCCGCGGCCGACGCTGCCTCCGACCCCTCGCTGTACTTTGCTCCGAACGCGTTCGGACAGTGCACACCGATGTGTCGAGTGGTGAGACGTGGAGGGTGTCGAACGGCTCGGGACCGAACGAGGATCAGACCGCGCGGTATACGGGCACGGTGATGCCACATGCCTCTCCAGCCGATTCCTTCGTGACCTTCTTTCAGTCGGTCACTCAGTCGTCCACTGAAGCGACTTCGTCGCTTCAAGTCTTCACTCGCGAAGACCTCGCGCGTGAGCCGCGCGGCCGAGTCCGCGTGACGTCGCGTGCCACCGCTGTCCGGTTGCGGTCGGCGCGCGGGAGCAGCGCGGGACGCGACGCGTCCCGCTGGCCGTGCGGAGCGGGCTTGGCCGCTCCGCAGACGAGTGACCGAAGTGAAACGAGCGGCGCGCGAGGGACCGCTCGCGCCTCCGTGCGCGAGCCACCGGCTGGGGAGGCACGAGGCTGCGGTCCACCGCGTCCGTGTACCGTGCGGTCGTCTCACACGACCGAGACTTCGCCTTCGCCCACTCTGTGCCCGTCTACCGCGCGGTCGCGGTTGCTCTCTCTGACCGCGTCGATGACGGTCCTTCGCCCGGTATCAGTTCTCGGGGTGGACGAGCGACATCGCATCACGGACGACCTCCCGCTCGCCGATGACGGTGACGCGGTCGCCGTACTCGACGGTGAAGTCGTCGGTCGGAACGCGCGTGTCGCCGTTGCGGGCGACGAGCGCGATGAGCACGCCGTCGGGGAGTTCGTCGCTGATCTCCTCGATGGTCATCCCGATGAGTTCGTCGGCCGTGAGCTCGACCTCCTGGACGTCACCGGAGCGGCCGATCTCGCTCATCCAGTTCATCATCGCAGGGCGCTCGATGTAGTTGTCGAGCGCCTGCGCCGTGGCGAGCGTCGTCGAGATGGTCCGCACCCCCAGTTCCTCGAACGCCTCGACGTTCGCGGGGTCGTTGACGCGTGCGAGGATGGTCTCGGGCGCGAACTTCGAGTTCGACAGCTGTGCGACGAGGAGGTTCACGTCGTCGTCGCCAGTGGCGGCGACGACCACCTTCGCGTTCTCCGCGCCCGCAGAGCGGAGTACCTCCGTGTCCGTCCCGTCACCGTGGTGGACGGCGAAGCTCTCGTTGCGGGCGGTCTCGACGGTGTTTCGGTCGTTCTCGATCAGTACGACGTTCTCTCCGCGGTCTTCGAGGCGCTCGGCGAGCGTCCGGCCCACCTTACCGCCTCCGATGACGAGTACACGCATTGGAATCACGTCTAGGTATTCAGCGATCCGCCGGGCGAAGCCCCCCTCGAAGACGACGGTCACGAGGATGACGAGGAAGACAGTGCCGACGAGGAGGTCCGCGGCCTCGGCGAGCCCCTGCGCCCGGAGTTCGATGGCGAACAGCGTCGCCACCGACGCGGGGATGATGCCGCGCGGTCCGACGAAACTCATGAACCACTTCTCGGGAGTCGTAAAGCGGTCGCCGACGCAAGAGGCGAACACGACGACCGGGCGGATGACGAGCGCGACGGCAGCCACCACCGCGAGGCCGGCGACGCCCAGTTGGATGAGCGTCGAGAACTGTAACAGGGCGGCCAGCGCGATGAAGACGAACGAGAGGACGATGAGCGTGATGTCGCCCTTGAACTCCGAGATATCGTGCTCGTAGGGGACGTCGAGGTTGCCGAGGAGGACGCCGGCCGTGGCGACGGCGGCGATGCCGGCCTCCGTGACGATGGCGTCCGCGGCTCCGTACGCGACCAGCGCGCCCGCCAGCACGAGGAGTCGCGCGTTCTGCGGCGCGTTCCCCGGCGAGAGGTCGACGTACCGCAGGAGGTAGTAGACGACGGCGGCGACGACGACGCCGATGAGCATGCCGACGCCGAGTCGCTCGGCGAACAGGGTCACGAAGATGCCGGCGCCCGTCTCCTCGGCGATGAACGCCTCGAAGATGACGACCGCGAGGATGGCGGCGGTGACGTCGTTGACGATCCCCTCCGTCTCCAGCGCCGCCTCGACGCGGTCGCGCGCCGGGACGACTTCGAGGATCGGTGCGATGACGGTCGGCCCCGTCGCGACGAGGAGCGCGCCGATGAGGAAGGAGACGAGCCACGCCGCCCCGAGCATGTAGTGAACCGCCGCTGCGGTCCCGACGAGGGCGATGGCGGCCCCGACAGTGATGAGTCGAACCGTCGCCGCCGGTGCCTCCCGGAGCTTCTCGATGCGGAGGTGGAACGCTCCCTCGAAGACGATGATGGCGACCGAGAGGCCGACGATGTCAGAGAGGCCGCCGCCGAACACGTCCGGGTTGACGACGCCGAGCACCTCGGGACCGAGCGTGATGCCGGCCGCGATGAGGAAGACGACGCTCGGGACCTGGAACCGGTCGGAGAGTACCTGTGAGATGACGCCGATACCGATGATGGCCGCGACGATGGGGATGAGGCTCACTCCCCCTCCGGTTGCCATTCACTTCGCCTCCATGTACGCCGGTCCAAGCCTGCCTCGGACATAAAGACATAGATTGTCCGTGACGGGGCGGACGGTTCCCAGGTACCGAGAGCCACGAGGAAGTATAACTCAGTCGACATCCTATCTCCGGTATGTACCGCAGCGTTCTCATCCCGACCGATGGAAGCACCGGCGCAGAGCGTGGCGTGACCGCAGGCGTCGACATCGCGAAGCAGTATGGGGCGACGGTCCACGCGCTGTACGTCGTCGACGAGCGCATCTACGGGCAGACGCCCGCACTCTCCGACATGGAGCTGCGATTCGAACAGCTGGAGACCGAGGGCGAGGGGTACCTCGAAGAGATCGTCTCCCGCGCGACGGAGGCGGGACTCGACGTCGAGACGAGCGTCCAGCGCGGGATGCCCCACGAGATCATCACCGCCTACGCCGACGAGAACGACGTCGATCTCATCGTGATGGGCCGACACGGCGCCTCGGCGCATCCGGCCCCGCACATCGGCTCCTGCACCGACCGCGTCCTCCGGACGGCCCCCGTACCCGTCCTCCCGGCCTGACGACCTGACGCGGCGCGTGACCGACCCGATACTACGCACCGTCGCTCGGTCCGATTCGGGTCGCGCCGGCTACGTCTCGCCGACGTAGTCGAGGTAGCCGAGCACGCCCTTCGTGTTGAGTCGTTCCTCCGCGCGGGCCTTCTCGGGGCCCCACACGTCGACCATGTCGGTGTGGTCCATGAAGTAGTCGATGACCGCCCCGTCGTCTTCGAGTTCGGTGCGCTTCGAGCGGACCGCCTCGACCCACTCGACGAGCGTCCGCTTGTACTCGTCCATCACGCCCTCCTCGTACGCGCGCGGCCCGAAGTGGCCGTAACAGAGGATGTCGGGGTCGAGCGTAGTGATGGCCTCTGCGTCGGCGAGACTCTTCTCGAGGTGGAACTGCGCGGGCGGCGACGTGGGACGGACGGCACCCGTCTCGGGGACGAAGATGCCCGCGGCGTCGGCTGTGAAGACGACGTCGTCGCCGTCGTCGTGGACGAAACAGTGGTGGGGGGCGTGTCCCGGTGCGTGGTGGACCGTGAGCGTTCGGTCACCCAGGTCGAGGAGGTCCCCGTCGGTGAGGCCCTCGACGCGCGCTTCGGGCACGGGGAGCGGTTCGTCGTAGTACTTCCACTGGTCCTCGACGGCCGCCTTCGTCCCGGAGACCAGGCGCGAGGGGTCGACGAGGTGTTCCACGCCGCGCTCGGGCGTCACCACCGTCGCCTCGGGGTACCGCTCGGCGAGGTAGCCCGCGCCGCCGGCGTGGTCCAAGTGGACGTGCGTCGCGACAACGTACTCGGGGTCGGCCTCCAGTTCGTCGAGCAGGTCGAAGACGTACTCGCGGTTCCGCCCGAGTCCAGTGTCGACGACGGCCGGACGCTCCGCATCGACGACGTACACTGTCCCGTACTCCGGGATGCCGTACGCGCCGACGTCGACGTAGTAGAGGTCGGTGCTGTCGGGGACTTCGAACCAGTCGCCGATGGCCATGGCCACAGGAGGGCGGCTGGGTGGCAAAAGGGTTCTGTCGCCGGCACCCCGCGTTACC
>JBEPYA010000239.1:0-5937 GCA_041641615.1 Salinigranum sp. | reverse complement strand
TGACCGCGCTCGCGACGGCGCCCACGGCCGCCACGGCCACGACGCCCCCGCCGTCGCCGAGCAGTACCGCCACGACGAGCGTGTCCGCGAGCGTCCCGACGTTCGCCCCGAGAACGTACGGCGCCGTCTCACGGCGGTCGAGGTAGCCGCGGCTGTACAGCGGGACGACCATCCCGAGCGAGAAGGCGACACTCGTCGTGAGCGCGGTGACGACGAACCCGACCGCCCCCGCCCGCCAGCGGTTGTCGAGCCCAGCCGTGACCCACGCGCGGACCCTGTCGCCGTCGACAGACTCGAGGACGCGGTCCGCCAGGTCGAGCGAGAGGAACAACAGCAGGACGGCGCCGACTGCGGCGAGAGGCGCGCCGACCCACGCGGTCACCGCCGCCGCGACCGGTTCGAAGAGCGCGGGAACCGTCACGCCGTGGCCGGCGACTCCCCGTCCGAACGTCGCCAGCACCCCGTCGAGGGAGTCGACCCGGAGCGACCGAAGCAGGAGGTAGCCGCCGACAGCCGTGGGGAGGTAGACGACCGCGGTGAGCCCGCTCGCGAGCAGGCCGAGTTCCAGCGAACTCCCGACGCCGACGGTCGTCCCGGTCGCGACCGCACGCCCTCGGAGCGCGTCGAGTGCGCCGATGGCGAGGACGATTCCGGTCGCGCCGAGACGCGATCCGACGACGAGCAGCAACAGCTGTGGTGGGGTGAGGAGGCCCGAGGCGCGCAGCGAGAGGGCGACGGCGGCTACGACCGTCCCGTTCCCGACGAGGGTCGCCACGAGCCACCCCGTCCCCAGCGCGGGCAGGGCCGAGACGGGGTTCGCCTCGACGAACCGCTGGAGTGTCGGTGTCAACGCCCCCGTCGCCGTACCGAGGAGGCGGACGGCGAACAGGAAGCAGAGGACGGTCGCGACGACGCCGGCCCACGTCGGCAAGGCGGCGACGCGGGCTCGCACTCCCTCTCGATCCATCGTCTTCAGCCCCGTGAGCCGAACTCATAAACGGCCCGGGAGAGATTGGCGTGTCAGTACTTCGGGTCGGCGCCGGTCGTCTCGTAGACGCGATCCATGATCTCGTCGCGGGTGATTTGCCAGCCGCCGAGCGCGCCCGGCCGCGAGGGGTACCGCTGGTAGTGGCTCAGCAGGTCGTCCGCGACGCGCTTCGTCTCGAAGAAGTTCCAGATCTGTTTCCAGTGGCCGTAGCTCTCCTTGAGCGTCTGTGCGATCAGGAACGGAGACATCGAGGTCGACCCGTCGTACAGCGCCTCGGCGATCTTCTCTCCCGGAAGCGACGCGAGCAGCCCCATGAGGCTGTCGACGTCGACGGCCGTCGAGAGGACGTTGTACACGTCGAGGGCGG
This sequence comes from Salinigranum sp., assembly GCA_041641615.1. GTDB lineage: Archaea > Halobacteriota > Halobacteria > Halobacteriales > Haloferacaceae > Salinigranum. Next base: position 4,582 of record JBEPYA010000239.1, on the reverse strand, counting down.
CGTAGCGCGCGCCGAAGTGGTCCATCACCCGCTCGTTGTAGCGCCAGAGCGTCTCCTCGCTCACGTCGCCCTCGCTCACGGCTTCGACGACCTGTTCGGCCGCGTACTTCCCCGAGTAGGCGGCGCCGGCGATGCCGCCTCCCGTCGTCGGGTTGACGAGTCCGGCGGCGTCGCCCGCGGCGATGAACCCCGGTGCCGTGGCCGAGTCGTACGGGCGGCGGGTGGGCAGCGCCGCGCCGAGTTTGTCCGTCACCCGGGCGTTCCGGAACTCGGGGCGCTCCCGGAGGTCCCGCCTGAGGTCCTCGACGAGCTTCATCGGTTCCTCGTTCATCTGGAAGCCGAGGCCGACGTTGATTTCGGTGCCGGTGCGCGGGAAGTACCAGAGGTAGCCCGCGGCGCGCTGGGTGGGCTTGAACACCAGCGCGTCCTTCCACGGCACCTCCTCTTCGACCTCGACGATTTCGCGGTAGGCAGACGAGAACTGCGAGTACGAGACGTTGGTGTCGAACGTCGCCCCCGAGAGGTCGGCCTTGTCCTGGAGGATGGAGAGCGCGCCCGCGCCGTCGAGTGTGACCGCGGCCTCGTAGGTGACGGCCTCCCCCTTCCGCTTCGCGCGGACACCCGTCACTCGACCGTCCTCCTGGGTGACGTCCTGGACGACAGTGTCGTAGTGAAAGTCCGCGCCGGCCTCGGAGGCCCCCTCGATGAGGCGGCGGCCGTACTCCCAGCGGTCGATGACGGCCAGTTCGCCGGGGACCGGGATTTCGAGGACGGTGTTCTCCTGGGGGATCTCGAAGCGACCGTGGTCGACGCCCGTGTTGGTGAACGCGGGTTCCAGCTGGGACTTGGGGATGGCGTCGGGGAAGTTATCGGCCCCTTTCAGCGCGTCGCCGCAGGCGATGTGGCCCGCCTCCTCCCGGGTCTTGCGCTCGATGACGACGACGTCGAGACCCTCTCGGGCCGCGGTCGCCGCGGCGTAGCACCCGGCGGTGCCCGCGCCGACGACGACGAAGTCGTACTCGTGGGTAGTCATTGGTAGGTCTTCCCGAGTCGGAGGTGAAAACTCTTCGTTCCCGAGTCGGTCGTTCGTGGTTCGCGTGGGGGGGTCGTGCGAGTCGGCGACGAGCGTCGTTCGAGAGCGCGCCGAACAGGACAGACAGTGTGGCGTCGATTCTGCGGTGTCGGTGCGTGGTGAGAGTACGGCTCTCCAGCCGACTGTCCCTGCGTGCACCGTGTCGCCCGTCCGGTCAGCGAGGCGGCGAAGCGGTCTGACACCACGCGCCTCGCACTGTCTTTCCGGCGTCTGTCGTGTCCGACAGTCCCGCTCGCTTCTGCTGGTTCCCGTTCGCCGGGCTCACAGAGCGCCTTCGCCCCCCACCGTGCCCGTCGTAGCGGTCGGCGCGTGACGAATCGTCTCCGCGCGCTGCGCAGTGACCTCGCCGAGCGATACTGCCGAGCGAGACGGCAGGTCGTGCCGAACGCAGTTCCCGCCAAACTGGCCCGACGGTGACGCCGCCGCTCCCACGCGGGACGGTCAGTGACCACGGCAGTCGTCCCTCTCGTCGAGTAGGAGTGGTCGTGCGGATAGACACGGACGAGCGGTTCGTTCACAGACGGTCGCAGGGGACCGCACCGAACCGAGAGCGACGGCATCGTCGTGGGTGTGAGTGTCATCCCGAACGCGGAGAGCACCTCACAAGGAGCACGCATAACCGGGTGGCGCGATTAGCGAACGCGATGAGTTCGGGGAAGCCTCAGTCGCCGCTCGAACACCAGCTCTCTCGCCTCGAATCGGTCGAGTCGATCAGCGATCTCTCCGAGCGTCAGTGGACGGTGATCAAGTTCGGCGTCTCGTTAGTCTGTGTCCTCCTGGTTTATGCGCTCATCTACCAGGCCGGAATGACACGACTCGAGGGTGACGACCTGTCGTTCTTCCGGGCGCTCCAGACCGTCGTCGAGACGATGACGACCACCGGATACGGGGCGGACTCCCCGTGGCGGTCGCCGTTCATGAACCTGCTCGTCATCTGGTATCAGATATCGGGCATCATCATCGGGTTCGTCACGCTCCGTATCCTCGTCATCCCGCTGTTCGAGCGCGCTCCGGTCGTCCTCGATTCGCGGTTGACAGCGAAGGACGACCACGTCGTCGTCTGCGAGTACGAACGCGGCAAGCAAGTACTGCTGGACGAACTCGAAGAATCCGACTACGGGTACGTGCTCGTCGACTCCGACAAGGAAGAGGCTATCAATCTCTCGAATCGGGACTACCAGGTCATCGACGGCAACCCCAGCAGGACCGAGACCCTCGAACGCGCCTCGGTCGCGGACGCGTCGGTCGTTGTCGCGGACGCCCGCAATCGAAACGCCAGTATCACGCTGACCGCCCGCCAGCGCAACGACGAGGCACAGGTGGTCTGTCTGACAGAGAGTCCGGATCGGCTGGCGGCACTGGAGCGAGTCGGCGCCGATCGGGTGGTCTGCCTCCCCGCGCTTCTCGGCCGCCGGCTGGCCGAGAAGGCTTCCCTCACGTTCGAGCGAACGGAACCGGCGAACGTCATCGGCGAGAGAACGGTCATCCGAGAACTCGTCGTGAGTCGCGGCGGCCCGTTAAACGGTGTCCCCGTGAGCGAAACGGCTGTCGCCGCGGATTCACGCCTCTCGATCGTCGCCGCCTGGATCGACGGTGAACTCCGCCTGCCACCGCACCCCGACGACCGACTCACACCCAACGCGACACTCGTCGTCGTCGGTCCCGAGACGTCGTTCGACCGCGTGCACGACAGACCCACCGACGTCCGACCGCCGCGTAGCCACACGAGCGTCGTGGTGGCTGGGTGCGGTGAGGCCGGTCAGGCGGTGGTCGAGTACCTCCCGGACGACGTCGACGTCACGACGGTCGACGTCCGGACGGACGTGGACGTGGACGTCTGTGGTGACGCGACCGAACGAGAGGTGCTCTCGGAGGCTAGCGTCGAGGACGCCACCGCGGTCGTCGTCGCCGTCGACGACGACGATACGGCGCTTCTGATCGCCGCGATGGTCCGCTCGGTGACCGACGACGTCGAGATCCTCGCCCGAGTGACGGACGACGAGAGCGTTCCCAAAGCGTTCGACGCGGGAGCGGACTACGCCCTCTCGGAACAACGAACGACGGCTCGACTGATCGCCAGCGAGCTCTCTCGAGACACCATCTTGAGTCCAGTCGGTCAGATCCGCTTCGTCGAGATCAGCGGGGATTCGTTCTCCCAGTCGCGTCTCGGGGCGATCGAACGAACCCTCGAACGCGGCTTGGTCGCCGTGGGCGTCCAGCACAACGGGGCGTTCTACACCGACAGCGGAACCGAGTTCGGTCCGACGGACACGGTCGTCGTCGCCGGAACCGACGAACGGCTTCGCGAGCTGGAGCACGACACGGAGTGACGCGCCCTCTCCCGGAGAGCGTCTCGTCGGGCTGCCGCCGGTGGCGTCCTCCACCGAAACCGATCAGCGCCCGTGCGGTCGGTCGGCACGTGCCTGCACCGTACTCGGTATCGAGCCCCGAACGCCACGTCCTCGATCACCGACTGTCGTCGCCCGACTCGTAGTGCTCGCCCGCCGCCTCCGGAATCCGGGTCCGTCCGACCAGCGCGAGCACGATGATGACCATCACGAACGGGATCACGCGCACGAGCTGGTTCGGAATCCCGACGTTCTGCAGCTGCAGCGCCGTCTGCATCGCATCGAGTCCGGCGAAGAGGAGCGTCGAGAGGAACGCCCCGACCGGATTGTAGTTGCCGAACAGGTAGGCGACGATGGCGATGAACCCCTTGCCGTTGACCATCGTCGGGCCGTTACCCGTGAACTGCCCGAGGTCCAGCGAGAGGGAGGCACCGCCCATGCCGGCGAGGAGGCCCGACAGGAGGACGGCAGCGTAGCGCACTCTCGAAACGCTCACGCCGGCAGTGTCGAGCGCCTTCGGGTTCTCGCCGGAGGCGCGGACCCACCTCCCGAAGCGGGTCCGGTTGAGGACGTACCACGAGACGCCGACGGCGAGGAACATCAGGTACACCGTGGGCGAGGCGTCGAACAGCGCGCGGAAGGGGCCGAGCACCGACAGCTCCGACAGCACCGGGACCGTGACCGTGCCGGGCGTCGAGACGCTCGGGGAGTTCGGCCGACCGTAGATGACCTGCGACGCGAAGGGGGCGAGGCCGAGCGCGATGAGCCACACCGCCAGTCCCGCGATGATCTGGTCGGCGCGGAACTCGATGACGACGACGGCGAAGAGCAGCGAGAGGAGGATGGAGGCGACGACGCCGCCGGCGAACCCGACCCAGACGCCGCCCGTGACGTCTGCGACGTAGATGGCGGCGAACGCCGAGATGATGAGCAGGCCTTCGAGCCCGATGTTGATGACGCCCGACTTCTCGGAGAAGATGCCCCCGAGCGCCGCCAGCGCGATGGGGACCGAGAGCCGAAGCGCCGAGGAGAGCGTCCCCTCCCGGGCGAGGATGTCGACCAGCGTCCCGGCGAGGGAGTCGGGGGCGGCGAGGCCGGCGACGAAGACGACGACGAGCGCGCCGAGCGTCACGACGGTCGC
>JBEPYA010000238.1:0-5957 GCA_041641615.1 Salinigranum sp. | reverse complement strand
ACCGCGGGCGTCGACGACGGATTGGCCGGCGGGCCGATGTGGGGCGGCATCGTCGCCGAGAGGAACAGGATCATCCCGGTGAAGAACGACGCGATGGAGGCGTTCCTGACCGTTTCGTGCGGCCACGTCGGGAAGCCGAGCACGTCGCGTTCGACGTACGTCGACTCGCTCCTGAGGACCTGGTCCTCGTAGCGTGCCCGCTCGAAGTACTCGTACGTGAGGCGTGCGAGTCCGGTCGTTCGCGCCTTCCGTTCGCGCCACGTCGGAGTCGAGTCGTCGGGTGGGACCGCGGGGACCCTCGCCACGCTTCCGCCGTCGGACCGAGGCTCCGGGAACGAACTGTCCACATCCATACTAGCTTGGAGGGCTCGAGCGGGGATAAGCCGCGCGCGGACGGGGATATATAGCTTCGGGAGCGGTAACGGGGGCTGTTTACTCGGTCGGGAGTTCTATCGCCGGTCTTTTTACCGCGTTCGGGCGTACCGACCTCTCATGAGAAACGCGAAGATCGTCTGCACGCTGGGGCCGGCGTCGGACGACCAGAAAACGATGGGCGCGCTCGCCGACGCCGGGATGGCCGTCGCCCGACTCAACGCGAGTCACGGGTCGGTCGAACACCGCTCGGAGATGATCGACCGAATCCGCGCGGTCGACGCCCGGACGGACTCCCCGCTCGCGGCGATGCTCGACCTCAAGGGACCCGAGGTGCGGACCGCGCCGCTCGATGCACCCATCCATCTCCAGACGGGGAGCGAGGTCCGCTTCGTCCGAGGAGAGGAGGCGACGTCCGAGGAGGTCGGCCTGTCGTACTCCATCGCGGCGGTCGAGGAGGGCGACACGATCCTCCTCGACGACGGGCGTATCGAGGCGACCGTCCGCCGAGTGGAGGGCGACGCCGTCGTCGCCCGCATCGACTCCGGCGGCGACTTGGGTGGGCGGAAAGGGGTCAACGTCCCCGGCGTCAGCCTCGACATCGACCTCATCACCGAGAGCGACGACCGCAACCTCGAACTCGCCGCGGAGAAGCAGGTCGACTTCGTCGCCGCCTCCTTTATTCGGACGGCGAACGACATCTACGCCATCTCCGACCGCCTGGAGGAGTATGGCGGCGACATCCCCGTCATCGCGAAGATCGAACGGGCGGGTGCCGTCGAGAACCTAGACGAGATCATCGAGGCCGCCTACGGCGTGATGGTCGCCCGCGGTGACCTCGGGGTCGAGTGCCCGCTGGAGGACGTCCCGATGGTGCAAAAGCGCGTCATCAGGAAGTGCCAAGCCGCGGGCGTGCCCGTCATCACGGCGACCGAGATGCTGGACTCGATGGTCCACGCGCGCCGGCCGACCCGCGCGGAGGCCTCCGACGTGGCGAACGCGGTGCTCGACGGCACCGACGCGGTCATGCTCTCGGGCGAGACGGCCGTCGGCGATCATCCAGTGAGGGTCGTCGAGACGATGTCCCGCATCGTCCGCGAGGTCGAATCGACGGAGGAGTACGCCGAGAGTCAGGAACAGCGCGTTCCCACCGCGAGCACGGACTCCCGGACGGAGGCGCTGGCCCGGTCGGCGCGGTATCTTGCCCGTGACGTCGGCGCTTCCGCGATCGTCGCCGCCTCCGAATCGGGGTACACCGCGCGGAAGACGGCGAAGTTCCGCCCCGGCGTCCCCATCGTCGCGACGACGCCGAACGACCGCGTCCGCCGCCAGCTCATCCTCTCGTGGGGAATCGACGCCCGCTACTCCGAATACCGCACGAGCGCCGCCGAGGTGATGGACGACGCCGTCTCCGCGGCGCTGGAAGCCGGCGTCGCAGAGAGCGGCGACACCATCGTCATCCTCTCGGGGATGATGTCCGAACTCGAAGAGACCAACACGACGAACATGCTGAAGGTGCACGTCGTCGCCGAGTCCATCGCCAACGGGCGGAAGATCGTCGGCGGTCGGGTGGCCGGCCCACTCTACCGGACGACTGACGGCGACCTCTCCGACGTCCCCGAGGGAGCCGTGCTGTACCTCGGTGCGGAGTTCGACGGGGAGTTCGACGGCGACGCGGCGAAGCTCGCGGCCATCATCGACGCTCGACCGGGTCTCACCGGCTACCCCGCGATGGTCGCGCGCGAACTCGACATCCCGATGATCTCGGGTGCACCCGTCCTCGACACGGTCGAAGGCGGCACGACCGTCACGCTCCACGCCGAGCGCGGCATCGTCTACGAGGGCGACATCCTCGCCACCGAGGAGCGCGACCGCCACGTCGTGAACGAGCATCCGTAGGCCGTCTCTCCCGTCGGCTCTGACTGTTCTGTCTCCGACGCGTCCGTGGTGCGGCAGGACTTTTGCCGCTCCGCCTCGAAATAGGGATAATGGCACAGTCCGGTCCCGACAGCGACTCGGTCGAGACGGTCGAGGATGAGACGGTGGCCGATAGCTCCGACATCGACCGCGATCCCGAGAACGAGAGTGCGAGCGGGTTCGAACACGAACACGAGAACGAGGACGAGGACGGGGAGTGGGAGTTCGCCCTCGACGAGGTCGGCCCCGATGGCGTCGTCGAGTCCGAACCCGAACCGCTCGAACCCGGCCGGCCGACGCTCGAAAACACCGTCTTCGTCCTCCTCGGCGTCGTCGGTACGCTCCTGTTGTTGTCGACGGTCATCTGATCCCTTCGTCCCCCGACAGCGCCCCCCGAACGCCGAGTCGACCGGATACCCCGTTCGAACCTGGAACGCCGGAGACCCGATGCTTGATGTGTCCGGGTCGTCTGTGCCGAACCACGCTATGGTCCCCCCCTCCACCTCCAGACGACGGCTCCTCCACGCCGCCGCGAGCGTCGCCGCCGTCGGCCTCGCCGGCTGTAGCGACTCCGTCACGGACGGCGGCCCCGGGACGCCGTCGCCGACCGAGACCGGCCAGCCGACACTCGACTACGACGCCGTGATGGTTCGGAACCCCGTCGACGAACCGTTCGTAAGGTACGACTCGGAGAACTCACTCGAAGACGAGGCGGACGAACCCCTCCAGCGGACGCTCGTGACGGCCGACGAGGCCGACCGGATCTCCTTCACCACGGCAGTCGCGGGCGTCGAGGAGGCACGGGCGCTCCTGCGCGAGACCGACTTCGAGCGGAGCGTCGTCCACGTCTCCGAGCACCGAGTCGGGGCGTGTCGAGCACTGGAGGTCGACTACGTGACCACCGACACCGACACGTTCGACCTCGACTTCTGCTCGCCGCTCCGCCCCGCGGACGTCGCCTGCAGCCTCGACGACCGCGACGTCGTCGCCGCGTTCGTCCGGTTCCCGATGGCGACCGACGACGTCGGATCGTACACCCTCGGCCGCGGTGGGAGCTGTGAACGACCGCGACGACCGGTGTGGTCGTCGTGAGCGACGTCGATCCGACGCGCCGGGCGCTCATTCTCGCCGGCGCGATGGGCGTGGGGCTCGTCCCCCTGTTCGCCGCCGCCGACGGCGGCCCGGACGACCCCGACGTGTCGTACGACAGCGGCGCGCTCGGGCGGGTCGTCGGTCTCGGCACGCCCACGATTCCCCGGACGTTCCCCGTCGAAATCGGGGCGGACCACGTCGCGGCCAGCCGCGACCGGGCGCTGTCGCTGCTGTCGTCGGCCCCCGAGTCACCGGAGATACCCAACGAGGCCGTGGCCCGCGAGTACGCCGACCGGTACGAGGAGGCCGTCGAGGCGCTGGAACGGGCGGAGGAGGCACGGACGCCGTACGAGCGCCTCGACGCGCTCCAGTCGGCCCGGTGGTTCGCGGCCGACGTCAACGCCGTCTACGCCGCCTTCGCGGGAGAGTTGACCCGTGGGGAGGTGCTCGCTCGCCGGGAGCAGGTCCGCGAGCGACTGGCACGACTCCGTGAGCGGTGGCACTACGTCGGCGACGACCTCTCGGTCGCGGTCGACGTCCACGGGACGATCGAATCGCGCGTCGACTACGCCGAGGGGACGCTCGAACGGGCGACCGAGCGCCGCGGGGCGGACGAGAGCCGCGTCCTCGGTGTCGGATCGACCGCCGGGACGGTCGAACTCGCCCGGACGGCAGCGGAGAACGCGGCGTACTACTACGACCGCTTCGTCGACTCGCTCGCCGACCCGCAACCGCTCGGGGACGCCTTCGACCGAGCTGCCCGCGTGCTCGTGGCGGACGTCACCGCGCGGTGTCCCGACCCGCCCGCGGACGAGTGGGAGTCGCGGTTCGACCGCGACCTCGCGTACACCGTCGCCCACGACCTGCTCCGGGACGCCGTCTCGGACGTGACGTGGCGCTGTCGCAGCGCACGCGAGGCCCGTGGCCGTGAGGGCGTCGCGAGCGCGGTTCTCACGGCTGCGAGGGCCGACCGCGACCTCCGGGCGCTCGAGCGCGTCCGGGCGGTCGTCGACCACGGCGAGTACGGTGTCCCCCGGTCGGCGGAGGCGGTTCGCCGCGAGAAACTCGCCGCGCTCGAAGCGATCGAGACGGCACAGGCGGCGACGCCGACGGTGCTGGCGTCCGGGTGGGCGCGAGGGGCCGTCGGGAACGTCGACCGCGGCGACCAGACGCTCTCCCGTGCGATCGAACGCGACGGGGTCGAGGTAAGCGAGGTCGCACGGGCGGTCGCCGCCTACGCGTGGGGACGGACGCGAGCGGCGGCGACGCCGGGGGCACTCTCGCAGTTGACAGGGGTGCTCGACGCGGCTGTGACGTCGAGCACCCGGTGAACGGGACCGGACCGCCATCCGCTCCGTGAACAACCCTTAATCGGCGTGCGCCCTTACCTCCACATATGCCGGTACCGCCGCTCCCCCTACAGCTCGAGTTTCTCGGCCCCGAGACGCTCCCGCTCCTCTTGGTACTCGCGGGTCTCGGGCTCTCGGTCGCCGAGGCGCTCGCTCCCGGCGCGCACTTCGTCGTCCTCGGCGTCGCCCTCCTCCTGGCGGGCGTCGTGGGCCTCCTCCTCGGACCGTTCGCGTCGCCGCTGGTCCTCGGCTTTCTCGTCCTCCTGTTCGGGGCGCTCTCCCTGTACGGGTATCGAGAGTTCGATCTCTACGGCGGGAAGGGGACGGCGAGGACGAGCGACTCGGACGCGCTGACCGGTAAGTTCGGGCGCGTCACGGAGCGCGTCACGCCGACGTCGGGCGAGATAAAACTCGATAGCGGGGGGTTCAATCCCTACTACTCCGCGCGGTCGATCGACGGCGACATCCCCGAAGGGACGGAGGTGATGGTCATCGACCCCGGCGGCGGAAACGTCGTCACCGTCGCAGCCGTCTCCGAGTACGAGGACGAGATCGACCGCGAACTCGCCCGCGGGCGGGCGCAGGGGTCGTCCCTCGCCGACGACGTCGATTCCGACTCCGACGTCGAAACCGAGACCAACTAGGCGACGACGCCGACACTGACGACGCTACGACGCGACTACGACGTCGACTCGGGCGCGTACTGCTCGTGGATGCGGTCCATGCGGGCGGCCATCACGAAGTCGGTCTTGTGGAGCCCGTCGATCTTGTGCGTCCACATCTCGACGCGCACCTCGCCCCACGAGAGGTGCAGGTCGGGGTGGTGCCACTCCTCCTCGGCGAGTTCACCCACTTCGTAGGTGAACTCGAGGGCGTCGCGGAAGTCGTCGAACGCGTAGGTCCCGTCGAGGTGGTGGCCGTCGACGACCTCCCAGACCTCGTCGTCGATCTCGGCGAGGTACTCGGCGTACTCTGCCTCGGAGAGCGGTTCGTCCTCGGAGGTACACGCTTCACACGGCTCGTCAGCGAGTTGCGCTGCCATACGAACCCCAACGGGCTCGCGACACCTATCTTTTTTCAAGGCGAGAATCCCGCCGTTTACAGTAGACGCCGAATCAAATCGAGGCCAGAAGAGGTTCGTTCCTCTCGACAGCTCAGTTGAGGCGATTCCGAAACGGAAACTCACAGAACGGAACCGGAGACCGAGGGACCGCCGCCCCTCGGCGG
>JBEPYA010000237.1:0-5978 GCA_041641615.1 Salinigranum sp. | reverse complement strand
GACGAGGAGGACGAACGGCGCGAGGAGGAGGCCGCAGACCAGGAGAACGTCGACAACCACCGCGACGAGGAACCGTTCGAGTCCTGACACTGTCGGCCGTCCGTCCTCTCGAAGTTCGGCACTCGGGGTGCCGAACCTGCTGAGACAGTTACAGTCGGCAGTGCGACGCGACAGTGCTCCGAACGTATTCGTACTCGTACTCGTACTCGTTTTCGAGGGACGTGCCGTGGTGACCCGCACGTCACGCCCACATCAGCACGGAGCTACGTCCCCGTCAGTAGGGGATGACGCGGAACCCCTCCGGGAGGACGAGGCCGAACAGCAAGAACAGCGTCGCGGCGAGGCCGGCGGTGATGAGCGCGTAGGGGATCTGGGTGCGGACGTGGACCATGTGGTCGCTCCCGGAGGTGGAGGAGGCCAGCACCGTCGTGTCGCTGATGGGCGAGGTGTGGTCTCCGAAGATGCCACCGCTGAACACGGCTCCGAGGACGAGTGGGAGGTTCGCTCCCGTCGCGAACGCCAGCGGCACCGCGATGGGGAACATGATGCCGTAGGTCGACCACGAGGAGCCATCGGAGAAGCTGACGAAGCTCGTCGCGGCGAAGACGGCCACCGGAACGACGAAGGCCGGGACGCCGCCGAACGTCTCGGTGACGAACGACGAGATGCCCAGCAGCGTGACGGCGTTCTGGATGGAGCTGGCGAACATCAGGATGACCGCCGCGAGCAGGATGCCCTTGAACCCGACCATCATGGCGTCGGTCGCGTCCTTGTTGGATGGGATGTCGCCCCGGAGGCGATAGAGGGCGAACGCGACGACCAGCGCCGTGACGGACGCGATGCCGAGCTGGACCCCGCCGATGTTGAACGACCACGGGCCGCTGGGTGGCAAGACGAGCGCCCACTGGCCAAGCTCGAAGAGCGTGTTCCCGGTCGCTCCTTCGACGTAGACGACGGGGCTCCCGCGCCAGAACATCGCGCCGAGGCCGACGACCACCATCGTCACGATGGGCGCGGCGAAGTTCCGCCAGTCGGGACTCGCCCCCTCGTAGACGGTGTACTCGTCCATCTCCTTGGATATCATCGGGTCGTGGTCGTCGCCGACGACGCCCTCGCCGGCGCGGGCGCGCTGTTCTTCCCGGGCCATCTCGCCGATGTTCGGGAACACCTGCCAGGCGACTAAGGCGGCGATGCCGAGGGCGATCCACGAGTAGAAGCCGGTGAAGAGCGTGTTGAAGAACAGCGGCCAGATAGCACCGGTAACGGCCTCGCCGCTCGAATTGACGAACTCGGACATCCGCTGGGGGAGTGTGTCCTGGCTGGCCGCCTGTTCGATGCCGCCGCCGATGAAGCCGACCATCGCCGCGCCCCACGTCGAGTAGAAGGCCAGACGGGCCGCCGGCGACCCCGCGGAGTCGACGTAGTAGGCGAGTTTCGCCCGCGAGACGTTGAACCGGTCCGTCAGCGGACGCATCATCGACCCGACCACGAGGCAGTTGAAGTAGTCGTCGATGTGGATGGCGATGCCGGCCAGGAACGCGGCCTTCTCCGAGTCCGCAGGCGAGTCGACGCGGGCGGCCAGCGCCTCCAGCACGCCCCGGATGGCCCCCGACCGGATCATCAGCCCGATCATCCCGCCGATGGCGAAGATCGCGAGCAACACGTTCTCGACGTACCACGGCCCGAAGAGCGGTGCCGTCGCGATGATCTCCGGGGCGACCTTCAGCCCGAAGACGGCTCCAAGGAGAACTCCCCCAGCGCCCACCGTCCAGGACTCGGCGTCCTCCGCCTGTGGGTTCACGGTCGTCACCTCCGGGCCGGCGGTGATCAGGCCCGCCGGGACACCGACGTACGCGGGGTTCAACGCCCCGTAGGCGACTGCCGCCGTCACCACGCCGACGAACAGGCCGATGAGCGCGTCGCGTGTATACCACGCCAGCGCGATGGCGACCAGGGCCGGCACGACTGAAACCGCTCCCGCCTGAATGCCGTCTACCATGCCACGGGGTAGCACGATACGGCTGATAAAAGTGTGGAAACTTTCCGGCAACGGGGTGTCGACCCGTGACCACGTATCGGCCGGAGACGGGGACGGTGTGACACTCGTCCAGCAGTTCGCAAGGACGTCGTTTATCCGTCCGACGGTAGTAGAGGGTGATAGACCAATGACTGGATTCAACAAACAGTCGGCGAACAAACTGGGTATCGCCACGACACTCGTGGACGCGCTTCTCGCGTTCCGCCGCGGTCAGCACAAGAGCGGTATCCTCCTCCTCGGCGCGGCCGCGCTCTCGAAGCGCATCAACGGGCTCGGGACCGCAGTATCGGTGCTCCTCCGACTCGCCCGAAAGCTCAGGTAGCGACCGCGGTTACGGCGTGAGCCGGTAGAAGCGGAAGAACTCGTTTTCGATGGGGAGAACGTCCAGCGAGGAGAAGCCCGCCTCGACGGCGTAGCCCCTGAGCGTCTCCTCGCGCATCACCGTCCCCGTACCGACGCCGTCGTCGACCATACTCACGGGGAGGCAGTGGAAGACGCTCCAGCCGTAGAAGAACTCCTCGACGGGGTCCGTGTCGGTCGCGAACGAGTCGCGAACGCGCTCGTCCATGACGAGGACGATTCCATCCGGTAGGGCCAGCGAGCGCATCGTCGACAGGACGGCCACGGGGTCGGCCATGTCGTGGACGCACTCGAACGCCGTCACGAGGTCGTACGAGCCCGTCACGTCGGCAGCGTCGGCGTGGGTGAAGGAGAGACGGTCACCGGCGTCGGAGGCGGCGGCGTTCTCCCGCGCGCGCTCGACGGAGGCCTCGTCGGCGTCGATGCCATGGACGGTCGCCTCGGGGTACGCACGGGCGATGCCGATGCTCGACCAACCGTGACCACAGCCGACGTCGGCGACCCGGCCTCCGGCTCTCAGCCGCTCGTCGACGTCGTCCAGTGCGGGAAGCCACTCGGTTCCGAGTTCGTTGACGAACAGCGGGCGGTTCAGCGCGGCCTGTCCCTCGTGCATATCCGCGCCGAACGCCTCGTAGGGGACGCCCTCGCCGGTCCGGTAGGCGTCGACGACGCTGTCGATGGGTGAGAGCGCACCGACGACGGTCCGGGGGAGCGACGCCAAGTAATCGAGGCTCTCGGGCTCGGTGAGCACCGCCGCGTGCGGGGCCGGCAGCGCGAACCGGCGTGCGCCGGGTTCGGACTCCGGGTTCTCACAGGTCAGTACGCCCGAGACGGTCTGCTGTTCGAGCCACTCGCGGGTGTAGCGTTCGTTCGTCCCCGTCGCGGCCGCGAGTTCGACCGACGTCGACGGGCCCTCCGTGACGAGGGTGTCGTAGTACCCCATTCTCGACCCGATATAGATGGCGTACGTAGTGAACGTCCCGAGAGCGGCCTCGAACACCCGTTCCTGGAACGACTCGACGGCTGTGCGGTCAGCGGCTGTACGGTCGGCGGTTGTGTGGTCGGCGAACGGCTGGTCGGTTGCCATGACCGGAGAGTGGCGGGGAGTCGGCCTATATTTAATTTCTGAGACACGTTTCTGGGGTAGAACTCCTCACTGACCCGGGACACGGCGTTCGATCCTCGGCGGAGCGTTCACCGGGTGAACGCCGTCTCGGCGGCTGAGACAGGGTTATTTTCTCGGGGTGCGTCTGGGTGAGACGGAGTGTCACGAGGAGGAGATACACCATGACCGGCGCAGACCAGAAGATACTCGACGAACTCCTCCAGCACGCGCTGGACATCCAGCACTTCGGTTTCTCCGAGACCCCGCTGGAGGAGCGACTCCCGGCCGACGACCTGATCGACGTCGTCCGTCACCGCGACCTGTTCGAGGCGCTGTACGACACCGCGCTCGACCGGCGCGACATCGAGGCCGAACTCGACGTCTCGCGGGCGACGAGCCACCGGTTCACCCGCTGGCTGGAGGAGCGCAGCTACGCCGAACGGGTCGACGGGGTCTATCGGTTGACGGGTGAGGGCGAGGTCGTCGCCGAGGCGGTCTTACAGTTCGAGCGGAAGATCCGGACCGCGGACCGCCTGGCTCCGCTCCTCGACGTTATCTGCGAGGAGCACCGCGACTTCGTCGTCGAACCGTTCGAGAACGCGACCGTCACGGTGGCGACACCCGGAGACCCCTACGCCCCGGTGACGCGGTTTCTGACGCTTCTCCGGGGGTGTGAGCGGTTCCGCGGGTTCAACACCACGCACATGATTCCTCCGGGACTCGCCGACCTCTACGGCGACCCCTTCGCCGACTGCGAGGTGGAACTCATCTCCCCGTCGGACGTCGTGCGGAGACTCTCCGACAGCGCCGACGACCGCGTCCGGAGGCGACTCCGCGACGACCACCTGAAACTGCGGACACGCGAATCCCTCCCGTACGGGCTCGCGCTCTTCGACGACCGGGTCGGTATCGGCGGCTACGACGAGGAAACCGGTGCCATGCGTGTGTTCGTCGACACGGACACGCCGATCGCCCGGGCGTGGGGTGAGCGCGTCTACGAGACGTTCGAGGAGAACTCGACGCCCATCGAGGCGGAGTGAGCGGCCCGACGACGAGGTGCTCTCGACGGAGGCGAGGGATGGTCGGTGGAGGACCGAGTGATAGCCGTGCAGGCGAGTCAGCGCCGAGTCGTCCGGTGAAACCGAGACGTTCGTGCGGGACACGGACGCGGTGTGAGACCTCGAACCTCCCCAGCCGACTCGCTCATTCCGTTCGCTCGCCCACCGGAGCGACACGGTCGCTCCGAGCCGTTCGTTCGGTTCCCTCACGAAGACCTCGCACGGTCGCTCGCCTCCGCTCGCTCCCGCGCGCCGACCGCAACGACAGCGGTGAAGGCTGACGACACGCTCTCCGTGAAGGCGCTCGTTCGAATAGAAACGTCGCCTCTCGACGGCTCCGTTCCGCCGCCAACGGGGGTTCAGACCTGCTCGGCGATGGCGGCGACGACGGCGTTGAGCACGTCCTCGCGCATCCCCGAGAGGAACTCGATGCGGCCGTCGCGGATGCCGAAGGCGGTGACGCCAGCGCCGGGGACGGTCTCGCCCGCTGCGGCCGCCACGGAGCGGACGTCGACGGGCACCGTACTCCGGATGTGGAGTTCGTCGGTGCCGACGCCGACGGTCACGAACGGGGCGTCGTCGACTCGGTTTCGGCGGTGAATCTCGTCCAGGAGGAGTGTCGTCGGCGGGAAATCGAAGCGGTGGGTGTACGAGTCCGTGTCCAGCACCGCGAAGTGGACGCCACCCGCCTCACGCGTTTCGAGGTTCGCCTCCGCGGTGTCGACCTCGGCGTCGAGCTTGATGCGGAACTGCTCGGAGACGTGCCCCGCGAGCCCGCCGCCGTCCTCGAACAGGAGGTCGGTGATGAGTTCGCGCTTGTCCTGGTACGACTGGTAGTACGCCTCCAGCGCGACGGCCTCGCGCATCTCGCGGACGCGGTCGGCATCGTAGCCGGCCGCCTCGGCGGCCTCGACGTACGCCGCCGGCGTCTGCTCCCAGTAGCTGACGGCCGGGAGGTGCCGCAGGTCGTCGCGGACCTCGGCGTTGACCGCGGCGGCGACGTTCGCGGCGAGCGCGCCGGTCGAGAGCGTTCCGGACTCGTCCCCGTCGACGAGCACCTCGCTCACGTCGGCGACTTGCTCGTCGGCGGCGGCCGCGTCGAGCACGACCCGGCGAGCGCCGTAGACGCCGAGGAGACCGAGGCCGTCGGTCGACTCCGCCGTCGAGCCCGTCCCCACGAGGAGGACGAGCGGGAGCTTCTCGTCGTGGCGGTCGCGTCCCTGGAGCATCCGCGTCACGTCGTTCGTCGCGGCGTCCATCCCGTACATCGGCTCGTCGAGCGGACGACGCGTGAAGTAGTGGTACTCGGCGTCGGAGGTCGAGTGCTCCTCGCGGACGAGCGGGAGGACCGCCCGCTCGATGGCCGCGCCGGCGACGTAGCCGTCGGCCGTAGCGGCGTGGCGAACGACGATGGGAC
>JBEPYA010000236.1:0-6083 GCA_041641615.1 Salinigranum sp. | reverse complement strand
CCCGCGGGCGCGCATCGTGTACGAGTGCATCGTCACGAGGGTGATGTGGACCGCCCCGCCCAGTACGCCGGCGGCGACGAGCGCGCCGTCGACGCCGGCCGGAATCCGAGGAACGAGTCCCCCGAGGGCCGCGACCGGCTCGATGGGAACCACGAACAGCGAGGCGACGAACGCGAGTACGACGCCCGAGACGAGCAGTTTGGCGGCGAGTTCGATGAAGCCGTAGCCCCGTCCTGCGAGCCCCACGGCGAGCACGACCGCCCAGGCGACCCCCCAGACGCGCGCATCGACGCCCGTGACCGTCGCGGAGATGTCGGCGAGTCCCTTCATGATGACCAGTTGGGCCAGGCCGGCCGCGAGGACGACGTCGACGACGAGCAGCCACGCCCACCGCTCTCCCAGATAGTCCTCGACGACGCCGACGATCCCTCGTTCGGTGAGGAGGCCCAGTCGCATCGCGAAGTACTGCGCCGTCGCGCCGAAGACGGCGCTCGCGACGACCACCCAGAGGAGCGCGTAGCCGAACGACGCCCCCGCCGTGATGACCGACGCCATCGTCGCCGGCCCCGCGGCGATAGCGCCCGCGACCCAGGCCGGCCCCATCTCGTCGAGCCGCGACCGGACGGTCCCCGTGAGTGTCCCTGCCATACCGACACTTTCTCGTCGCCGTACAAAGTGTTTACCACGTTGTAACACTGAGTAATGTATCGGTCGCAAACGACCCGCAGACGCTCTCTCGGGGCGGCCGACGGCCTCAGTCGCTCGGTTCGTCCATCGGTTCGACGGCACCCGCGTCGAATCGGCGGACGGCGCTGGCGAGTTGCTCCAGTTCGTACGTCGTGCCGCTGAGACGCGCGGAGAGGACGGCCACGAGCGCGGAGACGCCGGCCGCGCCGAGGAACGCCGGGAGGAAGTCTGCGGCGGGGAGCAGCGGTCCGACGACGGGCACGGCCGTCGTGACCGACCGGACGATGGGGGAGGGGAAGAACGCCAGGCCGACGGCGAGGCCGGCGAGGCTGGCGACGAGCATCCCCGTGCCCGTCGCCCGCCGGGAGTAGAGTCCGTAGAGGAGCGGCACCATCACCGCCGCGCCGAAGAGGTCCGCGAGGAGGAAGAGTCGGAGCACGCTCTGGGCGCGGAGGCTGACCAGGATGGCGGCGACGGCGACGACGACGGTGAGGAGCCGCGCCCCCCACGTCAGCGTCCGGTCGCTCGGGTCGTCGAGCACGCGCGGGAGGTCGACCGTGACGACGCTCGCCAGCGCGTTGAACAGCGTGTCGGCGGTGCTCATCACGAGCAAGAGCGCGAGGAGGACGACGCCGAGAACGAGCGGTTCGGGGAACGCCTCCCCCAGGAGGACGAAGAAGGCGATACTCGCGTTGTATCCCTCGCCCGTGACGACGATGTCGGCGACGCCGCGGGCGGCCACGCCGAACAGCCCCGCGACGAGCACGAGACAGAAGTTGGTGACGGCGGCTCGGCGGAACCCCTTCTTCAGGGTTTCCGAGTCACGGGCGGCGTAGATGCGCTGCCACCACGTCTGGTTAATGAGTTCCGCGCCGAGGATGGCGACGGCGACCCAGACGCCGAAGCGGAGTCCCGTAAAGAACGTCGGGTCGACGAGGCTCGGGTCGGCCGCCACGACCTGCCCGTAGACCGCCCCGGGGCCGCCGAGAACGACGAGCGCGCCGACGGCGCTGAGAACCAGGAGGGGGACGACCAGCACCGTCTGGACCGCGTCGGTGAAGATGCTCGCCGGGAGGCCGCCGTAGCTCGTGTACAGGAGGACGAACCCGCCCACCAGGACGCCGGTCTGCCAGCGCGGGACGCCCGCGACGAGTTCGAAGGCGCTCGCGATGCCCGTGAGTTCCGCAGCCAAGAACACGAACATGTAGAAGACGCTCACGAGGAGGACGAACGCGTACATGCCACGTCCGTAGCGAGCGAGCGCGTATTCGGTGAGCGAGTGGCCCTCGGGGATGAGTTCGCGGATGCGCCGGCCGAGTCGCGCGTACGCGAGCATCGGAATCGCCTCGCCGACGGCGTAGCCGAGGACGGCCGACACGCCGCCGAACGCCGCACCCGCCTCGACCGGCGCGAGCAGGATCCACACGCCCATCACGCTCGCGACGAGCGTCGCCGTCGTCGCGCCCGGCCCGGCCGAGTTGCGCGCGCTGACGAACTCCTCTGCGTCTCTGATCCCGCCCCGCCGCCGGACGTACCAGAGACCGAGGCCGGTGAAACACAGGAGGGTAACCACCGTCACCGCGAGCGTGGTCGCTGCGGTCACCATCGTCGAACCCTTCCGTCGTCCCGTCCGTCAGAGTACATCGCGTCGGGCTACGACGACGGCCGTGTTAAAACTTAGTTGTATAAGTTACTTATTTCCGGGCGAGCATTTACTTCCGACTGGAGAGAGTCGAAGGAGTATGTCACTGGTCCATCCCAGCGAACTCGTCGCCGATCGGGTGTTGCCGACGCTCCGGGCGATGCTCGCCCGCCGGCTGGACGAGCGCGGCGCGACCCAGCAGTCCATCGCCGACCACCTCGGCGTCTCGCAGGCGGCGGTGAGCAACTACCTCGGGGGCGACGTCCCGCTCGAACCGCTCGTCGCCGAGGACGCCGACGCCCGGGCGACCGTCGACCGTGTCGCGGCGGGGCTCGACGAGGGCGAGTACGACGGCTACGACGTCCTCGCCGACCTCGTTTCGCTCGTCACGACGCTGGAGGACCGCGGTCCCGTCTGTGAGTTCCACGAGCGGGCGATGCCCGAACTGCGCGGCCTCGGCTGTGACCTCTGCGTCCGCGGCCTCGACCGGGAGACCGAACGCGAACGGACCGTCCTCGCGAGCGTCCGGCAGGCGGTGCGTCGCCTGTCGACCGCCTCGGGCGTCGCCGCGTTCGTGCCCAACGTCGGGACGAACGTCGGCGAGGCGCTCTCCGGTGCCGAAGCCGCGACCGATGTCGCGGCCATCCCCGGTCGGATCTACACCGTGAACGGGCGCGTCGAGGTGCCGGTGAACCCCGAGTTCGGCGCGTCGAAACACGTGCCGACGCAGTTCTCGCCGCCACGTCGGTCGGTCCGTCGATGCGGGCGGCGGTGAACGTCTCGACGGACGACGCGTTCCTCGAGCGGGCCCGCGCGCGCGGCTTCTCGACACTGGAGTTCGACGCCGACTACGAGGAGCGCGGCGGGCACCTCCGCGAGCGGTTCGGCGAGTTCGGAGGCGTACCGACGGTCGCGTACCACCGTGGGGCGTTCGGCATCGAACCCATTGCCTACGTCTTCGGCGAGAGCGCGGTCGACGCCGCCGAGCGCGTGGTGTCGCTGGTCGAGGGAGAGAGATGAGACAGCGGACGGCCGAGGCGTGACGAGCGCCTCGGCCTACCGCTCGTACGCCGCGTCGAAGAACGCGACTTCGAGGTCGACCGCCCGGCGGAAGTGTCGGGCGACGCGCTCCTCGCGGCGAGGCGAGAGCGTCGGTCCCTCCCGGTCGAGTTCGGTCCGCAGCCACGCGACGAACGACTCGAACGCCGGAACCGAGTGGAGGTCGACCCACTCGGTGAGGTAGAACCGGTCGGGCGAAGCATGGGCGCTGGCGACGCCCCAGGTGCAGTAGACCCACTCGACGGCGAGCAGTGCCGACAGGGACTCGGCGTAACCGCCCTCGTGAGCTCCGCGGGCGAGGAGGTCCTCGAACGCTTCCGTCGTAGCCGTCTTGCTTGGGGAGGTTCGGTCGGCCTCGGGGACCGAGAGTGCGTCGAACGACCGCTCGAAGTAGTCGTCCTCCTCGTCGGTGAGTGTGCGCAGAAACCCCGCGAGTTCGCGCTTCCCTTCGACGGACGGGGCTTCGCCCGCCGCGTGGCCGACGAGGTCCGCCAGCGTCGTGACGAACGCGTAGTCCTGGACGAGGTAACGACGGAAGACGTCCTCTGCGACGGTTCCGGCGGCCAGTTCCTCGACGAAGCGGTGCTCCGTCGCGTCGGTCCACGCCGGCTCCGACCGGGCGCGGAGCCAGTCGGTAAAGCGTGGGTCGTCGTGGGTTCGTGCGTACACGTCGTACGAGACGTCGGAGTCGAGCGTCACACCGCCACCTCCCACTCCTCCTCGCGCCAGGCGGCGTCCCAGAACCGGTACTCGTACCTGCCGGAGAGGACGAACAGGTCGCGGTAGCGCTCTCTGGTCTCCTCGGCGGTGTCGGCCGCGACGTCGTCCATCAGGTCGAGACACCACTCGGTGAGTTCGGTGAACTCCTCCCCGGCGTACATCTCGATCCAGGCGGCGTAGCCCTCGTGGTCCGGTCGGCCGCGGGCGTCGAGTCGCTCGGCCGTGGCGTTGAAGCCCCACATACACGGGAGGAGCGCGGCGACGAGGTCGCCGAACGTCCCCACCGCGGCCGTCCGGACGAGGAAATCGGTGTACGCTCGGGTGGTCGGCGACGGCTCGGTCGCCGCCAGTTCCCGCTCGGATATGCCGAACTCCGCGGCGTACTCGCGGTGGAGGTCCATCTCGGTGTTCACCGTCGATTCGAGGAGTCCGGCGAACGTGCCCAGTCGTCCCAGGTCGGGCGCTTTCGCCGCCCCGAGCGCGAACACGCGGCTGTACTCGACGAGGTAGACGTAGTCCTGTCTGACCCAGTAGCGGAAGGGGGCCTCGTCGAGCGTTCCCTCCCCCAACTGCGCGACCATCGGGTGGTCGACGATGGCGTCCCAGAGCGATTCGGCGGTCGGTTCGAGCTCATCGGTGAACGTCATACCCGTGGGTCCCCGACCGACCACAAAAGTGTTATCACGAGCTGTTATAACCGAATGATATGCGAGCAACGGGAGAACACAGCGCGGGACAGTGGGGTGACCGGTCGTGAGCCGACGCGTGGTTCCCGACCGGCGGCCCGTCGCACTCACCGTCGCGGGAAGCGACTCCGGCGGGGGCGCGGGTATCCAGGCGGACCTGAAGACGATGGAAGCCCACGGCGTTTTCGGGGCGAGCGCCGTCACGAGCGTCACGGCCCAGAATACCCGAGGCGTCGAGTCGACGCACGTCCTGCCCGTCGAAGAGGTCGACGCCCAAATCAGAGCCGTCCGGGGCGACTTCGACATCGCGGCCGTGAAGACGGGGATGCTCGCGACGACGCCCGTCGTCGAGCGGGTGACGGCCCGACTCGGCGAGTGGGAGGTCCCGAGCGTCGTCGATCCGGTGATGGTCGCCACGAGCGGCGACCGGTTGCTCGAATCGGAGGCCGAGGCCGCCTACGAGGCGCTGATTCGGGAGGCGACGCTCGTGGCGCCGAACGCCGACGAGGCCGAGGTGCTGACGGGCATCGCCGTCGAGGACGAGCCGACGATGCGGGAGGCGGGCGAGGCGCTCGTCGAACTGGGCGCGGAGGCCGCACTGGTGAAGGGCGGCCACGTCGACACCGAGGGCGTCTTGGACCTGCTCGTCACCGAGGAGGGACGCCACCGGTTCGAGAGCCCCCGCGTCGACACAGCAGCGACCCACGGCTCCGGCTGCACGCTATCGAGCGCGATTGCCGCGAACCTGGCGCGGGGCGCGTCGCTCGTCGAAGCGGTCGAGGGCGGCGTCACGTTCATGCGGCGCGCGGTGCGCTACCCGCTCGACGTGGGGGAGGGACCCGGATCGGTCCACCACCTCGTCGCCCTCCGCGACCGGGCCGCCCGGCACGCGACGAGCGAGGCCGTCGAGAGCGTGGTCGACCGACTGGCCGGAGAAGAGACGTCACGAGCCGTCGTCCCCGAGGTCGGGCTGAACGTCGTCGGGGCGACGCCGTACGCCGAGGAAGCCGGAGACGTCGCGGCCGTGGAGGGGCGGATCACCCGAACGCTGAGCGGAGTTCGGCCGAACCGCGGCGTCCGGTTCGGTGCGTCGAGTCACGTCGCTCGCTTCCTCCTCTCGACCCGAGAGTTCGTTCCCTCGTACCGGTTCGCCGCAAACTGCCGGTACGACGAACGGGTCGAGGAGGCGCTCGCCGACCTGGACTGGCGGGTCGCGTCGTTCGACCGGGAGGACGAGCCCACCCCCGAGGAGGAGGCCTCGACGATGGGGTGGGGGGCGGCCCGGACGT
>JBEPYA010000235.1:4916-6124 GCA_041641615.1 Salinigranum sp. | reverse complement strand
GCTCGCGGTCCCTCACACGAGTCCGTCGCTCACTTCGGTCGCTCCGTCCCGCGCGCCAACCGCTGCGGGGTGGCGCGTGACGGTGGGGCCGCCGTGCCGCATTCCCACTCGCTCTGCTCGTGGGAAGCCGCGAGACCTCCGGTCGCGCCAGCCCTCACGCGCGCGATTTTGCGTGAGGGACGAACAAACGACTCGAAGCGACGCAGTCGCTTCGGGGGATGCGGAGCACAGAAGTCGAGCGAAGGGAGGCTTCGACCGGGGCGAGGCGGCTGTGCCGTCTCGCATGCCATGCGGGCGATCCGTGGGTCGCCCACAGCAGTCGGCTGGGGAGGACTGTGACTTCAGCGCCCTAGCGGCTCCACTTCGCTCTCGTGACGGAGCGTACCCACGACCGCTCCAGACTCACGGCCACTCACGTGCGCTTGCCGTACACGCGACGCACGACCCGAGACGCATCACACAACCCGAGACGCACGAACAGAGACCGAAACCGACAATCCCCCGCAGTCCTTCCCTTCGTCCGATGAACAGCGAGTCGACGACGCTGGAGTTCGAAACCGGCACTATCCCCCTCTCGGAGGTCGGCCCGTTCGACCTGCAGGCCACGCTGGAGAGCGGCCAGTCGTACCTGTGGGACCGCCCCGACGGGCGGATGTACGACTCGCTGCACGCCCACGGCGGCGACGCCTGGTACGAGACGGCCGTCCCGCGCGTCCCGGGCGTCACCGATGAGCAGTGCGTCGTCCGGGTCCGCCAGCGCGACGGGGTGTTGGAGTGGGAGTCGACCATCGACGCCGTCCCTCTCCTGACGCACCTCCTCCGCCTCGACGACGACCTCGACGCCATCCTCGACGCGACGCCCGACCTCCCGCTCCTCCGGCGGGCCTACGAGCGGTACCGGGGGATGCGTCTCGTGCGCGACCCGCCCTTCCCCTGTCTCGTCTCGTTCATCTGCTCGGCGCAGATGCGCGTCTCGCGCATCCACGAGATGCAGCGGCGGCTGGCCCGCGAGTACGGCGATGCGGTCCAGGTGGGAGACGAGACGTACCACGCGTTCCCGACGCCCGCCCAGCTCGCGGCGGCGACCGAGGCCGACCTCCGGGCGCTGAAACTCGGCTACCGCGCGCCGTACGTCCAGCGGACGGCGGCGATGGTCGCAGACGGGGAGGCCCACCCCCGAGAGGCCCGGGAGAAAGCGTACGAGGCGG
>JBEPYA010000235.1:0-4906 GCA_041641615.1 Salinigranum sp. | reverse complement strand
CCCGGGAGTACCTCACGAGGTTCGTCGGCGTCGGCGACAAGGTAGCCGACTGCGTGCTGCTGTTCTCGCTCGGCTTCCTCGAAGCGGTCCCGCTCGACACGTGGATTCAGACCGCCATCGCCGACCACTACCCCGACTGCGACCGGGGGAGCTACCGGGAGACCTCCCGTGCGATCCGCGAGCGGTTCGGCGGCACCTACGCCGGCTACGCGCAGACGTACGTCTTCTACTACCTCCGTGCCGGTGGCGACGCGTAGACGGCGTCGCTGTCGGTATCTCCGGGAGAACCTTCTTGAAGACGGAACGACAAGTAATGGACATGGATTGCAGAGTCGTCGTCGAGGCTGCGGTTCCGGTGTACGACGTCGAGACGGAAGACGAGGCGATCCGTATCGCGATCTCGAAGACGGGGGAGATGCTGAACCCCGACCTCAACTACGTGGAGATCGAGATGGGCTCGCGGACCTCCCCGTCGGGGGAGGAACTCCTGCCCGCGTTCGTCGCGGCCGACGAGGCGCTCGTCGCCCTCGAACTGGAGATGCGCGTGTTCAACGTCGAGCAGGAGGAACACGCCGCTCGCATCGCTCGGAAGGAGATCGGAAAACGGCTCACCAACATTCCGCTGGAGGTCATCCTCGTCGAACCCATCCCCGACGAGGGCGAGGACGACGAGTCCTCGACCGACGCCGGCCGCTCCCCGTCGAGCGACGGCGGGCGCGCTCGGTCCGACGCGGACGCGGACGACCTCATCCCCGAGTTCGAAGACCTCGTCGACGACAGCTGACCCGCGCTGAGCGTCACGTCCCCGCTACTCGCACGCCGACCGCCTCTCCCTGCCGCCGTTTCGAAGCGCTCCGCTGTTCGTTCTCGACACGCACCTCACCGACCAACGACTCTCTCAGTAGTCAGCGAGTCGCGGGGAACTGCGAGAAGTAGTTCAGTCGGCCTTCGGAGCCACGCGGTCGGTTTCCGCCTCCGTCTCCTTCATCGCCGTGGTGATCCCCTTGGCGATCTCGAAGACGGCTGCCTTGTGGTCCGTCTTCGAACGGTGGATAGATGTCGGCCGGACCCCCATCGTCTCGTACTCGGAGAGGTCCAGTTTTTCGTCTTCCCAAGTCTCCATCTGCGTATGTACTTCTGACAATAAGCCGTGCAGGTGGATGAGCTCCTGTTTCTTCATGAGCAAACCCACGTTACCGCTGAGGGATTATATTATTATCTTGAGTCGCGTTAACATACGCTTCGGGTTCGCCTAACATGAGTGTCATTTATCATTGAAAAAACGGGTTGACAGGTCCACCGTCCCGCGGTCGTGAAGGTTTTGTCAAAAGCGGCTCCAACGCCCGGTGTATGGACTACGACGACGCACTCAACCGCGGGCTCGAACGAGCGCCGGACATCGAAGAGGCCGGCTCCCGGTACGAGGTGCCGGACGCGTCGGTCCGACCGGAAGGGAACGTCACCGTCTACCAGAACTTCCAGACGACCGTCGACCACCTCGACCGCGACGCCGAACACGTCCTGAAGTTCCTCCAGTCCGAACTCGGGACGGCCGCGAAGATCGACGAGGCGGGACGCGCCCGTCTCACCGGGTCGTTCAAGCAGTCGCGCGTGCAGGACGCCCTGGAGGCGTACGCCGAGGGGTTCGTCCGCTGCTCGGAGTGTGGCCTCCCCGATACGCGGCTGATCACCGAGAACGGCGCGACGGTGCTGAAGTGTGACGCCTGCGGGGCGCTGTCGGCGGTCCCCGACGTGTGAGGCGGACGGTGTCACTGGCTACCGACGTCCGCGACCAATGATACCAGTCCGTCCGAACTTACTGCAACTGCTTCAGCGTCTTGAGGTCGTGTTCGGTTCGCATGAACTCCGCCAGCCGTCGCGTCGCGTGGCAGCCCGGACAGGAGAAGTTGTTCCGCGGACCGGGAAGCTCACCGGGTTTCGTCTCCCAGTCTTTCTTGCACTCCGGACACAACAGTCGGACGAAGGCCTCGACCATGGGTCGTCATGTCACAGCGGGACCGAATAAAGCTTGTTGCGCGGGGAGCGTTCGAGACGGATACCGCGGTCGAAACCGTCAGGCCGCGAGGCCAGTGTCCTCGGCTTCGAGTAGCTCCTTGTAGCGGTTCCGGATGGTCACTTCGGAGATGTTCGCGACCTCGCTCACCTCCGACTGGGTGACCTTCTCGTTGGTGAGGAGCGACGCGGCGTACACCGCGGCCGCGGCCAGTCCCACGGGCGACTTGCCCGAGTGGATGCCCGTCTCTTTCGCCGACCGGAGGAGCTGGCGGGCGCGCCGTTCGGACTCGTCGGAGAGGTCCAGGTCGCTCGCGAACCGCGGGACGTACTGCTCGGGGTCCGCGGGCTGGATTTCGAGCTTGAGTTCGCGGACGATGTACCGGTACGTCCGCGTGAGCTCCATCTTGTCGACCCGGGAGACCGCGGCGATCTCGTCGAGCGAGCGGGGCGTCCCGGCCTGGCGGGCGGCGGCGTACAGTGCGCTGGTGGCGACGCCCTCGATGGAGCGCCCTGGGAGGAGGTCCTCCGAGAGCGCGCGGCGGTAGATGACCGACGCGGTCTCGCGGACGGTCTCTGGGAGCCCGAGCGCGCTCGCCATGCGGTCGATCTCACCGAGCGCCTGCTTGAGGTTACGCTCCTTGGAGTCGCGGGTTCGGAAGCGCTCGTTCCAGGTGCGGAGCCGCTGCATCTGCTCGCGCTGGCGCGACGAGAGGGAGTTGCCGTACGCGTCTTTGTTCTGCCAGCCGATGTTCGTCGACAGCCCCTTGTCGTGCATCATGTTCGTCGTCGGGGCCCCGACCCGCGATTTCTGGTCCTTCTCGCTGGCGTTGAACGCGCGCCACTCGGGGCCGTGGTCGATGTTCGTGTCCTCGACGACGAGACCGCACTCGGAACAGACGGTTTCGCCGTCGTCCGAGCGGAGGGTGCCCTCACACTCGGGGCAGACCCGCTCCTGTTCGTGTTCTTCGTCGTCCGTGCTAGTCCGGAGGTCCGTCTCGTGTTCGGTGCTGAAGGTCCGAAGTGTGGTGTCGCTCATCATGTGGGGGGTGAGACGTGCGTGACCGTGAGAGAGCAATCGAGAAGACCGAGAAGCCGACGCCGTCTCCTTACCATCCGTAAGTGCGAAAGATATATAAATCTTTCGCGGCTGTGTAAGCGCGTAACCGACGTACTGCGGCGGGTCTTCTGGGTTCTCCTCTCGTCTCACGGAGTGCGGGCCGAAGCGGAAGCGCAATATAGCTGTTTCGCCGCGTAGGGGACCCGGCTTAGGGGGGTCGGTGCGGTGCTGACAGCGTCGGGCCCGGGGGTCCCACTGCGCTTCCAACTGAGCGTTCGTTGTACCCTGGTAAGAGGATTTGCCGAACTCTCACCCAAATCTCCCCGAATTCGTCGGCCGTCGGCTCTCGTGACTTTCAGAGCCACCGCTGCCGTCGGAAGTACGCGACCAGAATGACCGTCACCGAGGCCATCCCGAGCATCACCGCGGGGTAGCCGAACCGCCAGCCGAGCTCGGGCATGTTGTACGGCCCCCCGGAGAAGTTCATGCCGTAGATGCCGACGATGAAGGTGAGCGGCAGGAGGAGCGTCGCGACGACGGTCAGCGTCTTCATCACCTCGTTGGTCGACTGCGACAGCGAGTTGAGGTAGATGTCCCGCGCGCCGCGAGCGAGGTCGCGGTACGTCTCCGTCAGATCGACGAGCTGGACGAGATGGTCGTACACGTCGCGGTAGTACTTTTCCGTCGCAGGCTGAACGTAGTCGGGGTCCCCCCGCGCGAGAATCGCCGCCGCCTCTCGGGTCGGCCACAGTACCTTCCGCACCGAGAGGAGGTCCCGCCGGACGTCGTTCAGTGCGACGAGCACCTCCTCGCTCGGCCCCGCCAGGACACCGTCTTCGATCTCCTCGATGAGGTCCTCGGTCTCGTCGAGGACCAAGAAGTACTCGTCGACGACGCGGTCGATGACGCGGTAGGCGGCGAAATCCGGCCCGAGTCGGAGGATTCGCGCGTCCCCGCGCTGGAGCAACTGCCAGACGCCCTCGACGGCGTCGGTGCCGACGGTCGACATGGTTACGAGCCAGTCCCGGCCGATGAAGAGGCCGATCTGCTGTGTCCGCAGCTCCTCGCGGAACGTCGTCTCGCCCCTCCGGAGCGAGGCGGTCTTCACGAGGACGAACGTGTGCGAGGAGAACTCCTCGGTCTTCGGCCGGATGTCCCGCTGGACGTCCTCCACGGAGAGAGGGTGGATACCGAAGACCGAGGCGACGCGGTCGAGCTCGTCCGGGGTGGCGTCCCACGCGCGGACCCACGTCGTCCCGTCGGCGTCGCGGGCCCGTTCGAGGTTGTCACCGTCGTAGGTGTCGACCCCCGCTTCGGTGTAGACGACCGCACCGACCGTCACCGCGCGACCCCCCCGATGGAGAGAAAGGTGAGGCCGACCATAACGCCGGCCATGCTGAACCCCCGCCCGGGGTACGGCGCGACCACGCCGACGACGTAGCCGGCGACTCCCGCGACGGTGAGGGCGACGCCGACCGCCTGCAGGCTGTTCATGCCTGCTACCTCCGAGGGACCGCTAAAAAAGCGTTGTCCGGGTGGACCGCCTCGGCAGTCCCGTCCGGAGCTCACTCCTCCGAGGTGGGGTGTTCGATCGCCCGGTACAGCGAGAGGATCTCCGACTCCTGGTCGAGCTTCTGCGGGTAGACGCCGATACCGACGAGGAAGTCGTCCTCGTGTCGGACCTTCGTCACGTGGACGAACACGTCGATTTCGCGGCCCTGAGCAGTTGTCGTCGCCGAATATTTCGTCACCGTCGTCTGACTCCCGAGCACCGTGACCTGCGTCGAACTCACCTGCTCGACGTTCGACAGCGACCCGAACCGATTCGTCACC
>JBEPYA010000234.1:0-6202 GCA_041641615.1 Salinigranum sp. | reverse complement strand
GACGACGATGGCCTCGTTCAACGGGTCGGTGACGCAGTTCGACGCGACGCCGGACGGAGTGGAACTGGTCGTGGAACTCCCGCAGATGGCCGACGTCCGCGAGTTCGTCGAGCGGTTCGAGATGGACTACCCGGACACGACGGTGACGTCGATTCGGCGCGTCACTAAGCCGTTCCAGACGCGAGAGACGTTCTACGCGTCGGTCGAAGAGCGCCTGACCGACCGGCAGCTAGAGGCGTTACGGCTGGCGTACCACAGCGGCTACTTCGAGTGGCCGCGCGACAGTTCGGCCACCGACGTCGCCGAGTCGATGGGCGTGACCCAGCCGACGTTCAACGGGCACCTCAGGGCCGGCGAGCGAAAGCTCCTCGAACTGCTGTTCGGGTCGCGGACGTGAGCCGCCGCACGTCCCTGTCCCTCACACGGTCGTGGGCGGGACTCGGGCACGTGCCGCTGCTCGATGACCGGGCCGTTTAATACTCCCAGTCGACCCAACCACGGGTATGGTCAGTCGCGAGTGGATCGGTGGGCGGGCGTCGGTGCTGCTGACCTTCGCCGTCGCCATCGCGTCGATCGTCATCGGCATCGCCAATATCGGCGCGCCGCCGCGGCCGGTCGGTCCCGTCGCGGCGCTCGTCCCCGAGTTCGTCCCGACAATCGCCGGCTTCACCGGGGCGCTCACGGGGTTTCTGCTCCTCGCCAGCGCGTTCGGCCTCCGGCGAGGTCTCCGTTCGGCGTGGTACGCGACGATGGTGCTGCTCCCCGTCACGGCCGTCCAGGGGGCGCTCCAGTCGAACGAGCGCGCCGTCCCGCTCCTCGCGCTGTCGGTCGTCGCGTTTCTCGTGCTCGGATTCAACCGCAAGCGGTTCCACCGCGACCTCGACCTCTCCGCCACTGAACTGGCCGCCCTCGCCGCGATCGTCGGCGCACAGACGTACGGTACCGTCGGCGCGTACGCGCTCCGCGAGCAGTTCAACGGCCTCGACAACCTCGTCGACGCCTTCTACTTCGCGCTGGTCACCGGTTCGACCGTCGGCTACGGCGACATCACTCCTTCGACCCCGATCGCGCGGCTGTTCGGGATGTCCGTCCTGCTCGTGACGGTCTCTTCCTTCGCGGTCGCGCTCGGTGTCCTCCTCACGCCCGCCATCGAAGCACGCCTCTCGAAGGCACTCGGACGCATGACCGAAACACAACTCGACCTCCTCGAAAACCACGTCCTCGTGCTCGGCTACGGGGACCTCACCGAACCGATTCTCGAAGAACTCGCGTCGAAGGCGCCGTACGTCGTCGTCACGCAGGACGCCGAACGCGCACGGATCCTCTCGGACCGCGATGTCGACGTCTTCACCGCCGATCCCTCGGACGCGGACTCGCTCCAGCGCGCCCGCGTCGACACTGCCCGCGCCGTCGTCGTCGCCACGAACAACGACGCCGAGGACGCGCTGGCCATCCTCACGGCGCGGCAGTTGAACCCCGAGATCAGGATCGTCGCGGCGGCCTCCAACCGGGAGAACGTCGACAAGCTCAAACGCGCCGGCGCGGACACCGTCATCAGCCCGACCACGCTGGGGGGCCACCTGATGGCCGAATCGGCGCTCGGCGGCGACTCCGAGCGGGTCGAACAGCAGGTCCTGGAGGAGGAGCCGTCGAAAGAGCATCCGGTCGACGAGGACGAGGGCGGAGAAGAAGCGGGAAGCAGCGGAATCGGCGCGGACGGCAGGTCGGAGACGGACGACCGCTGACGGTACTGCCGGGCGCGCGTCCGTCTCCCTCCCACGACCCGCATACTCTGTCGCCCTCGTGAATCACGGTACCGCCAGTGTAATGCAAGCGGTGGCTGTGGATGGTACATGCGCCAGATCAAGGTGGTGGTGCCCGAGGAGGTCCTCGACGAGGTTCTCGCGGTCCTCGACGACGAGTCGATCGACTACGTCGTCACACGGAGCGCGACCTCCGAAGAGACTGTCCTCCTGGAGTTTCCGGTGCCGACGCAGGCCGTCGAGTACGTCCTCGAAAGGCTTCGGGCGGCTGGCCTCGACGACAGTCGGTACACGATCATCACGACCACCGAGACGGCGAAGACCACGAACTTCCGCGAGCTCGAAGAGCGGTTCGTCGCTGGGCCCGAGGAAGACGACTCCGTCGCACCCGAGGAGATCAGGGGGAAGGCCCTCGGGATGCACCGCAACGACCTCACCTACTACGGGCTGACGCTCCTGAGTACGATCGTCGCCACCGCGGGGCTGCTCCTCGACTCGCCCGCCGTCGTCGTCGGCGCGATGGTGATCGCCCCGCAGGTGGGGTCGGCGCTCATCTCCGGCGTGGGAATCGTCCTGGATGACCGCCGGATGCTCCTGGTCGGGTTTCGGTCGCAGGTGCTGGGGTTCACGCTGGCGATCGGCGGTGCGGCGGCGTTCGGATTCCTGTTGAAGCGCGGCGGGTTCGTCTCCTCGCTGCTCGCCGTGGCGAACGTCAGTCAGGTCGCGAGCCGCGTCTCGCCGGGGCTGTTGACGCTGGCGGTCGCCATCTGTGCCGGCGCGGCGGGCGCGTTCGCCCTCGCGACCGCTCTCCCGGTGTCGCTCGTCGGCGTGATGATCGCCGCCGCGCTCGTGCCGGCCGCGGCCGCCGTCGGCATCGGTATCGCGTGGGGTGCCCCGAACATCGCACTCGGTGCCGGGCTGTTACTCCTGGTGAACGCCGTCGCGGTCAACCTCTCGGCCTTCGCGGTGCTGTGGTATCTCGGCTACCGGCCGCCCGACTGGGCCGACGCCGACGGGCTGGCGGTTCTCCGGGAGAAGTGGGAGACCGTCGCAACCATCGTCGTTCTGGTGGGGCTGCTGGTCACGGCGTCGACGCTACTGGCCTGTCCGATCGCGTTCGAGCGTTCCGCAACCGGGGCCGTCGAGGGCGTCATCGAACGCCCAGAGTACGAAGACGTCGAACTGGTCCGCGTCCGAGCGGACATCGGCGTCGGGCTGAGCCTGACCCCGGCCGAGGACGAGTCGGTGATCGTCTCGGTCAACCGCCCGGCCGACACCGCCTATCCACAGCTTCCGGAACGTATCGCCGCCGCGATCGCGACCGAGACCGGTCGGGACGTCGCGGTCGTCGTCGAGTTCAACGACCGGGGTCGCGCGCCCGCTGCGGCCGACCGCTCGACGACCGTCCGTCCCGCCTCGCCCGCGCTCTGACCCGCCGATGACGGCCCGTCCCTCCTCGCTCGCTCTCCGACCCGCCGATAACGGCCCGTCCCTCCTCGCTCGCTCTCCGACTGGTCGCTCACGGGTCTCCCCGGTCCACCACGGCGACGTCCGTTTCGACCTCCGCGATCCGCTCGAACGTGGGCGGCGAAATGAATCGAGACGCGGCGGAGCGGTCGCCGCTCGACCCGATGACGACGAGGTCGTACGCCCCGGCGTTCGAGGCGATGTACGGGGTCACGTCCGACCGGGCGACGCGCGTCTCGACGGGGCGGTCGACGGTCTCGACGAGGTTCGCGAGGCGCGTCTCCGCCGGTCGGCGCTCCACCTCGCTTCCGATACAGGTGCAGACGCTGAGCGTCCCCCCCTCGCCCACGAGCCGTTCGGCGAAGTCGATCATCGCGTGGGCGGTGTCGCCGGGCCGCGCGACTAGGACGAGCACGCGCCGCCAGTCGCAGTCGTCGTCGACCGCGCGGAACGCGATGGCGTCGAACGGCCCGCCGAACACCCCGCGGACGAAGTCGGTCAGCGCACCGTCGTCGGCTTCGTACGGCGTCACGACGAGGTCACAGCCGGCGTCTCGGACGGCTCGGAGCGTCGCCGTCACGGGCTCGCCCTGTTTCACGACCACCTCGCAGGCGACGCCCGATTCTCTGACGCGTTCGGCGACCGATTCGAGGTGCTCGGTGACCGCCGTCACCGCCTCGGTCTCGTCCCCCTCTCCGTCGTCGACGAGCCCCAGGAGGACCACCCTCCCGGCGTCGTGGGCCGCCGCCAGGCGCGACCCGAACGCGGCGGTCGTCTCCGAGGACCAGTCGGGGCCGCGCATCGGAACCAGCACCCGGTCGTCCGCGGAGACGGTGCTGTAGAGGTAGCGGGCACGTTTCTCGTAGAACTGCTCGCGCCAGACGTAGAACACCCCGGCGGCGAGGGTGCCGAAGACGGCGACCGAGAGCACGTACGACTGTGGGCTCGCGCGGTCGGTCACGAGGACGAGCAGCGCCGTCGAGAACGCCGCCGGCTCCTCGACGTTGAGCGCCCACGTCGCCCCGCCCGTGAGGAGGATGGAGAGCGCGGCCGCCGCCGGGAGGACCCCGAACGTGCCGCTGGGTGGCCCCGAAACGAGCTGCGAGAGTTCGAGCGCCGCCCACCCTGCCAGCGCCCCGACGGTGAGACCGACGACGAACTTGCCCGGTGAGGCGTACCTCCCCTCGGGGTCGGCAAAGAGCGTGTACGTCCCCGAAGCCAGGGGTGGAAACAGGAGGAACGACAGCTCGGTGAGGGCGTTGGAGATGATCGTCACGCCGCCGATCAGGAGCGGGACGAACAGCAGGATCGAGAGGTGGATGAGGTTGTTCGTGTTCTCGGCCCACCGGCGGAACTCGGCGAGTTCGCGGCGTTCGATGCGGCGGGCTCGCTGCCAGACGGCGGCGACACGGGCGAGCAGCGTCTCGCGGTCCACGCTGGCCTCAGAGGTCGGCGACGGCGTCGAGGGTGATACCGATGGCTCGCTCGACGTTGTTCTTGGCCTTCTCGGGGAGTTCCTCGTCGGAGTCGGCGCCCTTCTGGGTCCCCTCGACGAGGTTGCCATCGACGGTACAGATCGCGCCGGCGCGGAGGCCTTTCCGCCGGGCGAGCGTGAACAGCGTCGCGGCTTCCATCTCCACCGAGAGGATGCCCGCCTCCTCCCACTCGCGGACGTACTCGTCGGTCTCGGCGTAGTAGGCGTCGTCGGAGACGATGGGGCCGACGTGGACCTCCTCGCCTCTCGATTCGGCGCTGTCGACCAGCGCGCGGAGGACCTCGAAGTCGGGCACTGCCGGGAACTCCGCCGGCTCGTACCGCTTCGAGGTCCCTTCGTTCTTCGCCGCGCCCGTGGCGACGATCATGTCGCCGATCTCGATGCCCTGCTGGAGCGCCCCCGTGGTGCCGACACGGACGAACGTCTCGACGCCGACGCGGGAGAGTTCCTCGACGGCGATGGCCGCGGAGGGACAGCCGATTCCCGTCGAACAGATGGTCACCGGACGTCCCTCGTAGGTGGCGTTGACGACCGTGTACTCTCGGTTGCTCGCGACGTGTTCGACGTCCTCGCAGTGGTCCGCGATGCGCTCGACCCGACCGGGGTCGCCCGGGACGAGCGCGAGGTCCGCGACGTCGCCCTCCTCGACGAGGAGATGCGGTTGTTTGCCCATACTCGGCGTCCGGCGCCGGAGATGAAAAAACCGCGTGGATGCGGCTGGCCGGCCGGACGACTCTTGTCGCCTGCGTCCCGGGAGGTGGTATGGGCACTGACACGGACGAACTCCCGGTCGACCGCCTGTTCGGCGGTGCCGTCGCCGCCGGCGTCGTCGTCGCGCTCGGCGCGTACGTCGCCGGCGTGGACCTCACGTTCGCGGCCGGGACGGGGCTGTTCGTCGCGGTACTCGCCGTCGCGGGCGGGCTCGCCGTCCTCGGCAGGTGAACCCTCCCGTTTACTCGCCGCGTTCGCCGACCGGCTCGCGCTCGACCTCGACCCCGTGGGCGCGTCTCGTCTCGATGGCGTCCCACGAGAGCGTCGCTCGTGCACCGCGTGATTCGGTCGCGAGCGCGCCGCAGGCGTTCCCGACGGTCAGCGCGTCCTCGACGCTGGCCTCGTCGAGCGTCGCGGCGAGATAGCCCGCCGCGAACGCGTCGCCCGCGCCCGTGGTGTCGACGACGTCGGCGGCGAACCCCGGATGCGTGTACCGCCGGCTGTCGGTCCGTACTTCGGCTCCGTCCGGACCGTGTTTGATGACGACCGCCCGGGTCTCGCCCCCGATTTCGACGCTCGCGTCGGCGGCCGGGCCCCGGCCGTCGGCGAGAGCGAGGGCGGCCTCCCGGCCGTTGAGAAAGAGCACGTCGACCCGGTCGAGCACCGCACCGAAGTCCCGCTCGCCGACGAGCCGGCCGGGGTCGAGGCTCACCGAGAGGCCCAGGTCGCCGGCGAGGGTGGCGAGCCGTGGGGGGGGGGCGGGGGG
>JBEPYA010000233.1:0-6237 GCA_041641615.1 Salinigranum sp. | reverse complement strand
TCTAGCGGACGTCCGTCGTGCCGAACGGTGAACCCCTCGGCCGTCACCGAGACGGTCACGCGACCTGCGTCTCGCTGGACGGCGTGTTCCAGCAGCTTGTGGAGGAGTTCGACCAGACGGGTCTCTTCAGCGACGACGCTCCCGTCGTGGGCCACGTCGACGACCAGTGACGTCCCTGTCAGCCGACACCGTGCGGCGGGCACGGCGTCGCACATCCGTTGCGGTGCGACGGCCGTGGTCGGTTGCGCGAGTCTCGCGAGCGACGTGAGGTCGTCGACGACGCGTCGCATACGGGTGTGTGCGTCGCACAGGGAGTCGGCGGCCCGGCCGTGGCTACGCTGGGCGTTGCCGGCGTCGACCGCCTCACAGAGCAGGTCGGCGTAGCCGCTCGCGATGTTGAGCCCGTTCCGGAGTTCGTGGGCGATAGCCGCGGAAATGTCGTCCATCGACCGACGTTGACGGTCCAGTTCGCGCTGCTGAGTCACGAGGCGCGTGACGTCGGTGAACACGTACCCCCAGCCGCGGTGGTGCGGGCCGAACGTGACGGGCGACCGACTGACGAGAAAGTCGCGGTCCTCCCCGTCGACGGCGACGACCACCGGCCCCGACGAGGCGGTCGCTGACTCGAAGCGGCCGGGGAGGGCCGACCCGACCGCGAGGGTGTGCTCGGTCTCCGCGAGCAGCGTGACCGCCGCCGCATTGCAGTCACGCACGGTGCCGTCGACATCGACCACCACGACCGGATTCTGGAAGTGGTCGACCAACTGAGTCCGCGCGGGCCGGCGGAGCCGCCCGCTATCGGTCTCGACGACGAACAGCGAGCCGAGCGCGAATGCCGCGACGCCGACGGGTTCGTAGGTGACCCCGAGGAGGAGGTCGGGTCGCAGCACCGACACCAGGTCGGGGACGACCGGGACGGCGGACACGGTCGCGAGGAACGCGACAGGTCCGCGATCGTATCCCGACCGCTCGTACGTTCGGAACAGGAGGAGAAAGCCGATGCCTGTCAGGGTGTACGCGACGCCAGTGACGACCCAATGGGGCCAGTGTCGGACCAACGAGAGGTGGACGAATGGGTCGGCCACCAGCGAGTACGAGAAGTACTGGCCGTGCATCCCGTTCGTCAGTTTCACCGTGGACACGAAAAGGAAGACGACGGCGGCGACGAGTCTGACGTGTCGGTCGCGGTGGAACCCGACACCGGTGTACGCCGAAACGAAGTAGAGCCAGCAGCCGACAGTGGCGAAGCCGATGACCAGCCCCACCGTGTAGAACCATACTTTCGCCGTGGAGGCCGGCGAGACGAGCTGAGCGACTGTCAGTGCCGCCCAGATTCCGGAGAAGACGAAGAGCGAGACGAGGCCCCGGCGAACTCCTTCCGACGTGTGCTGTCGGAACTGCCAGCTGGCGAAGAGACAGGCGGCCGTCGCACCGCCGAACGTCAGGACGTAGAGCAGATGGAGGGCTCCCGAAATCATCATTCATCTGGACTGTCCGATTCCAATATGAATCTGGCGGCGTCGCTATCGCTCTCGATACTGCTGTCGGCGCCCAAGACGGAGCGTCCCGTCAGGTGACGTTCGAGCCAGAGTCAGCGGGTGACGGCTTCCGTGCTCCCGCTGTCAATCGGTCGTGGCCATCCCCGACGCCCGGTCACGGTCGGCACCGGGCGTCGCGGCGTCGACGTCGCCCGCGCCGAAGAGCCGTTCCCAGACGACCAGCGCCGACGGCAGGACGAGGAGCGACGCTGCGAACGCGTAGAACACCGACAGGGCGGCGATGAGCCCGAAGTCGCCGATGGCGGGGAAGACGGAGAGAACGAGCACGCCGATACCGAACATGGTCGTGAGCACGCTGCCGAGGAGCGCCCCGCCTGTACCGTAGACGGTGCGCGAGAGCGCCGAGAGGACCGTCGGCTGGACCTCCCGCTCGTCGATGTACCGGTGCGTGAGGTGGACGGAGTAGTCGATGCCGAGCCCGATGGTCATCGCCAGCACGGTGGCGGTGAAGGCGTTGAGCGAGAACCCCAGGTAGCGCATCGACCCGGCGACGAGGGCGACGGTGACGACGATGGGAACGAGGTTGGCGATACCGAGCGTCGCCCGCCCCTCCAAGAGCCAGTAGA
The DNA here is from genome assembly GCA_041641615.1 of Salinigranum sp. GTDB lineage: Archaea > Halobacteriota > Halobacteria > Halobacteriales > Haloferacaceae > Salinigranum. The sequence goes on along the minus strand of JBEPYA010000233.1, from coordinate 4,112 downwards.
TGAACACGAGGAAGACCGCTGTGCCGAGGATGGCGAGCGCGAGGCTGACGATGGCGGACTCGAAGATGATGTCCCCGATGGCTTTGAACACGACGATGCTCCCCGTGGCGGTGGCCTGCATCCGGTAGCGTTCGGCGACGGCGCGGGTGTCAGCGGTGATGGCGTCGTCGGACTCGTCGGCTTTCACCACGTACACCACGCGGGCGTTCCGGCGGTCCTCCGTGAGATACTCCAGCGCCTCCGCCCGCGCGGGGGAGGCGAAGAGGTAGTCGTACACCTCGCCGAGGTTCTGGTCGGGGATGCCGTTGGCGTTCCGGTCGTTCCGCGCCACGAGCGCGTCGAAGGTCGGGTCGCGCTCCTGATAGGCGAGGATGACCGTCACGATGGACGTCTCGCGGGCGTGCCGGCCGTCCCGCACGAAGGAGTCGGGCGGGTCTTCACCGGCTCGCCACATCGACTCCAGCGCGGAGTCACGTTCCATCGGTCCTTCGACGAACACCACCGTCTCGTCGTCCTCGCCCGACTCGAAGTTGTCCTCGAGGAAGTTGATGGTCGCCGTGATGGTGTACTCGCTGGGCTTGAACGGTTCGGGGAGGACGTCGTAGAAGTCCGCCGTCTCCTCGGGCGGGAGGAACTGCTCCTCGGAGAATGTGGTGTCGATGCCCACCGCGTAGTACGCGGAGTAGCCCGAGACTGCGACGGCCACGAGCAGGAAGACGAGCGGGAGTCGCTTGGCGATGACGACGCCGACCGAGAGGACGCCACCGAGCGACGACCCCTCGGACCCGATGGGCGACTGCGAGAGCGTCGGGATGGGGTACCGCTCGCGGAGTTCGTCGGTGTACAGCTTCAGCGCGGGGAGGAAGACGCCGAAGACGAGGAAGGTGAAGACGATGCCGATGGCGGCGACGACACCGAACTCCCGGATGGGGAGCAGCCCGCTGACGAGGTTCGACGAGAAGCCGATAACCGTCGTGGCGGTGACGATGAAGAAGGCCACGAGCAGCTGGTCGGTCGTGGTCCGCATCGCCCGCACGGGGTCGTCCTCGACCAGTCGCTCCTCGCGGTAGCGGTTGATGGCGTGGATGCCGAAGTCGATACCGACTGCCAACAGGAGCGGCGGGACGGCGATGAGTATCTGTGAGAACGCGATACCCGCGAAGCCCATGAAGCCGAAGGTCCAGACGATGGTCATCCCGAGCGCCGCCGTGCCCAGGAGGAGGTCGACCAGGTCGCGGTAGGCGATGATGAGAAAGAAGATGATGAAGAAGACCGCGGCGGGGACGACGATGAGCAGCGAGTCGCCGATGACGGTGCCGAACTCCTGGGCGACGACGCCGGAGCCGAAGACGATGATGTCGCCGCCCGCCGCATCGGCCACGTAGACGGCCTCGACCTGGATGGGTTCGAGCGGGCTCGCGCCGCCTTCACCCGATCCGCCGGAGATACCGGTCGGCACCTCGTGGCGGACGATACCCACGGTCGCCGACGCGTACGCCGACGTGGGGTTGAAGTCGTCGCTCAAGAGCGAAGCGAAGCCGGGGTTCTCCCGCGCGAGCGTGCCGACAGCGGCCCGAATCTCGCCGGGCGTCGCGCGCTCGACGGCGTCGATCTCCTCCTCCAGGGTCGACGCCGACGGGTCGAGCTGCCGGGCGACGATGCGGGCGGCGCTCTCCGTGGAGACGACCCGCATGTCCGGGTCGTCGGCCATCCGCTCTTGGACGCGGAGCATCCGGAGGAGCCCGGCCTTCGAGAGGACGTTCTCCCCGCGTTGGACGAGCTGTGTCGACCCCTCGTCGGGAGCGAACGGGTCGGAGAACTTGTCGTTGACGTCCTGCAGCGCCTGCTCCGCCGGGACCTCCTCGGAGAACTGCTCGGTCCCGGACTCGGTCGACACCGCGGGCAGGCCGGCGGCGAACCCGGCAGTCACGAGTAAAAACGCGAGGACGACGAGCCCGGGCCGGCCCGTGATCCACCCGTCGGCCGCGTCGATGAGCCGCTGGTAGTCGAGTTTCGCTGGCACGGCCGCGCCTTACCTCCGACGGACGACGACCACGGCGGCACCGAGGAGGACGACGGCACCCACGCCGACGATGAGGCCGAACGGGAGGCCCCCGCCCGACGACTCCTCGACCGTCACGGGGAGTCTGAACGAGTCCGAGACCTGCGTCGTGCCGTCCTCGCGGTCGTACTCGAAGTCGACCGACACCGGATAGTCCTTGGCGAACGTCGAGCCACCGGTGCTGATCTGGAAGGTGATCTCCGCCGACTCGCCGGGTTCGAGCGAGTCGACGAACGCCTCGTCGTCGCTGGAGGAGATGGGGTCGTCGACGAACAGCTTCGCGGAGATGTCCGAGAGCGTCTCGTCCTCGGCGTTCGTCACCGTGAGGGTGAGTCGGCCGGCGTCACCAGCGGCGAGCGTCGACTCGCTCGCCTCGACGGTGAACGGGTCGCGTTCGGGGCCGACGTCGATGCGGGCGGTGAGCGGGTCGCTGGTTCTGACGTCGCCGTCCTCGTTCTCGTACTGGACCACGAACGAGAGCTGTCGCGACCCGGGATCGGCGGCGCTCGACACCTCGACGTCGAACGCGAACTCGGCCGAGTCGCCGGCAGCGAGATCGGGGACGGCGAACTCCGTCTCGCCCGCGTCGAAGTTGGCGCTCGCCGGCCGGAAGACGACGACGGCGTCGGAGACGGGGGCGGGTCCGTCGTTCGTCACCCTCCCCTCGACGGTGCCCTCGTAGTTGACACGCAGTGTCGAGGAGACGTCCGAGAGCGAGAAGGACTGCTCGGCGAGGGGGCGCACGCTCGTCCGCAGTTCGTTCGACGTCCGGACGATCCCGTCGGTGTCGGTGTACGTCACCGCCCCCGTGAGCGTGTAGTCGCGCAGTTCGGCGTCTTCGACCAGATTGGCGGGGAAAGTCGCCGTCTTCGTCTCGCCGGGGGCCCACGTCCCGACGAAGCTCTCCGCGGTGGCGACGCCGCCGAAGCTGAGGTCGCTGTTGGCCGAGGTGAGCTGGACGCTCGCCTCGCGGGCGAGTTCGGTCCCTACGTTCGTCACCGAGACGGCCATCGTTCCGTTGTCGCCGATCTGGACGCCGGTCTCGACGTCGACGACACGGAACCGCGCCCGTTCCTCGACGACGACCGGGACCGAGAGGCGTCTCGTCACGGAGCGGTCGTTGAACTGCGGGTTGTCGTTCGGCGCTTCCTCGTCGTACGTCACCACGCCCGTGTACGTGTACGAGACGGTCATCGGGAGCTCGTACCGCCCCGGCGGAACGCCCTCCGGGACGGTGACGTCGACCTCGACGGGACCGACGACACCCTCGGGGACCTGGCCGACGGCGACACTCTCCGTCTCGATGTCGAGCCCCGGCACGTCGCCGATGTCGAGCGTCGTCGCCCGGGCGGTCGTGACCCGCGTCGTGAACCGCTCGGGGCCGCCCCGGACCAGGACGCCGTCGTTGACGACGAGGACGCGGATGGTCGTCGCCTCTCCGGGGACCACCCGGTTGTCCGGCACCGACAGCGAGAGATCGGGCCTGCCGATGACCTGGTTCTCCGCAGCGGCCGCGAGCGGGACGGCCGAGAGGACGACGAGGAGGGCGAAGCCGACGGCGAGGAGTGAGCGTGTGGGAACCATGACTCGTTGAGTATTCACTCACTTCGACAGCAGCGGGTAATAACGTATCGTTTTTATAAATCAAATGAAAAGACCACCCCTGACAGACAGACGCATGCCGAGTCCTCGTGGTTCGACGAACGCGACTGCCAGGGCCGGTGCCGTCCGAAGACGACAGTGACACACCACCGGTGGGTGGTGACAAGCGTTTTGGGCGGTGGGTGCGACGCTTCACTCCGTATGACACGAGCGTCAGGATCCGGCGACGCGGTCGACGTCGAGGTGCTGCTCTACGACGGGTTCGACGAACTCGACGGGGTGGGGCCGTACGAGGTATTCGAGACGGCCGGGGCGTTCGTCGAGGAGGGCGACACCGGGATCGAGGTCCGGACAGTGACGCTCGACGGGCGCGAGTGGGTGACCGCGAGCCACGGGCTCCGGATCGGTGCCGACGGGACCCTCGGGACGCCCGACGTGCTCGTCGTCC
>JBEPYA010000232.1:0-6277 GCA_041641615.1 Salinigranum sp. | reverse complement strand
CGCTGAGCCTCCTCGCGACGACGATGACCGGCCCCGACGGCTGGCTCTACTGGCGGCCCGAGACGGTTCGCCTGTACGACCTCGCCGGTCGCCTCCGCGAGGAGGGTCTGCCCGTCTACTTCTCGTCGGACACCGGCGCAACGGCGTATCTGAACACCACGGCACGGCACGCCGACCGGGTCGCCGCGGAGGTCGAGTCGCTCGGCCTGGAGTCGCGGATCTGGCACGTCGGCGGCCCGGCCACGCGTGTCGACGACCATCTCTTCTAAGAGGGCTCGACGACGGCGTACCAGTGTCCTCCTATCTCGGGCCGGTGAGACACCGGTCCGACTCGGAAGCCTCCCCGTGCCGCCGCCGTCGACACAACATACATACACCGCTCACCCGTGAGTAGGGGCATGAGTCGCGTCCTGTGGCTCGTCCGGCACGGAGAACGCCGGGACGAGGCGGATCCAGCGTGGGCGGAAGACGCCGACAGGCCGCACGACCCGCCGCTGACCGACCGGGGTCGCCGGCAGGCCGAGCGGGTCGGTGACCGCCTCCGCGGGCAGGACATCGAGGTCATCTACGCCTCGCCGTTTCTCCGCGCGACCGAGACCGCTCACCTCGTCGCGCGCGCCCTCGACCGCTCCGTGTTCGTCGACCCTGGACTCTCCGAACACCTCAACGCCGAGTGGTTCGACGTCGCGCCGTCGGTGCTGACACCGCGGAAGCTCGCCGAGCGGTTCGACACCGTCGACCCGACGCACGCCTCGGTGCTCCGTCCGAACTACCCCGAAACCGACGAGGAGGCCGCGAACAGAACCGTGCGGGCGGTCCGACGACTCCTCGCGGACAGCCCCGAGACGAGCCTCTTCGTCGGACATGGGCTCACCGTCGCCAGCGTCGTCGCCGCCTTCACCGGGCAACGGGAGGTCCAGACTCCGCTCGCCAGCGTCACCAGACTCGCCTCGTACCCCTGGGGCTGGGACGTCGACGTCCTCGCGGACACGTCGCACCTGGCGGAAGCAGACTCGGGGGTGGCGGAAGCAGACTCGAGGTCGGAAGGCGGCGAACACGACGATGGAGCCGACGCCGACGAGTGACTCACCGGGGTTCCGGCGCGGCCGACGCTTACTGCTGAGGACGAGTTCGAGGGAATGGGAGGGAGCGTGTGACGTATGTCCCTCCACGTTCGAATACTCGGTTCGCGATAATAGCTGTTGTGTAATCGAGCTAGACTCTAACTATAGGTAGAATTACGGACGAACCGGTCAGTCGTACGTCACGCGCGAGAGCGCGACGAGCGCGACGGTTTCGAGCACGTGCAGCGCCAGCAGGGCGCGCCACGCGACCACGGGAACGGCCGTGGCGAACCAGACCGAGAGGGTCGGGTCGGCCTGATAGACGTAGAGCGCGACGGCGTTCTCCGCGAACAGCAGGGCCGCGAACACCACCAGTCCCGCCGCGTGTGCCGACCGGAACGTCAGGTAGTTGTGCCCCCATACGGCTCCCAGCCCCGCGAGCAGGAGGAGATTCGCGGCGGCGGCGACGCGAGCGACGTCGAGCCAGACGCTCACGGCCGACAACGCTCCGACGGGGTACGAGAGGTTCGGTCGTGCTCGACGGGCGAGCCGTGCGGCATCTCAGTTCACGATGAACTGCCCGGCGACCTCGCGGACCTCGGCCATCGTCATCGCCTCGTCGACCCCGACGGGGAACGGCGACGACACGTCGAGTTCGTTGAGGAAGCCGGCGTGTCGGGCTTCGACGCTGTGGATGCCGATGGCCGCCGCGAAGATCTCGTCGCTCTGGACGGTGGGCGCGGCCCCGGCGTAGGCGGCGACGCCGGTGTTCTCCAGCGCCTTCGCCACGCCCAGGAACTCCGAGGGAGTCTCGTAGCCGAAGTCGTACTCGGCCTCTTCCACGGGCGTCCCGCCCAGCTGCTCGACGACGTCGGTCAGCGCCGACACGTGGGCGGCCTCGTGCTCGCCGGCCGTCGCGAGGCGGCCCGGAACGGTCGTCCTGAGCTCCTCGCTGAACACCGACAGCGCGTCGGCCTCCATCAGTTCGTCGTCGGAGAACTCCTCCAGACCGTCGCGGTAGAAGGCGTTCTCCAGGTGTTCGAGCGTGAGTGCGTAGTTCAGGACGTCGAGGTCGCTCACGTCGTCCTCCTGTTTGCGTGCGATGGGCTTCTCCATCGTCTCCGGCGGCTCGGCCATCCCGCTCGTGTCCGAGGTGACGAACTGTTCGGCGATCTCGAGTACCTCCGACATCGAACTCGCCCCGTCGACCGCCTTCGGGTAGGGGCTGTCGCCGTTGACGAGGTTGATGAAGCCCGCGTGGCGCGCCTCGACGCTGTGGATGCCCGCAGCCGCGGCGAGTACGTCGTTACTGTGGACCGAGGGGGCCGCGCCGGCGTAGGCGGCGACGCCGGTGTTCTCCAGCGCCTGCGCCACGCCCAGGAACTCCGAGGGGGTCTCGTAGCCGAAGTCGTACTCGGCTTCCTCGACCGGCGTCCCGCCCAGCTGCTCGACGGTCGTCGCAATGGCCTCGACGTGGGCGGCCTCGTGTTCCCCGACGACGGTCAGATACTGGGGCACGTCCATCCGGATCTGCTCGTCGAAGCTCGAGAGGACGCTCGCGTTCATCAGCTCGTCGTCCGAGAACTCCTCCAGGCCCTCGCGGTAGAAGGCGTTCTCCAGGTGTTCGAGCGTGAGCGCGTAGTTCAGGACGGGGACGTCGGGGTCGACCCGCTCCATCGTCTCGGTCTCCGTCTCGGTCATGGGCTCCTCGGTGGGCGTCGGCGTCTCGGTGGGCGTCGCCATCGGCGTCTCGGTCGCGGCTCCGGAGCCGTCCGAGCCCATACACCCGGCGAAGGCGAGCGTACCGAGCGTCGCAGCCGAGCCCAAGAAGGTACGGCGGGAGGCGCGGGAACTGGTTGCGGATGAGTCATCGCGGTCGGACGCGGTCTGGTTCGACTTCATTGTCGTCGACTACGACTGGGGCGAAAACACGGATGAAGATATTCCGAACTGTGACGGGACTGCGCCCCCGCTGGGACGGTATTCTCACCCAATTCCGGCCCACCGTGTCCCGGCGCTCTCGCTGGGCACGACCGCTCGCAGTCCCGTACTTTCACTTTCACCGCGCTAGGCAGAGCTACAAGCCGGTTCGGTTCCACTCTCCTTCTATGCTCGCCGCGAACGACACCCGTGAGCTCCGAACGCGCCGCCGCATCGAGATCACCGAACTCCCGGCCGACGTGGTCGACGACTACGTTCGCATGCAGGCGTTCGATGCCGCCGAGTGCTCGCTGGAACGGCGCGGTGCGCGCACCTACTTGGTCGTCGAATCTTGACCGACGAACCGGTGGACTGCCTCGCTGTGTGTCACTTTCGGAAACCGAAACCCATTACTTACCCCACCGTCCAGTAGCACGTGAGCCGAGGTAGCCTAGCCTGGCCAAGGCGGTAGATTCGAAATCTACTGTCCATTCGGACACGTGAGTTCAAATCTCACCCTCGGCGTTCTCCACCGACGCTCCCCGCGAGCGACTGCCGTGTCTTTCGCCCGAGTCCGTGTGTGACATCCCGAGAGTTGAACCCCGGACGGCGGACGGCCCCGCGAGCGTGACCCCGTTCGCGTGCGGCGAGGACCGAGCGGGCAGTCCCGGCTCGAACCTCGCCCTCTCCTCCCGAACGTTCACGAAAAATAAAATATCGCTGTCACGATTCTCACTCCTGATGTCCGGGGGCGAGTGTATATCTACCACACTCGACTCTAGACTGATAGACACTATTCGATGCAGCCGTTACAAAGCCCGACCGTCTACGTCCCGCCCGCCGACCACACACCGGTGTTCCACACGACCCCCCGATGTCGTCACTGTCCGCCGTCGTCGAGAGCGGTCTCGCGCGCCGAGGTACGCGACGCGGGCCTCCACGAGTGCGAGACGTGCTACGAGGACCGCGTTCGCGAAACGGGCGTTCCGTTCGCGCTCGTCTCGCCGCCTCGGCAGCCGATGCCGCAGGTCGCCCCCGGAGCCGGGGCCTCGACCAGCGACCGGCGGGTTCCGGGCGACGACTGACCGAGTCCTCACCTCGGCTGTCGAACTGACCCCGTGAGGCGAGCCTCTCGCATCGCGCGAGGCCCACGTCCCCACCGGTCGTCCCTGCTCGCTAGGTCGGACCACGTGCCGGGCGGTACGTTCGTGCGCCACACCTGGGCAGACCCGACGGCCACGTCTCATCGCTGAGTCCGGCGACGAAACGCTAATGAGGCGGCTCCGCGTCGACCCGGACGACCCGAATGAAAACGTGTGACTCCTGCGGAAACCGCATCTACCGCGAAGAGCCGGCGAACGCGGAGTACGGCGTCGCCGTCGTCGACGGCAAGCCGTATCCCGACGCGTGTCCCGAGTGCGGCGACTCACTGTGACGCGAGCCAGTCCGTGATGCGTTCGCCGCCGTGCCGCGTCGCCGTCGTGTCGTCGGTCGATTCGGCGACGCGCTCGTAGTCGGCGAGCCACGCCTGTTCGTGCTCGTCTTCTCGTCTCTCCGGACGCCCCGCGGTCTCGGCCGGGCCCAGTGTCCCGTCGAGCGGTGCCCTCCCCCGGTGGAGCCACCCGACGAGATACGCGTCGACGTCGGAGCGGTCGTCGGGGTTCGCGGCGCGGATCCAGACGCGTGCGTCGTCGTCGGCGAGGTCGGCCGCCCAGGACTCGGCATCGTCGCGCGATTCGAACCGGTGCGAGGTGCCACGCTGACAGACGACGCTGCCGACGGCGGCGTTCGACTTTCGCGCCGACCGCTTCACCTCGACGAGATACCCCGACACGGTCGGACGTACGAACGCCTTCGACTTTTATACGTCGCTTCCCGGGGCAGCTGATCGTAGCGTTCGTGCCGCGCGATGTGCGGGTGGGAGAGTCGGGCGAACGGTCGACCGTCAGTCGTCCGCCGGGACGTGCGTCGAGTCGGCCGCGAGCAGTCGGTCGAGCGCGTCGACCATCGCCTGGACGCTCGCCCGCGTGATGTCGGCGTCCGACGCCGCAACCGTCACGGAGCGGTCCCCGCGGGACATCTCCACCTCGACGGTGACCATCGCGTCCGTCCCGCCGGTGATGGCGTCGACGTGGTACGACTCCAGCTCCGCGTCGGCGCTCGCCGTGAGCGCGGCGCGGACGGCCTCGACGGCGGCGTCGACCGGACCGGACCCGGTTCCGCTCGCGACCCGCTCCTCGCCGTCGACGAGCAGACGAACGCTCGCGGTCGGGGTTCGTCCTCCCGACGCGGCGGTGAGGTCGACGAGTTCGACCCGGCGGTCGCGCTCGCGGCCCTGGACGTCCTCCGCGATGGTCAGGAGGTCGGCGTCGGTGACGCGCTTGCCGCGGTCGCCGAGTTCCTTCACACGCTGGACGACCTGCTTGAGTTCGTCCATCGAGACGTCGACGCCGTGTTCGTCGAGCGCGGCGCGGACGCCCGCGCGACCCGCGTGCTTCCCGAGGACGAGCCGTCGTTCCCTCCCCACCGTTTCCGGCGAGTAGGGCTCGTACATCGCGTCGTCCTTCAGGGTGCCGTCGGTGTGGATGCCGCTCTCGTGGGTGAAGGCGTTCTGCCCGATGACGGCCTTGTTCGGCGGGAGCTCGACGCCCGTCCGTCGCGAGACGACCTGCGCGAGGTCGTACAGCTCGTCGAGCTTCACCGTGTGGACGCCGTAGACGTGGTGCAGCGCGATGGCGACCTCTTCGAGGGCGACGTTGCCCGCGCGCTCGCCGATGCCGTTGACCGTGCAGTGGACGAGGTCCGCGCCGGCCTTCAGCGAGGCGTAGACGTTCGTCATCCCGAGACCCAGGTCGTCGTGGGTGTGCGTGCTCGTCGGGCCCAGGGCCGAGAGCCGCGAGACCGCCTCGTAGGCGCGCTCGGGCCCCGCGTGGCCGACCGTGTCCGCGAAGCAGATGCGGTCCGCGCCCGCGTCGAGCGCACTCCCCAGGAGCTCTTCGAGGTAGTCCAGGTCCGCCCGAGAGCCGTCCTCGCCGATGACCTCGACCCAGAGTCCGTGGTCCGTGGCGTAGTCGACCAACTCCTCGGTCGACGTCACGTTGTCCTGGTACGTCGTCCCGACCTTGTCCTCGATGTGTCTCGCGCTCGCGGGGACGACGAGGTTGATGCCGTCGACGTCGCAGTCGAGCGCGAGGTCGACGTCCGTCTGGATGCCGCGGCAGAACGACGTGACGGTCGCGTCGAGGTCGAGCGACGTCACCTTCCGAATGGTCTCGCGCTCGCCCGTGCCAGTG
>JBEPYA010000231.1:0-6292 GCA_041641615.1 Salinigranum sp. | reverse complement strand
GCTCGTCATCAGGCGACCACCACCGTACCGGGGTAGAAACCGGCCCACGCGAACCACATCGCGTCGAGGTCGAGCACCCGATCGAGTGGGACCGCGTCCGGCGCGACGGGCTCCCCGTCGACGGTCACCTGACCCTCCCGGTACGAGAGGTCGGTGCCGTCACCCCGGTAGACGTGTGCCGTGTCGAGCGTCGGGTCGTACACCGCGTGGACCGTCGTCTCGCCGACCTCGCCGGTCAGCAGTCCCTCCCGCCGGAGCGACTCCTTGCGGAACGCGATAGCGCCCTCGGGGGGGCGCACCCCGATGAACACCTCCTTCTCCATGTAGCGAGAGTCCCGCGAGAGCGGTGCGAAGAGCGTGTTCGCGTTGCTGTAGTAGCCGCGCGGCGGGTTGTACTGTCCGTACGGGTCGCGCTCGTAGTTGCGGACGTAGCCCGTCTCCTCCGAGAGCACGACGGTGTCGGGGTGTGTCTCCTTCCACTCCTCCCACGAGGTCCACGTGACCGGGAACTCGGTGAGCGACTGTCCCTCGAAGGGGCCCGACATCGCCGTTGCGAGGACCTGAGGCCACCGCGAGTCGGTCTCGCGGTCGTACATCACGAGGTTCGAGTTGACGAGTTTCCCCGAGACGCCGAACGTGGTCTCGCCGCGGAAGAACCCCATCGCCGTCCCGGTCAACGGACAGTACGTGACCGACACCGGTTCGCCGTCGATAGCGTCGTTCGCGATCTCGTGCCAGACGAGGATGCGCTGGGGGTACGCTTTCACCTCGTCCTCGCCGGCGACACCGAAGACGACGTCACCCGGTGCGAGGAAGTCGTCGGCCTCGGCGACGGACCAGAACGAGGGGTCGTCGACCGACGGAATGCCGTCCTTCGACGGCCCGCCGCTCCGCGTCCGGTCGCGAAGCTGTGAGGAGGGCCACTCGACCGGGAGCGCCGTCTCGCGCGTCGACAACACGCTCGTGTCTTCGGAGTACGTCTCGGCGGCTGCCTTCGTCCGTGTCTCAGTGTCGGTGTCTGCCTCGGTGGTGCTCTCGGATGCATCGGCCGACGAACCGCCGGCGGAACCGTCGGACGACCCACTGCCGAGACAGCCTGTGAGACCGGCCAGCCCCGCGACTCCGATGCCCGACGCGGCGAGGAACCCCCGTCGGGTGGGAACAGGTGACATGTCCGTGATTCGTCTCCGTCCGGCATAATCGTATAGCGCGATTGCGTCCGGCGAGTCACAGCGCGGTGTTCACTCCCGCTCTCGTTCTCCTGACCGGCCGCCACGAAGCCGCGCGGCGATGTCGCCGCCGACGTCACGCGGCGACGCCTCCACGACGGTGAGGTCGTCGCCCACCCGAACCGTCCCCGGTTCGACAACGTCCGCGCAGACGCCGCCGCGACCCTCCTTCAGCGCGCGGGCGACCCCCGGTTCGCCGGCGACGCGCTCGACGTGTGCACACGGCGGTCGCGGCCGAACCCCCCGGAAGACCGCCTCACCGACGCGGAACGTCGTTTCGAGGAGGTCGTGAACGTCGACGCCGCGCGTGACGACGTTCCGCCGGTGTCGACCGTCGGTGAGGTCGATGTCGAACTCCTCCCGGATCTCGTCGAGCGCCTCCCCGGCGACGAGCGTCACCTCGCAGACGTCGAACGGGGAGTAGTGGCCGGTCCCGAGGAGGTAGCGGTCGCCGTCGATGCCCCCCTCGATGACGTCGACGGCCTCGTGCGGCTGCATCGGCTCGCCGTCTCCCGGTGCGGTGAAGAGCGCTTCGACGTGTCCCATGCGTGATCGAGGCGGTGCACGGAGAAATCGGTTCGGGCGCGTGGCTGGGCTCGGGAGAGCGGGGTGAGCCGAGCGGTCAGACCACCTGTGGTTCGACCCCCCGTTCGTCCGTCGGCAGTCCGACGTCGACGCCCGAGACGACGATGCGGATTCCCTCGGTGTAGGCGGTGTCGATGGTCGCCTCCCAGCCGTGGGTGCGCGCGAGCGTCCGGAGGTTCGGGAGCAACATCCCCGACTCGGCGTCCGGGACGGACACGCCGTAGGCGAAGAAGTCCTCGGGGTCCGCCTCTCCGATGGGGGCGCCGTCGTCGGTGATGGTGAATCCGTTCTCGCGGAGGGTGACGTCCACGACGGTCGCGCCGTTGTGCCGGGCGAACGCGAACGCGCTCTCGAAGAGGCCGTGAGTCCGACCGGCGTCGGCGTCGATACTCCCTTCGGCACGGAGCGTCAGGGAGAGACCGTCGGTCTCGATTCCGTCCCACCCCTCCTGTGCGACGGTTCCCACGTCGACACAGCCCGTGCTGTCGAGCGTCTGCCCCTGTCTGGCGAGCCGAGCGAGGTCGTCGACGATGTCCGACATGCGGTCGGCCGTCTCCGAGGCCGTTCGGAGCGACTCGCGGGCGGTCCCGACGTCGCCGTCTTCGAGCGCCTCGCCGGCGATGGTGACGCGCCCGCTGACGATCTGGAGCGTGTTGAGCAGTTCGTGTCTGATGGCCGCAGCGAACCCCTCTAACTGTTCGTTCTGTCGGTCGAGTTCGCGACGCTGGCGCTCCGTCCGGGTCACGTCGGTGAACACGACGATGCGGCCGATGTCGGTCGGTCCCAGCGTGAACGAGGTGTCGCTCACGAGGTAGTGTCGCCGCTCGCCCTCGTGGGTCAGATCGAGCACGTTCTCCTCCGCACAGAGTCGCTCAGCGACGTCGGGGAGGGTCGTCGAGAGCGCCGTGCTGGCGGACCCAGAGAGGGCGGGGAACAGCGAACGAGCGTGGTCGTTGAACTGGCGGATCCGACCCTCGTCGTCGAGGTAGATGACGGGGTCGTCGACGCCGTCGGTGAGCTGGACGGCCAGGAACTGCTCCTCGAAGACGTAGAGCACGCCGACGGCGAAGACGGCCACGCCGAGCGGTTCGTAGTTCATGTCGATGACGGCCGGACTCGCGAATCCCACAATATCGAACAGCACTGGCAGGCCCGTGAGCGCCGCGACGACGCCCAGCGGTCGCGTGTCGTAGTCGGCTTCGAGGAACAGCTCGTAGAGCATGAAGAAGCCGACCGAGACGAGCGCGTACGAGAGCCCGGTGGTGATCCAGTGGAGCGTCCCGTGCATGACCGTCAGGTGGGGGAACGGCTGTGTCACGAACGCCGTCGTGAAGTACAGCCCGTGGAACGGGTTCGACAGCTTCACCGCGACGATCGCGAGGTAGACGGCGACTGCCGCATGTCGGTAAGTCGAATCGGTGTGGAACGACCGCCCGGTGTACGCGGAGCAGAAGTAGAGCCACGCCCCGACGGTGGTGAGGCCGACGACGAGGCTGACGAGGTAGCTCGCGTACTTGAGACCGGGCGTCGGCGCGACGAGAAAGCCCAGTTCCCACGCGGCCCAGCCGCCGCTGCCGACGAAGAGCGCGACGAGCCCGCGACGCGTCCCGGCGTCTTCGACCTGCCGCGCGCGCACCAGCGCCACCCCGCAGACGAGTGTCGCCGTCGCGTACGCGAGGACGTAGCCCAAGAACAGTACCGAGACGCCGAAGAGTTCCATTATGTCCGACGGTCGAGAGAGTCGTATTTAATTATGACTCTCTAGACTTTACGTTTGAGAATCGGGGTAGCGGACCGGGGTCTGACCGGGCAGCGGCTCAACAGATGTCCTTGACGCCTAGCCCCATCTCCGTCAGGGAGTCCGCGTAGTCGTCGTACGCCACCTGTATCACGTACTCGGCGACCATCTCGGCGCGCTCCCAGTCGTCCTCGTCCTCACACAGGTCGTCGAGGAGGGTGACCCCGTCGTCGATCACCGCCGCGGTCTCGGCTTTCAAATCGCGGAAGAGGTCGGCACCCGCTTCGTCTGCCTCGTTGACGAAGAAGCCGATGATCTGGTTGTGCGCGCGGACGCTGACCAGCGGCCGGCCGACCATCCCGCTCGCGACCCGCTCGACGGTGTCCTCGCGGCCGCGGAGGTACGCGTGCATCGGACCGCCGTCGGCGAGGTCGACCGTCCCGTCGAGGGCGTCGAGCACGCGGTCGAGGTGGGTGTCCTCCTGCTCGGCGACGACCTCGAACGCCCCCCGCGCCGCCGGGTTGGACTCGTCGGCGGCCCAGGTGCGGAACGTCTCCCGCGCAGCGTGTTCGGAGTGGGCCGCGACTTCGAGCACGCGGGACCGTTCGATCCGCGCGCCCGTCAGCGCGATGAGCAACTTCGAAGAGCCGAGTCGGTCGAGTTCGGTCCGCTTCGATCTCTCCACCGACTCGCGGAACGTATCGCCGTCCATACCAGTGTATGGGTGGCTACCCGGTTCAACGTTTTCGCCCCGAGGGTCGACTCCGTCCTCGTCCCGCCGTTCTCTCGTCTCACCGCTTCTCGTCCCGCCGTTTCCTCGTCTCACTGCCTCTCGTTCCACCGTCTCCTCGTCCGTCCGCCTCCTTTTGTCGCTCGCCCACCTATTCGAGGGTATGAGTGAGTACCCTCAAGCGTCGGGCGACGCCGACGTCGAGGCAGTGGCACCCGCCGAACTGGCCGCCCGTCTCCGCGCGGGCGACGCCGTTTCCGTCCTCGACGTGCGGAACCGCGCCGAGGCCGACGAGTGGCCGCTGTCGGGCGAGACCATCACGACGTCTCACCTCCCATACTATCGGTTCGTCGAGGCGCGAGTGAACGACTCGGTCGACGAACTCGCCGCGGAGGTCCGCGGCGCGCTCGACGAACCGGTGCTCGTCGTCTGCGGCCGCGGCGAGGCAAGCGCGTTCGTCGCCGAGCAACTCGTCGCGGCGGGCGTCGAGGCCGCGAACCTCGCGGAGGGGATGCGCGGGTGGGCCCGCGTCTACCATACCGTCGACCTCGAACCCGCCGACGGCGTGACGGTCCGACAGTACCAGCGCCCATCCTCCGGCTGTCTGGCCTATCTGGTGATCTCCGGGGAGGAGGCGCTCGTCGTCGACCCGCTCCGGGCGTTCGCCGACCGCTACGTCGAGGACGCTCGCGAACTCGGTGCCGAACTGATCGCCGCCGTCGACACGCACGTCCACGCCGACCACGTCAGCGGCGTTCGCACCCTCCGCGACCTTGTCGGAGCCGAGGTACTGCTCCCGGCGGGCGCGACTGAGCGCGGCCTCGACTTCGACGCGTCGCTCCTGCGCGCCGGCGACACCCTCTCCGTGGGTGAGGCGTCCCTCGACGCCGTCGCGCTCCCCGGCCACACGACGGAGCAACTCGGCCTCCGGCTTGACGAACTGCTGTTCAGCGGGGACACCGTCTTCCTAGAGAGCGTCGCCCGCCCGGACCTCGAACACGGCG
Source organism: Salinigranum sp. (assembly GCA_041641615.1). Classification (GTDB taxonomy): domain Archaea; phylum Halobacteriota; class Halobacteria; order Halobacteriales; family Haloferacaceae; genus Salinigranum. The sequence continues at coordinate 1,006 of JBEPYA010000231.1, read as the reverse complement.
ACGAGGGCGCGTCCGAGGCGGCACGGCGACTCTTCGACACGCTCTCGTCCATCGACGACGACACGCTCGTCGCGCCCGGGCACTTCTCGACCGCACGACCGGACGACTCGGGTGCGTACGTGGCGCGGATGGGTGACCTCCGCGAGCGATTGGGAGCGCTGTCGCTCGACCGCGAGGCGTTCGTCGAGTACGTCGTAGAGGAGATGCCGCCCCGCCCCGCTAACTACGAGGAGATCATCGCCGTCAACCTCGGTCTCGACGCCGTCGACGACGAGGAGTCGTTCGAGCTCGAACTGGGGCCGAACAACTGCGCGGCGACGGCGGTCGACGCGGACTGAGCTTCGGCGCAGGTCACATCGCCGCGAGCCGCTCGTCGTACCGCGCGACCGCTCGCTCGTACGCCTCGTCGACCAGCGGCCACAGCGACTCGAGTGTTTCGGCCGCCGGCGAGAGGACACAGACCCACCCGGCCCACGCGTACACCGGGTGCGGGAGGAGCACGTCCTCGCGCGAGAAGTCGTGGCCGGTGTCGACGACACCCCCTTTCGGCGGTCGCTCGGGGGGCGGCCCGAACCGCTCCTCGTACGTCGTCTTCGAGACGCCGAAGTTCACCCGGTAGACGCCGGGCCGGTCGAGGGCCGCCGCGCGGTCGTGCCCGCCGTCGCGGGTCTTCACGGTCAGGAAGTAGGCACCGCGTGGCAGCTCGCCACCGGGGTTGTAAAAGAGGGCGTGTTCGCCCCAGGAATCCCGGGAGACGAGGCCGTCGTACCGCGCGCGAACCCGTTCGAGTGCCGTCTCGGCGTCCATACCACCGGGAGGCGTCCGACGGCGAAGAGCCGCGCGGCGCGAGCGTCAGTCGTCGGCGACTGCGTCGGCGTCGGCCGCCGTCCCGTCGGTCTCGATGCTCGGCGGGTACGAGCCGCGGTCGAGTTTGAGATCCGACTGGGGCCGGGCCAGGCAGGTGAGCGCGTACGACTCCCGCTCGTCGTCGGTGAGCGCGTGCGCC
>JBEPYA010000230.1:0-6309 GCA_041641615.1 Salinigranum sp. | reverse complement strand
CGTACTCACCGGACTTCGCCGTCTCCAGCGACGGCTCGACGGGACCGTCACCGTTGTCGATGGCGACCGCCTTTACCGCGTCGGTGTTCTGGCTGTAGTACGCGAAGCCGAGATAGCCCATGGCGTATTCCGAGCCCTCGACACCGCGGATAATGGTGCGGTCCTGCTCGGTCGGCGAGTAGTCCTGACGGTGGCCCGGACCCTCCTCACCGAGGACCGCCTCGATGAAGTAGTCGTACGTCCCCGACGCGTCGGTCGGGCCGAACAGTTCGATTTCCTCGTCGGGCCAGTCGGAGTTGATGTCCGACCAGGTCGTCGGCGGGCTCTCCGCGGACCAGATCTGTCGGAGCTGGTCGACTGTGAGCGACTCCGCCCAGTCGTTGTCGTTGTTGACGATGACGGTCAGCGCGTCGGTCGCGACCTGAAGCTCGACGGGTTCGACACCGTTCTCCGAACAGAGGCCTTCTTCCTCCGGGGAGATGGGACGGGAGGCGTTGTTGAAGTCCGTCTCGCCGACGCAGAAGAAGTTCTGGAACCCGCCACCGGAACCGGTCGACTGGAGGCTAAACTCGACGCCGGGGTGGTCTTCTTTGAATATCTCGCTGAAGGCGGTCGCCAGCGGGAACACGGTCGACGAGCCCGCGATGTCGATGGAACCGGAGAGCTGGCCGGACGAGTCACCGGAGCCGTCGGACCCCGAGCCACCGGAAGAACCGCCGGAACCGCCGGAGCCGTCGGACCCCGAGCCACCGGAGGAGCCGCTGGAGCCGTTGGTGTTCTGCCGGGTACACCCTGCCAGGCTGGCTACACCAGCCCCACCAGCGCCGATAACGAATTCGCGTCGTGAGAGGAAATCGTCCTTCCGTGTCATCATCAGGGTGTGGCAGGCTGATAAGTAAATACTCTACTAATATAACTATATATATCTAAGTTTGTGAAATACCCTCTCAATCTCGTTACTCGGCGAGAGTGACCGATATGTGCCAGAAAGAGCCGTATACGGCCGGCTGCCGTGGTCGGTTTGGGATCAGATCAGAGGAAATTCGACCGAAATCGGTCGCCAGTCGGCGCGTTCGACCGTGAGGTACCGACAGTATCCGACTAATATATATCGATAGCCAAATTTATAGTGGAGTGCCTATCATGGGTCGATATGGTGGAAACGCGCAAGGTGCAGGTCACTGGCGGGTCGACGTACACCGTCTCGATTCCGAAGGGGTGGGCGACGGAGAACGGGGTCTCGGCGGGCAGCGAGGTCGAGTTCTATCCGGAGGGCGACTCGCTGTTCCTCACGCCGCGGTCGGAAGAGGAGCGGACCGAGGGAACCCTCGACGTCACGAAGCTCGAGGGCGACGAACTCACGCGGGCGGTGATGACGATGTACGTCTCGGGGTTCGACATCATCGCTCTCGAGAGCAACCGGATCACGACCGACCAGCGGCGCACCATCCGGAAGGCCACCCAGAGCCTCGTCGGCCTCGAGGTGCTGGAAGAGACGAGAGACAGAGTCGTCATCCGCGACCTGCTCGACTCCTCCGAGCTGTCGATCCACAACGCCGTCACGCGGATGCGACTCATCGCCCTGTCGATGCTGGACGACGCGCTCCTCGCGCTCGCCGAACTCGACGAGGACATGGCGCGGGACGTCATCCAGCGAGACGACGACGTCGACCGCCTCTGGATGGTGGTCTCGCGCATCTTCCGGGCCACCCTCCGGACGCCGAAGGCCGCCGAGGAACTCGGTCTCCCCCGCGAGATGTGCTTCGACTACCAGTCGGCGGCGCGTCAACTCGAACGCATCGCCGACCACGCGACGAAGATCGCACACCTCACCTTGAACCTCGAGAATAGGGTGCCCGAGGACATCGTCGAGGCGCTCGAAGAGCTCCGCGAGGACGCCACCGAAGTTGTCAACGGCGGGATGGACGCCCTGTTCGAGGAGGACAGTTCGGAGGCGACGCGTCTCGCGAACGAGGCGCGCGAGTCCGTCCAGGACATCGACGAGCGCGCCCGGTCCATCGACGAGTACCTCCGCGAACTCGACCCTGCCCGCGCACAGGTGCTCGGCCTCATCGTCGACTCGGTCTCCCGCTCTGCGGACTACGGCGGCAACATCGCCGAGACGGCGCTACAGAAGGCGGCACCGACACCGTAACGCGAAGCTGAGACGCTCAGTCCGACCTGCCTCTTCGGCGTCCGGTCGACGCACGTGCCGAAGCGACCGAGCGTCGGCTCGCGAAGAAGAACGAGTGACGGTCGACCGACGGCCACAGGAGAGTTCGACGTCGACCGCGAGACGAGTTACTCGAAGACGGCGTTGACCTGGCCGTCCTGCCCGGGACGCGAGGTGACGCGTGCGGTCTTCTCTTCGCCGTCGACGTCGACGGTGATGACCGCGCCCTTCGTGATGATGTTCCGTCGCTTGTAGTTGACGTTCGCGGGGTTCTCCTCGACGCCGACGATCGTCGCGTGGACCGTCTCGGGGCCGTCGGAGACCTGCGCGACGTTCGTCGAGAGCGCGCGCGTCTTCGTCGCGTTCCCGCGTGAGTCGATGGTCTGAAACCGCGGCTCGTCGACCGTCGTCTCGCTGGGTTCGCGGCCCAGCTCGTAGCGCTTCTTGTTCCGGGAGGGCTTGATCCGACCGCCCGTCCGCTTCGTCATCGAGCGTCCCTGATGCTTCATACCCGGTAGAAGAGCCAGCGACTACTTGAATCGTACGACTCGCGTCTCCTCCCGTCTCGTCTCGATGCGAACCCCGAACGTCCGATTCTCCGGATTCTGTGAAAAATATTAATAAAATGATATGTTTATATCGTGTAATGTCGTAAATATGAACGACGCATGAACTGTATCTCGACCGTATCAGATCGGGTTCGCAAGCGGGTGGACGCGGGGGTCGAACCGAAGTGGCTTCCCGAACGCTCGGCGGTCCGCCACCTCGAACAGTCGGTTCGGGACTCCCTGCGGGCGTACGGACACGACGCTCGCGCGGCGATGAGAGCGCTTCCGGTCGGAGAGGCGTCGTCCGTCGGCCACGCCGACGTCGACCCGGTCGACTCACGAGAGTCGGGGGTCGCCGGCCGACAGCGGCGACTGAGACTACAACGGGTGAATCGGCCGTTCGACATCCCCACGGCACCCACCCTGACGAGTGCACTCCGGTCGGGAGTCGACGCCGTGACCCCGGTCCGTCGTCGCGACCCGTCGGGACGTGTGCAGCAGTGGCGCAACTCACCGTGGCTCACCGTTCGCGTCGTTCGAACGCTCCCAGGACTCGTCATCGGGTCCGGAACCGCCCCCGACCCGGGCCCCTGTCGGACGGTGAACCGCTGGATCGTAGAGAACGTCGAGATCCCGGCCGAGCGCTTCTTCACCGACTGGCGGCGTGAGTGCGAACGCGTCAAAAAAAGCGGTCGAGACACAGGTCCGACGACCCGTCGAGGACTGGGTGTCACGCGAAGAGCGCAAGTGTAAGAAACGCCCGTGGTGGGACCCTCGTCGGTGGTTCTGTACGATTGCACTCGTCGTCGTGAAAGTAGTGACGTGGGTCGTCACGACCGTCACCAAATGGGTGCTCACTCTCGTCTGCAAACTGGTCGCGTTCGTGGTCAGCGTGGTCGTCATGCTTGTGGTTCGGGTGCTCAAGTTCGTCGCGACGTTCCTGGTCTGTCTGGTGACCGACCCGCTCCAGTCTCTCGTCGCGCTGGGGGACCTCTGGCTGGACCTGCTGGAGACGGCCGAGGAAGTCGTCGACTTCGGACAGGGGCTGCTCGACGACGTCATCGAGATGCTCGACGACGTGGAATCCCTCGTCGATTCGCTTGCCTCTTCGTTCGGTGTGTTCGGGGCGTTCGTCGCGGGCATCCTCAAGTGGGTCCTCCACGCCGCGCGGGACCTGCTGGCCATCGTGCGGGACCTCACGGAAGGGATCCAGGACGTCGTGTTCGGTATTCTGCGGCTGGACGGCTGCCGGATCGCCAGCGGCGGGGTCGAAATCGGTCTCCAGATCGTGCGGGCGATCACGTGGGTGACCAGGATTCCGTTCGGGTCGCTCGGGAGTGTCCGTGACTCCGTGAACCTCTCACAAGTCGAGTCGGCCGTCGACGACGCGCTCCGGCGCCGGTTCGAGGACGACGAGAGCGCGCTCGAACGCGCCAGGGACCGCGTCGGAATCGGGAGTCAACCGATGGGACTACCGATGGAACTCCAGCCGGTCCGGCTGTTCATCTCGACCGAGAGCGAGGTGGACCTCGCGCGGCTCCATCGGGACGGTGTCATCGACATCTACGCGATGGCGGGCTACTTCACCGACTGTTCCGGCGGTCCCCTCGACAGACCTGCCGGAGAGGTCGTCTACGCCGGGACTGACAAGACCGTCTCGTCCCGGGATATCGACCTGTTCCTGAGCGAGGGACCGGCGGCAGTTCCGGAGTTCCACGTCTTCGCGATTCGGGAGGACTACTTCCGCCGACGACTGGAGACGGCCCGCCGAAAAGCCGCCCAGCTCGGTGTCTCCCTCCAGTGGGACCGCATCGAGGCGTTCGAGGTCCACGACGAGGAGTACGTCCCGCTCGACCTCCGGTCGGTGGGGTCGAGCGCGGGAGATACGACACCGCCGATCGGTGGCGAACGACGGAAACCCGTGCTCGAACAGCTGCTCGCCGACGTCTCCGGGCGGACCGGACGCGACGACCCGCTCTGTGAGATCCCGCTCGTGGCCGTGTTCAGGTACACCGAGGTCGGCGAGAGCGAGCCGTTCGGGTTCGCCAGCTGGTTCCGGCCACCGTCGTTCGCTGGGGTCCCCGGCGACGACCGAGAGTACGAGCAGGTCAGCGGTGCCACGTTCAGAGATAGACAGCCGCAGTGGCCGTTCCAGTTCGTGCCGATCCACGAGGTCGGCCACTATCTCGGCTTGGACCACCGCGGTCACGAGAGTCCAGACCTCATCATGGTGTCGCCGAGGGACGTGGACTGGGGCGCGGAGCGAGCGATTATCGAGTACCTGCTGTTGACGGGCGAGCCGCGGTTTACGCTCGATAACCTGCGGATGACGTGGCGATGGCTGACGGAGGTGGCCGATGACGACTGCTTCGCGTGAGCGCTCGCCCAGTCGAAACGACGGAGCGTGTCTTCCGTGTGTCACCCTCTCCGTGCTCCTCTCGGCCGGAATCGTCTATCTCCTGTGGCAACGGTCAGAACGGGCCGACGGCGGGATCGAACGTCTCGCCGTCGTCGAGGCGGGAATCGTAGAGAGACTACTCGGTGGAGACACAACCGTTAATCCGCTCGCCCCACGCCGAAGCGTATGAGCATGGAGGTCACCGTCGCCGTCCCGTTCCGCCAGCACGGGACGGACCGACTCGGCGAGGGCGAGTTCGTCGTCGCGCTCTCGCTCGACCGCGAGTGGTTCTCGCCGGACCAGGCGAAGCGCCTCATCGACATCGCCGCCGGTCGAGGCCTGATCGAACGCGACGGCGGCGACCTGGTCGCGCAGTTCTCGCCGGGAGCGGTCGAGGTTCCCGAGGGGTTCACGCCCGACGAGTCCATCCTCCAGTCGCAGTCGACGTTCGAGCGACTCCTGGGCGCGATCGTCGCCGACGGCGTCGAGAAACAGGAGGCCGTCGCCGGCGTCAACCGCCTCCAGCGCGACCTGGGCGTCACCATCGAGGCCGCCGCCGTCCTCTACGCCCGCCGTCGCGACATCGACATCGGGGGGCTCGCAGCGGAGGTACGGCGCGGGCTCGTGGAGGGCTGATGGTCGACGACCGCCTCCGGGACGGAAGACGGATCGCCGAGTTCCTCGCCTCGGAACTCGACGGCCTGGGCGGTTCCCTGGCGGGAGTCGCCGTCACCGATGCCGACCGGGAGGTGACGCCGACTCCCGACGGGGCTCACGCGTATCGGGTGACGGTACGAGCGACGGACGACGGAGAGACGGCGGCGACGGCTGAAGACCGGGACGTGGCTGTCGTCTTCGTTCAGCCGGACCGCGCTCGCGTCGAGTTCGTGCTGGCGCCGGACGTCGCCGCCGACCGGGCCAGCGAAGAGGGCCTCCGCACGCGCCCGAAGGCCGTTCGACCGCCGCGAACGCTGGTGTTCGTCGAGGACGGCGCAGAGGTCAAGCGAGCCGTCGCCGTCTTCGAGGCGGTGGTGGAGGAACTGGGCGACGAGTGAGAGGACGAGCGATAGCCGGGGGATCAGAGCCGACGCAGGAGGTCCGGGAGGGCGGTCGCGAGCGCGTCGCGGTCGACCGTCGCCGCGGCGTCGGGGTGAGGCTCGGCACTCCCGTCGAAGGTGACCTGGACGGGG
>JBEPYA010000229.1:0-6338 GCA_041641615.1 Salinigranum sp. | reverse complement strand
GCAGCTGCTGTTCTGGGCGCGCATGCCGGGTGACACCATGCTCATCGCCGGGACGTTCCTCTTCGCGTACGACGTCCTCGACAAACTTCGCTCGCGGCGCGAGGTGACCGCGCCCGAGGACGTGCGTCTCCCCGGGCCGGCCCGGTCGTTACAGAGCGACGACTGAGACCAGCACTCCTCTCAGCCGGTGCGGTGTTCCTCGACGACCTCGTGCCAACTGACCTCACCCTGGCTGGCGATGTGCTTCGGGCTGAGTGCCTCGCTCTCCAGTGCCTCGGACGAACTCGGTACGTTCGGGTCGAGACCGGCGAGGATCACGGACAGGAGGTTCTCCTCCTCCGGTGGCCGGCCCGTATTCTCCACGCTGAGGTCGGGGACCTCCCCGTCGCCGTCCCAGACGACGATCCGCACGACCATCCCGAACACGCCATGTGGGGGGCAGTAGAGGTCGTAGACGCCCTCGGTCTCGAAGCGGGCGATCCAGAAACCACCCACGGGGATCAGCGGCGACGAGATCGGGCCGACGCCGTCGGGCACCCGGTTCTGCCGGCCGTGCTTCTCGTGGAAGGCCGCCACCCCGTGGTCCGGCGACTCGGCGTTGAACAGCACGAGGTCGCCCGGTGACACCAGCAGGCCGGCCGGGTCGAAGTGGAACCCGACCGTATCGACCAGCGCCCCGGCGATCGCTCGGATCGGTACCTGGTCGCCGCCGACGGTCACCGTCCCCCCGGGCAGTCGATCGCCGGACAGCGACCCGTCGGCGACGGCCTGGTTAATCGTCGCCGTCGTCTGGTCCGACAGAATCCCCGACTCGGCGACGCCGAACAGGAGCCCGGGAATGTCGATGCGCATTCCGACCAGTGCCGACGGCCGAATCTGTTCGGGAAACCGTTCCAAACAGCCGTCGTCGTCACTGGCACACGGGTTCGGCCCCATCGCGGCGAAGCCGAACACGGGGTCAACGAAGTTCTTGACGCCGGGGACGCCGACCTGTTCTGCCGTCGCGTCGTCGGTCCTGCCGGCGACCGTTCCGGCCCCGAGCGATAGCGCCATCCCGCCGCCGGTCGCTCTGAGCACCCGTCGTCTCGTGAGGTCGTCTATCGACAGTGCGCTATCGTGTTTCTCCCCGTCGCTCGTCATGTGGTAGCACACCCCACTTCATAAGGTCGTGTCAATTCATTAAAAATATGGCGGAGTCTCACAGACTCCGAGGCCGACAGGACGGCACGGGGCGACGCGTTTCGCACCCTCGTTTAACTACTCGCTCCGAACATCTACAGCACGTTCTCAAAGCGTTACAGCCTGAGCCCCGGCTTTAGTGCTTCTCTCCCCTTCTCACGAGTGTGAGGTGACGACCGATGCCCCGAACCACTCGCCGTTCCGTGCTCGAAGCCCTCGGCGTCGGTGGCGCGGCCGCCGTCGCCGGCTGTACCGCCAACGCACCGACCGCGGCCGAGACGGAGAGACAGCGCCGGACGATGGAGCAGCAGTCGAAGCCAACAGTCGACCGGGTCGCCGCGGACCCGACCGACATCCCCAGCCCCATCCAGCGGAGCTCGCCGAAGACGGTCGAGGTGACGCTTCGCCCCGAGGAGGTGACGGCGGAGATCGAACCCGGCGTCACGTTCGACTACATGACGTACAACGGGCAGGTACCCGGACCGTTCATCCGGGTGCGGCAGGGTGACACGGTCGACCTGACGTTCGAGAACCCCGCCGAGAACGCCCTGCCGCACAACGTCGACTTCCACGCCGTCGCTGGTCCCGGCGGTGGCGCGGAGGCGACGATGACCGGTCCGGGCGAAACCGCGCGTCTGCGGTTCAAGGCGACCTACCCCGGCGCGTACATCTACCACTGTGCCGTCCCGAACCTCGATATGCACATCTCGGCGGGGATGTTCGGCATCATCCTCGTCGAGCCCGAGGAGGGGATGCCGGAAGTCGACCACGAACTCTACCTCGGTCAACACGAGATCTACACCGACAAGCCGGCGGGCGAGGAAGGGAAACACCGGTTCGACATGGCGTCGATGAAACGGGAGGAGCCGACGTACGTCGTGATGAACGGCGAGCAGTACGCCCTGACGCCCGACGTCCACGGCCCCGCGGCGACGGTCTCGACCGGCGACACCGTCCGGGTGTACTTCGTCACCGGCGGGCCGAACCTCACCTCGAGCTTCCACCCCATCGGCAACGTCTGGGAGGAACTCTACCCCGAGGGGTCGCTGTCGGCCGACCCGCAGACGCACATCCAGACCAAGCCGGTCGTGCCCGGGTCGACCACCGTGGCGACCATGGACTTCCCCGTCCCGGGGAACTTCAAGCTCGTCGACCACGCCCTCTCGCGGGTCGCCCGCAAGGGCTGTATGGCCATCGTGACCGCCGAGGGCGAGAAGAACCCCGAAGTCTTCGACCCCGACCCCGGCGCGTCCAGCGAGTCGCAAGGGTGAGCACTCGCCCGGCGGCGGTCCTCGCTCCGTCTCGGTTCGAGCCGCCTCTCGCTCACGGCTCTCGCTGTCGACGGAGGTAGCCGACAGTCCGTGGCCCGTCAGTCGGCCCCTGCGGCGAGCGGATCACCACTGGCTTCGTTCTTCGCCCGGGCCTGACTCCGTCCGCGCCCCTGGAAGAGGCTCAGGTCCACCGCGTTCGCCATCGCCTCGTATCCGGCGTCGTTCGGGTGGAGGTGGTCGCCGCTGTCGTACCTCGGGAGGATGCGGAGCGGGTCGTCCGGGTCACGGATAGCTCGGTCGAAGTCGACGACGCCGTCGAACACACCGCTCGTTCGGACGAACTCATTGACTGTCTGTCGTTTCTCCTCGCCTTCCGGGTAGTAGTACCCGGCACCCTTGAACGGGGTGAGCGTCCCACCGAATATTCTGACGTCGTGGCTGTGCGCACGCCTGACGAGCTGTTGGTATCCGTCGATGATCTCCTCGGCGGTGACGCTCGTGTGCGGTGCGGTGGCGGGACCGGAGAGCTTCTCGAAGCCGATGTCGTTGATGCCTTCGAGTAGGATGACGTCTGTCACGTCGGGTTGCGTGAGGACGTCCCGGTCGAACCGGGCCAGGGCGTTCACGCCACAGCACGCGGAGTCGTTGAGGACACGGTTCCCCGAGATGCCGGCGTTGAGGACCGACTTGCGGAGGCTCCGCCGGTCGTTCACTCGTTCCGCGAGGAAGTCCGGATACGCGGCGTTCGCGTCGATGGTGGAGTTGAACCCGTCGGTGATAGAGTTACCGAGACACACGACGGAGCCGACCCCGTCCGGATCGACGACCTCCACCCCCTCGAGGAAGAACCAGTGGGTCGTCTCTCGGGTGAACGCCCCGCCGCCCGGGTCGGCCGTCTGGTTCCCCAACTCGGAGTAGTACGACGTCTTCGTCGGGAGCGCGTGCCACGTCGTCGGCCCCGTCGAGTCGGCGACGTAGACGCTGGTCGCGAGGTCCTGTTCGGGATCGACCGACAACCCGACCGGGTCGCTGAGTACCCGGCCGCCGGGAGGGACCGTGATCCCCGTGTCGCCGCCGAACGTGACCGGCCGGAGCGTCCCCCCGTCGACCGCGGCTCCGCTGTCCCGCACGCCGACCGACACCTCGTCGAGCGTGAGCGGCTCCTGACCGAACGTGTTGGCGAAACGGAGACGGACGCCCCGTCCACCGACGCTCGTGCGTGTCATCAGACGCAGCGTCTGGTCTTCGAACCCCTGCTGTGAGATTCCCTCGCCGTACGGCGCCTGCGGACTCGCCGTCCACGTGCCGCGGAACTTCGACTGCTGGCCTGGCGGCACCGTCTGTCTGTTCTGTCCTCCTCGGAGCAGTTCGCCGACCGTTCCTCCGGCGAGTGCGGCGCCGCCGACGGTTCCGGTGGCTTGCAGGAACCCCCGTCTGCTCAGCCCCGACATCCGTTCCCTCCGACCACCACAGTGAGATTAGATAACATCCCACACGAATGTTACACTATCGAATGATAAAGATTTCCGCTGACAGTTTGACTGTGTTCCGCTCCGCAATGAACTGTCTTTCGTCGAGTCGGCTGGATGTTTCGGTGCATGATCGACGACGTGGTCGATCCAAACGGAGACGCGTGGTGCAGGGGGGCTTCATCGGGCCCGGTGCAACGGGCACGCCGATGGCGTGGAACGTTGGCGATGCGGGCTACGCGTTGGGTGTCCACGACCGCACGGCCACGAAGACGGAATCGGTCGCCGACGGCGGCGTCGTCACCGACGACTCCCCGCGGGCGATAGCCACGACGTCGGACGTCGTCGTCACGACGGTCAGAAGTCGGGCGGCGCTCCTCGACCCCCTCGAAGCCGTCACCGGTCGGGCGGTCGGCAAAGACTGAGACGGTCTCGGACCCGAATACGTTCGGGAAAGCGTGCAGGCGGCCGACGACCGTACTGCGGCACATGCACGTACCCGACGTCGACACCACCGGCGGACCGCCCCTCCGCCTCCCGCTCGCACACGTCGTGATCGGTCTCTGTTTCCTGCTCGCCGGGATCGCGCTCGGCCTCCTGGTGGTGACCGGTCGACTCGACGGCATCGCGCGACTCGCCCCGCTACACCTCCTCCTCCTAGGGTGGGTCTGCGTCACGATCATGGGCGCGATGGAGCAGTTCGTCCCCGTCTGGTCCGGGGTCGCTCTCCACTCGCGGCGACTCGCCGACCTGGCGCTCTGTCTCGTCACCGCCGGCGTCGTCGGCATCGCCTCGGCCGCACTCTCCGGCCGACCGCGACTGTTCGCGTTCGGCCTCCTCGCCGTGGCCGGCCTCTGGCTGTTCGTCTACACGCTCTTTCGCACGCTCCCGTTCGGTGACGTGACCGAGCGCCACTTCGCCTACGCTCTTGTTGCGCTCGCCGTCGCCGGGGGTCTGGGCGGCCTCCTCGCCGTCGACTACTCGACGCCAGTGCTCGCACGAGTCGGTCTCTCGCACGCCGCCGTCCGCGCGGCCCACGCGACGCTCGCGCTCCTCGGCGGGGTCCTGCTCACCGTCGTCGGCGCGCTCGTCCAGCTCGGCCCGATGTTCGTCGGAAACGGTGACCTCGACGCCGCTGCGCGTCGCCTCGTCCGCGTCGAGGAGGTGACGCTCCCGCTCGGCGTCGTCACCCTCGCCGTCGGACGGGCGGTCGGCGATCCCTCGGTCGCGCGTCCCGGTGCCCTGTTCGTCCTCATCGGCGTCGGCTGTCTCGCGGTCGTCCTCGGTCGGGTGTTCTGGTCGGGGACGACGGAGGCGACGCCGACGGCGACGCGCTACGCCGTAGTCACTGCGGCTCTCCCGCTGTGGGTGGTGCTCGCAGGACCGGCACTCCTCGTGACCCCGCTCCGGACGGGGTTCGTCGGTCCATCGCCGGCGGCGTGGACGTTCGGACTGGCGCTCGCGGCCGTCCTCGTCGGGACCCTCTATCACGTCGTCCCGTTCCTCGTCTGGGACGCGCGGTACGCCGAGCGCATCGGCTACGAACCGGTGCCGACCGTCGACGACCTCTACGACGCCGGGGTCGCCCGCACCGACTTCCTCGGACTGGTCCTCGGCGGGGTGGCGCTCGTCTCGGGTGCCGGCGTCGGCCGTCACGACGTCGTCGTCGCGGGCGCGCTCGTCGTCTGTGCGGCGCTCGCGCTCGCGGCACTGAATCTCGCCGGCGTCGTGTGGCGGTACGCCCCCGGTGGCTGGCCGCCGACGGGCTACCGGTCGAACGCGAGCGCGCGAGAGTAGGGTCCTCGCGCGACAGCGTCCGTCACTCGTCTTCGACGTGGACGCGAGTGACGTGTCCGCCACAGCCACACCGATCGACGTACTCCAAGCGGAGGTCACGCGCCATCGACGACAGCGCGTCCCAGAGATACTCGCGGGGGTGACCGTGCGCCCCGTGCGTCACGAGGTTCACGTGGGAGCCGGCCCGCGTCGCCGCGACCGCCTCGCGGGCCTCCTCGATCACCCGCTCGGCGCTCTCGGCGTGTCGTTCTTCCTCGAGGTTCGCGGACCACGAGCCCTCGTGGCTGTCCGATGCTCCGTCGCTGCCGGCCGTCGTCGAGTGGCTCATACCTCCCCGTTCGGCCCGCCCGGGGGTGAGTTCCACCCCGAACAGGTTCGGGGGAACTGGGACCCGCGTCGGGCGTCGACCTCCACGCGTATGAGCGAATCCACGACTCGGCTCGACGTGCGCGACCTCCCGCCCGCAGAGCGCCACGACCGCATCCACGAGCCCCCCCGCCTCTTCACCCAGGGATTGGCCCAGCTCCAGCTCACCCAATACGCTCGCCGGCGCACCGATGTTCTTTACCCGGCCGTTGTCGAGCCACACGACCCGATCGGCCAGCCTGGCCAACTCGTCGAC
>JBEPYA010000228.1:0-6341 GCA_041641615.1 Salinigranum sp. | reverse complement strand
CGGCGGCGTCGGCTACTACTCGTGGACCGGCGACGCCGACTTCGCCATCGTCATCCGGACGGCGACCATCGAACACGGGGTCCCCGTCGACGGCGACAGCGACGGCGACGGGGGGACCGAAGACGTCGTCACCGTGCAGGCGGGCGCCGGCATCGTCGCCGATTCGGTCCCCGAGAGCGAGTACGAGGAGACCGAACAGAAGATGAGCGGCGTGCTCTCGGCGCTCGAGGCCATCGAGTCCGAGGCTGACGCCGACGAATCGCGCGCGGAACAGGAGGCGCCGCGATGAGCGCCCCCGAGCAGGCGGACGCTCGCCTCGACCGCCTGCGCGAGGCGGGCGCACACGTCGAACCCGGCGCCGGGGGGAAGACGCTCGTCGTCGTCGACAACTTCGACTCGTTCACGTACAACCTCGTGGAGTACTTCTCCGAGCAGGAGCCGCGGCCCGAACTCGTCGTGTTCAAGAACACCGCGTCGCTCTCCGACATCGAACTGGCCGACCCCGACGCGCTCGTCATCAGCCCCGGACCGGGCCACCCGAAGAACGACCGCGACGTCGGCGTGACGAACGACGTCCTCCGCGAGCTCTCGCCGACGGTGCCGACCCTGGGCGTCTGTCTCGGACTCGAAGCCGCCGTCCACGCCTACGGGGGGACCGTCGGCCACGCGCCCGAACCCATCCACGGCAAGGCGTTCCCCGTCGACCACGACGGCGAGGGGGTGTTCACCGGGCTGGAGCAGGGCTTCCGCGCCGGGCGCTACCACTCGCTCGTCGCGAGCGAGGTCCCGGACTGCTTCGTCGTGTCGGCGACGACCGACCACGAGGGGGAGGAACTCGTCATGGGCATCCGACACCGCGAGTACCCCATCGAGTGCGTCCAGTTCCACCCCGAATCGGTGCTGACGGCAGTGGGACACGACGTCGTCCGGAACTTCCTCTCTGGCGTCGGCGTCGCCGCCGAGGAGTAACCGTCCCGACGGGCTCGGATGCGACCGCTGAGCGGAAGGGAGCGCCACGGAGAACTCACGACCCGACCACGCGCGTCTCGACGACACCGGACGTCGAGCGAAACCGCCGCTCTCAGAGCAGGCCGGGGAGGAACATCGACACCAGGAGGACGAGACCGATGATGACGGCGGCGATGGTGACCAGCCGCCACGCGACCTTGAGCACGATGCGGCCGACGAGGACGACGAGACCGATGACGACGACCAGCACCAGGAGCTGGACGAGCGGGTTGCCGGACGCGAGGCCGAACTGGAGTACGGACGAGGCGAGGTCCATACAGGGTTCTCACCCATCGACGGCATAAGCTTAAGGGAGATTCCGGGGTCGAGTGGCGGTGCGGAGAGTGGGCGACCCCCGCGGCGTCCGGGCGCGGCGAGGCTGTGGTTCACCGCGTCCGTAGCCCAGCGGCCCGCTCGTCGAGAACCGAATCGACGTTACGCTCAACTGGACTCAGACGAGCGCCACGCCGACGGCGACGAGGGGGACGAGAACGAGCAGATACGCCGCCGCCGAGAGCGCCCAGTCGCGGCGAACGAGAGAGCGCCGCCCGTCCGCGATGCGCGACCGGGGGAGGACCACGGCGACGAAGAAGCCGACCATCAGAACGTACAGCACGGCCGCGGAGAGAAGCGTCGTGCCGAGCGATGGCCCTCCAAGGAAGCCCTGACTCGCGAGGAGGAGCCAGACGAACAGCGGCCCCGTGAGCAAGCCGGCGACGTAGTGGACGACGCTCGCGAGTCGCGCGGGGGCGACGTTCGGGCGGTTCTCGGTGAGGACGCCCGCGGCGACGAACGGTGACGTCTCCCCTTCGGGGAGCCGAGCCATCACGACGTCCATGACGCGCGTCGCCACGACGGCGGCGACGACGCCGACGACGAACTGCAGCGGCACCGACAGCGCCGTCACGAGCGGAGCGAGGTTCATACGCCGCCTTGGGCCGACCGAATATGTGGGTGACGGTTCGGGGGAGGGGGCCGAGTCACGAGAAGTCCGAGAGGCTCCGCTGGTCGGCCGCGGCCTCGTCCCCGTCGTCGGACTCCTGCCGCCGGCGCTGTGAGAGCGAGGCGCGCCGGCGGATCTCGGGGTCCTCGAGCGCCTCGTGCGCCCGGTCGGAGAGGGCGCTGAACCGCGCTGCGGCCGCCTCGCGCCGAGCCTCGTAGTCGACGACCGGGTAGGGGTAGTCGCTCCCGATGTCGACACCGAACTCCTCCTGGAGGTGGAGCGGAATCCGCTCGGGGCGGTCGAGATAGTCGGGGGGAACGGAACGGAGTTCGGGCACCCATTCGTGGACGAACTCGCCGTCGGGGTCGTTGTCTCGGACCTGCTTGCGCGGGTTGTAGATTCGCATCGTGTTCACACCCGTGACGCCCGCCTGCTGCTGCCACTGGGTGTAGTTGATCGCGGGGTCGGCGTCGACGAGGTGGTAGTAGAAGAAGTCCGCGCCGAGCTTCCACGGCTGGTGGAGGATGTAGCTGAAGAACGAGGCGCACATCGCACGCATCCGGAAGTTGAGCCAGCCCGTTCCGACCAGACAGCGCATCGACGCGTCGACCATCGGAAAGCCCGTTCGCCCGCGCTTCCACGCCTCGACCAGGTCCGGGTCGTACCGAGAGCGGTTGAACCCCCGGAACACCGGGTTCACGGCGTGGTCCATCCACCCGGGCCAGTCTTCGAGCTTCTGGGTGTAGTGGCGGTTCCAGTATAGCCGCGAGGTGAACAGTTCGCGGGCGCGGCCGTCGTCGGCGTGGTCCCGAACGTGCTGGAAGACTTCGCGGACGGAGAGACAGCCGAACCGGAGGTACGGCGAGAGCCTGCTCGTCCCCGACTCGGCTCTCGACGGCGAGGAAATCGAGCCCAGATACGCCCCGATGTCGGTGGCGAACGCCTCCAGCCGGTCGAGCGCGGCCTCTCTCCCACCCGTCGGGACGCGCGACTTCTCCGGGGAGACGCCGTACGCCGACTCGACCCGCTCGACGGTGACGTCGCTGTCGACGCCGTGGTCGTCGAACCCGCTCGGGTCCGGAGCGTGCGTCGGGCCGGTCAGGTAGGCCTCGGCGTGGTCGCTCCAGCCCTCGCGGGACTCGCCCTCGCGCTTGATGCCGTCCTCGGTGACGAACTCGACGCCGAGGTCCGCGAGGCGCTCGTCGCGGGCAAGTCCGTACCTCCCGGTGGGGTCGGTGGTGGCGACGACGCCCCAGCCGGCGTCGACGAACCGTCCCAGCACCGCCTCGGGGTCGCCGTGGGTGAACACCAGCGACGTCCCCCGTCGCTCGTAGGCTCGGCTCAGGTCCGAGAGGCACTCGTGGAGGAACCGGAGTCGGTCGTCGCAGGCGAGGCCTCCGGCGTAAAAGTGCGGATCGAAGACGAACACGGGGCAGACGACGTCGTGCTCGCGGGTCGCCCGCGCGACGGACGGGTGGTCGGCGAGTCGGAGTCCGCGACGGTGCCAGACGACCGCCCCGTCGTCGACCGTCGGTGGGTCGGGGCCGGTCTCGCCGCCGAGTGCTTGCATCGACTGGGGGTTCGGCCCAGGGACGAATGACCGTTGTGGCCCGACGGATGGCCGCTCACGGTCGAGACCAGTGCCGCGTGGCGGCCCGCCGACAGGTCGTTTTGGGATACATGTTTGAGTTCGGAGCGTTTCCGTTCGAACGAAGCGACCGACCGCGCGCGTGGGCCGAAAATCGACCACGACCGGACCCCAAAACCGCCCGCGAATGCGTCGACTGAACCCCCCTTTCGTTCTACTGGATATCGGCGTTCTGTCGGTCGGTTTTCTCCTTGGAATTTTCACTTTCACTCCGGATTAGCATCCGTTAAGACATTCGCGTTCCCTCCTTACAAGTGGTTGCGACGGGCCGTGCGCGATTCGCCCGCGGCCGAACCATAATCGAACCGATAGATTGGGTCTCTCAAGCCGGAGTCCCAAGAGTTAACATACGCAGTCACCCAGAAGAACATCGTCACGAATGAGCGGATCAGAGCTACCAAAGACGGCCCGAAGTGGGGTACTCGGGCAGGAGGCACAGTGAGATGAACGACGCAGACATCGCGGCGGACGACCTCGTCCGACCCATCAAGCGGACCGACGGTGACACGCTCGAAGAGCGCCTGACGGCGAACGCGTACAACAACATCCTCCCCGCGCGCTATCTCCGCAAGGACGCCGACGGGAACGTCATCGAGACGCAGGAGGAACTGTTCGCGCGCGTCGCGAAGAACATCGCGCTCGCGGAGGCCGTCTACGAGGCCGAAGAGCGCGGCGAGACCATCGAAGTCACCCCCGCCCAGCTGAAGCCCGGTCACCCCCGTCGGGACGAACTGGCCGCGGAGGTGTTCGGCAAGGGCGTCACCGCCGAGGACGACGTCACCACGACGCTCTCGGTGCACAACGTCAACAAGTTCGCGTACGACACCATCGTCCCCGAACTCCCCGACGAGATCGGAGAGACGGTCGTGAACTACCGCGAGGAGTTCCAGGAGCTGATGGAGTCGCTGTCGTTCATGCCGAACTCGCCGACGCTGATGAACGCCGGCGACGAACTGCAGCAGTTGAGCGCGTGTTTCGTCGACTCGCCCGACGACGACATCACCGACATCCACCAGACCGCCAAGGAGGCAGCGGAGGTCTTCCAGTGTCTCACCGAGGATTCGCGCGTCGCTGTCGAAGGAAAGGGTGTCGTCTCGATCTCCGAGGTCGAGCCCGGCGATACGATCGTCCAGCGTGCCGGGGACGGGTATCGAACGAAGAACGTCGACGAGGTTCACGCGTACGACGATGCTCCCACAAAGCGGGTCGTCACCGAGGGAGGGGTCTCCGTTCGAGGGACGCCGAACCACCGTCTGCTGGTGAAGGGAGAGTGGACCGAGATCGACGACATCGAACCGGGTGACTCCCTTTCGATCAGGCTCGGCTGGCTTCCCGAAAACGAGCAGGCCGTCGAGCTCACCTCGACTGTACGTGGCGGCCAGTGGGACCGAAATCGTGTCGTGTCGAACGAGGCGATCGCCGAACTTCACGCAGAGGGTCGTTCGGACTACGAGATTGCAGAACTGCTCGACTGCTCGGCGTCGACAGTCCAGCGACGACGGGCTAACGAACTCGACCTCCAACCGAACGGAACGGGGGGCCGGAAACCCGGCGTCGAATTCGACGAGGACACGTTCACGAGCCTACACGAGGATGGACACACGGATTCGGAAATCGCCTCGGCGGTCGGCGTCCACACCGCGACGATTCAGCAGTATCGCGCCGCGCAGGGGCTGGAATCGAACGGCGATCCAGTGAAGACGGTCACACAACCGTCGACGCTCACAGCGGACCTCGCCGAACTCGTCGGCATCTGGATCGGCGATGGATCCGTCCATCAGAACGGTGTTCGATTCCACATCAACCGAGAAGACGTCCTCAACCACGTCGATACGCTCTCTCGTGACCTCTTCGATACGGGAATCGATTACACCTGGTCCGAGGGGTGTTACGAAGCGGTTATTCACAGCCACGAGATCAAACGCTGGTGGCTTGCGAACTTCGGGGACGCGAAGGCCTCGTCATCCGAGGCGCGTGTTCCGGACCCGGTCTGGCGTGCTGGTCACGACCAGATTCACGCGTTCCTTCGCGGTCTCTTCTCGACAGACGGAACGCTGACGAAGGGGCGATATCCGCGACTCTACAGTTCGTCCGAGCGCCTCATCGACGAGACGCTCCAGCTCATGCTCGGCGTCGGGGTTCCGGCGACGAAGTGGGAGTGGGAGAACGAGGACCGTGACTACTTCACTGTCGCTCCGACCGACGCGATCGGTCTGGAGCGATTCGCCGACGACATCGGCTACGTCGACACGCGTGCGGAGGAGATGTCCGCGTCGATCGCCGAATCCCCACCCGGTCCAACGCAATGTGGGACGGTGAGTGGAGACTCGGTCTGGGAACAGCAGATAGAGGTGGTCGAGCAGTGCGACCCGGAGACGGTCTACGACGTCACCGTCGCAGACAATCACGAATACGTCGTAAACTCCGTCGTTTCGCACAACAGCGGCGGCGGCATGGGCTACGCCTTCTGGCGATTACGTCCGTACGGCGACGCCGTCGGCTCGACAGGCGGCATCGCCTCCGGCCCCATCACGTTCATGCGGACGTACGACCAGATGTGCTTCCCACCGGGGACGAAGGTACTGACCCCCGGGGGCCAGCGACGGATCGAGACGCTCCGCGAGGGGGAGGTCGTCGTCGACGAGAACGGTGACGAACAGCCGGTCGTCGAAACGATGGAGCGGCACGTCGACGAGGAAATCGTCGAGATCGTTCCGGAACGTCTCAACAAGCCGATCCGTG
>JBEPYA010000227.1:0-6372 GCA_041641615.1 Salinigranum sp. | reverse complement strand
GAACAGTACGAGGAGAACGGTTACGAGGGTGTCGACGAAGAGCTCCGCAAGGTTCCCTTCCTCGAGACCCGTGCGGCCGCGAAGGAGATCGGTGCGTCCATCGAGTTCAACAAAGCCGAGGGCGTCGACAGCCGGCCCGGTTCCGGTCCCGGCGACTACGTCTACTTCGGCATCTCCGAGTTCAACGACGCGCTCTCCGACAAGGAGGGCGACATCCGGATGGACCGCGTCGACGGCGGCGTGATCTATCGTGGCGAGCTCGACGCGAATTACAACGTCTCGACGCTCGAGGCGGCCATCGTCGGTCCGGACTTCACCGACGCACCGGAAGTCGCGAACGACGCAGTCCGCAACATCGACAACGTCTACGTGATGGAAGACGGCCGCGTCCTCTGCTGTGAGGACGGCTTCAACGAGTCCCGGCGGTCGTACCCCAACGACTGCCTGTACGTCTACCAGCCGAACACCCAGGTCTACGTCAGCTCCGTCGCGGTCGGCCAGGGCGAGTCCGTCCAGGCGGACGTCATGGCCAAGCACGTCCCCGACGGCATCGCCGGCGGCGAGTTCACGGTCGAAGTCGCCGACCCCAGCGTCGTCGAAATCACGAGCGCCTCCTACCCCGACGCCGTCGGCCTCTCGGCCTCGGCGACCATCGAGGAGGGCGCGAAAGCGACGTTCAAGTTCGCCGACACGAACATGGTGATGCAGCCGGAGGGTACCGAGTTCAAGCTGGCGACCATCACGCTCAGCGGCATGGGCGCGGGCTCGACGGACATCAACACCAGCGCGTCGCTCGACGACGACAACGGGAACGCTATCGACGTCGAACCCCGCTCGGGGGTCGCGATGACCGGCCCCGCCAGCATCGGTTCCAGCGGCTCCGCGCCGCAGGACCCCGATGGTGACGGCCTCTACGAGGACGTCAACGGCAACGGTCGCGTCGACTACGACGACGTCGTCACCCTGTTCAACAACCTCGAGAACAGCAACGTGAAGTCCAACGCACGGGCGTTCGACTTCAACGGCAACGAACAGCTAGACTACGCCGACCTCGTCACGCTGTACGAGGAGGCCGGCGTCGGCGGCAACGGCGGGAGCGACGACGACAGCGACGGTAACAACGGTAACGGTAACAACGGCAACGGTAACAACGGCAACGGTAACAACGGCAACGGCAATAACGGCGACGACAGCGACGACAGCGACAACTGAACTGAGCGGACGGACACGGGCGGCACGCCGCCACGCCGCGTCCCCGCTCGTTCGGCATCCACCACACACTCCATACCATGTCACGAGAGACAGACCGGTTCCGAATCGCTATCGTCGGCGTCGTCGTCCTCACACTCGGCGCCTCGGCGCTGACCGGGGCGGCGGCCGCCCAGACAGACAGCCCGACCATCCGCGTCGAGAGCGCGACCGTCCAGCCGGGCGAGACCGCGACCGTCGACGTCGTCCTGACGTCGGCCCCCGAAGGCCTCGCCGGGTTCGCCATCGACCTCTCGGTCGGAAACAGCAACGCCCTCATCCAAGGTGGGAGCTACCCGGACACGTTCGGGCTGACCTCCGAGCCCGCGGTCTCCGAGGACGGGTCGACCATCACGCTCGAAGCCGCGGACCTGAACCAAGAGGTCCAGCCCGGAGCGAGCGACGTCGTGCTCGCGACCGTCGAGGTGTCCAGCGGGATGGCCGGTGACATCACCCTCACCGCCGAGCCGCTCCAGTTCGACGCCGACGGCGGGGCATCGGTAGAGCCGGCGAGCGAGGCGGGGACCGTGACCGTCACCGCCGGCGAGGACACCGCGGCGACCGCGGCCGACGCGGGCGACGCCGACTCCGACTCTGACGCCGAGACGGGAGACGCCTCGGCCGCACCGTCGGACGCCGAAAGCGCCGCGGACGCCGCGACCGAGACCACGTCGACCGAGTTCGCCTTCCCCGCCGGCGGCATCGTGCTGACCGCGCTCGCGCTGACGCTCGTCGCCGGGTTCGCGGCCCGCCGTCGTCGGTAACCCGGCCGACACACCCGCTCACGCCCACACTCTTTTCCACTCGGTTTCCGCCGACGCGCTTCGTTCTGTTTCGGTTTTTTGATTCCGTGTTCACGTCTCGATTCCCGCGACTGCTCGCCGCGGCCGATTCCCTCACGACCCCGCGGGGAGCGAAACGACTTCCCGGTGGCCGACCGAGAGAACGCACGACATGCAGGCGTTCCCCTCGTACCCACCCCCCGCCGAGGCATCACCGGCACTGTTCGAGCGCGGCCACTTCTGGTTGCACGAACTGGTCGACGGCGCACCGCTTCGGTTTCAGGCGCGGGAGGACGGGCGGCTCCGGTTCGGCGACGACGTCCGCGTGTTCGGCGACGACGCGCCCCCGGCGTACGGCCACGCCGTGCGGCACGTCCGCGAGTCGTTCGACCGCGGCGCGCTCAGAGCGGCGGTCGAGGACGTCGAGTCGGTCGTCTTCTTCGGCCGCGCGATGCACCGCCGGGGAGTCGACTACGACTGGGACGGGACCCCCAGCTTCCTCGGTGTCGACATCTGGTCCGAGGGGCAGTACCGCCAGCCGGACCGCGTCGAGAAGATCTACGCGCGACTCGGGCTCGAACCGCTCAACACGGTCCGCGCGGAGGTGCGTGCGGTCGACTTCGACCCCGATTCGTACGACTTTCCCGAGTCGGCGTGGTACGACGGCCCGGCCGCCGGCGTCCTGCTCCGGAACAAGACCGGACTCCGCTGTGCGCTCTCGAACCCGGCCGTCGGCGACTCCGGAGGAAGCACCGACGGCGACACCGGGGCGGCCGCGAGCGTAGACGCCGACGCGAAGCCGGCTGTCGACGACGCGGAGACGTTCGCCCGGCGCCACGTGACGACCGAGCGCCTCGACGGCGCGGCGCGGCAGCTTCGGGACGAGGGGCGACCGGTGACGTTCGACGCGCTGTACGAGCGGGTCGTCGACCGCGTCGCCCGCGCACACCACCGGCAGCTCTTCGCGGGAGGGATCGACGTCCGCGCGTTCCGGTCGGCCGCCGCCGAGGCGACGAACGCATACCTCGCCGGGCGCGACGACCAGGGCTGAGGACCGACCCGAGAGTCAGACCGCCGTGTCGCCGAGCGAGATGTCCCCTCGCTCGAGCGCCTCCAGCAGGCGCTCGTCCAGCGGTCGGTCCTCCCAGTCGTCGGACCGCTCGGACTCGGGGACGCGGTCGAGCAGGGGCACCAGCGACGCGTGGACGTGCCGCCCGTGTCGCCCGCAGGCGGGGCAGGTCAGGACGATGTATCTGACCCCGTACGAGCGCTCCGTGGGCTCGCGACAGACCGAACAGAGGTACGTCTCGGACACGTCGGCGTTCAGGGCCGAACCAACTCAACGGTTTCCTTCGGGGTCACACGGGGCGCTCACGGGGAGGGAGTGGGTGTCAGGAGCGTTCGGGGTCCACCCATCAGCCGCGTAGGACGGTCCAGCCAGAGCGCACATTTATCACCCGTGCATCTCTGAGTATTGACCATGTCGAAGGTCGAACTCTCACTGCCCGACCGAATAGACAACGACATCCGCCGACTCGTCGAACAGGGCGAGTTCGTCAACCGCGACCAGGCCGTCGAGGAGCTGCTCTCGATGGGGATGTCCGCGTACAACACCACGTCGACCGACGAGAGCCAAGGCCCCGAGGAGAACCTCTTCTCGCAGGCCGTCGAGGACCAGCAGGACCCCGCCGCGCGCAGCGACACGGGCGACGACTACTCGTTCTGACGCGCGACGCCGAGTGCTGGCAGCTGCCCCGCTCCGGGTCCCGGAGGGTCGAGAGGCGAGTGGTCCGGGACCGGTCGGTCGTCTTCCGCCGTCGTCGCGGCCGCAACCCGAGAGACCGGGAGGAGTCGTCTCGGGGCGGCGGCGGAGGCGCGACACGCGCGTACGGAGTCACGCTCTGTCGAGTTGCCACTGACTCGGCGGTCGGAGCGGACCGTCGGTCGGCGCGTTTCGATACCGTCGACTAGCACGTTTGGCGGTCGACCAGGCGGGAACAGAAGCGGAAGGCGCGGCGGGGAGTCCGTCGGGCCTAGAGGCCGAGGTAGAGGTCCATCAGTTCGTCCTCGTCGGCGAGATCGGTCGGTTCGCCGTGGAACTGCACCTCACCCTCCGCGAAGATGTAGACGTAGTCGGTGATGCGGAGCGCCGCGGAGACGTTCTGCTCGATGAGGACGACGCGGGCGCCCCTGTCGACGAGCGTCGTGACGAGGTCGAACGCGTCGTCGACCAGCTGTGGCGCGAGGCCCGCGGACGGTTCGTCCAGCAGGTAGGTGTCCGCGCCGGACATCATCGCCCGACCCAGACTGACCATCATCTGCTGGCCGCCCGAGAGGCTCCGCGCCTTGTCACCCATCTTGTCTTCGAGCGCGGGGAACGCGTCGAGGACCTCGTCGATCCGACGCTCGACCGTCTCGCTGTCGTCGACGATGAACGCGCCGACGCGGAGGTTCTCCTCGACCGAGAGGCTGTCGAAGACGCCGCCGCCCTGCGGGAGCGTCGCGATGCCGTTCGTGACCGTCTCCTCGGGCGGCCTGCCGGTCAGGTCGACGTCGCCGTACCGGACGGACCCCGACCAGACCGGGACGACGCCGTTCACCGCCTTCATGAACGTCGACTTGCCGGAGCCGTTCGGACCGAAGATGGAGGTGACGCCCTCGTGGTTCTCGAAGGAGATGCCGTGGAGCACCTCGTGGTCGTCGTAGCCGGTGACCACGTCCTCGGTGACGAGCGTCGGCGGGTCGGCCTCGGTGCTCATATCGGGACCCCCTCGTCGTCCGCAGCGGAGCCGAGGTACGCCTCGCGGACCCGCTGGTCCTGTCGGACCTCGTCGAACGTCCCTTCGGCGATGAGCGCCCCTTGGTCGAACACGGAGACCGTGTCGACGATCGACCGGATGACGTTCATGTCGTGTTCGACGACGACGAACGTGGTCCCCTCCTCGTTGAGTTCGCGGATGTGATCCATGATGCGCTCTTGCAGCGCCGGATTGACACCCGCGGCAGGTTCGTCCAGCATGATGACTTTCGGGTCCAACATCAGGACCCGCGCCAGTTCGAGCAGCTTCTGCTGGCCACCGCTCATGCCGCTCGCCTGGTTCTCCGCGATGTGGTCGATGTCGAGGAACGCCAGAATCTCGTCGGCCCGAGCCTGTTTGTCGAAGTCGTCGGTCGTCTGGACCGCCAGCATGTTCTGTCTGACCGTCATGTTCTCGAACGGGGAGACGACCTGGAAGGTCCGGCCGAGGCCGCGACGAGCGATCTTGTGTGGTTTCCACCCCGTGATCTCGGTACCGTCGAAGGTGACCGAGCCGCCGTCGGGCTGGTGACTTCTCTCACGACTAAAGTCGTGGGCTCCCCTCACTGAGGGTTAGGCCCACGTCGTCTGGGGAGTTCGCAGGTTCTGTCTCTCTGTTGGCTCCTTGGAGTATGACCTGCGTTTCGGGCTGAGCCACAACAGCCCCCACCGTCGATAGCGGACTCTGAATGTTCTTACCGACGGCTCGTTTCGCAATATTCGACGCACCATTCTTGTCAGCGTTATCCTCCAAACCACAATCAGCACACTCCAACCGCCCCTGCATTTCCCGCGATGTGTTCTGCGACCCACACCGCCAACACGTCACAGACGTGTCGTACTCGTTCACAGGGATGCACTCTCGACCGTCAAGATGGGCTTTGTACGTGAGGATGTTCGCCATCTCCGCATACGGCATCTTGTGGGTCTTGTCGTTCACGTACCGACCCTTGTCGTTGTCAAAGCGCAACCCGGTCATATCACCAAACACGATGACACCGTTACGCTCCCGGGCGCGAGCGACGAGTTCGTTCGCCACCTGATGCAACTCGTGTTCGACCGTCCGTGACTCCTTGTCACCGATCCGCTCAATGACTTGCGCTCCCGAGCGAACCTTCGCCTTCCCGATGTTCTTGCGGAGTTGCTTGTAGTGTTCACGGACACGACGGACTTCTGCGCCGTGAAACTGTGTGTCGCGGTCGGAGAGGAACGTGCTGACGGCTATCCACTTTGCACCCATATCGACGGCGAGAACGTCGTCGTATTCGTCTGCGACGGCCACAGACCGCTTGCAGACGAGATGGACGTACCACTCACCGCCTCGGTGGACGAGTTCCGAGTCACGGATGTACTCGTCGGTGAGCAGGTGCGTGTCCTTCTCAGGGACACGGACGGGCACCCAGATACTATCTCCCCGCTCCATCCGTGTTCGGTTAAGACGTTGAATCGGGTGACTGCGCTCCACTGACGAAGCTATCGATGTAGACCGCGTGGGGAGAGAATGTGTTCAAGACGCTCTCCCCGAACCTCATACGACGGCGGCTC
>JBEPYA010000226.1:0-6546 GCA_041641615.1 Salinigranum sp. | reverse complement strand
GGGTCGGACCTCGTCGAGGACAAGGAGACGCTCATCACGCTCCACGCTCGCCAACAGGGCGTCGACGTGGACAATCTCGTCGACGCCGAGCACCCCGAGGAACTCACCGAGGCCGAGGTCGAAGAGGCCGTCTCCGTGCTGGAGGGGGCGGGGAGCATCGACTACGCCCGGACGACGGCCGAGGACCTCGTCGAGCAGTCGAAAGCCCGTCTGGAGGTCCTCCCCGACAACGAGGCGCGGAGCCTCCTGGGAGACATCGCGGACTACCTCATCACGCGCGGGTACTGACTCCGCCCGTCTCGACCGTCACCGTTCGCTGCACGCACGAGCGGACGTTCTGGGTGTCCGTCTCTCGACGGTGACGACCAGTTCTCGAGTGTCGGGAGCGTCTCTCGCGAAACACTCATACGTCTTGGTATGTTACTTGTTGACGTACCCCTACCCGTGTCCCTGCTGGCCTCGTGGTCAGGAATCCGGGTCTCTTTTGCCGACCCCTTTCCGACAGGGAGACAATGGAAGACGAACTCCGCGAGCGCGTCGAGCGGGCCGCCGAGGTCGCGGCGCTGTTCAACGCGCTGAAACACGACGGCGACGCCGACGTCGGTGCCGTGATGGGACCGATGATGGGCGAGAACCCCGACTTCCGACCGCACGGCGACGCTATTCCCGGCGTCGTCGCTCCGGTCGTCCAGCGGGTCAACGGCATGGACACCGAGGAGAAGCGCGCACGGTTGGCGAAACTCGCCCCCGAGCGACTCGAAGACCTCGACGCCGATGACGAGGGCGACGACCACACCTTGCCCGAGTTACCGAACGTCGACGCGTACGACACGGTTCGGATGCGCGCCGCACCGAACCCGAACGGTCCGTGGCACATCGGCCACGCCCGGATGCCGGCCGTCATCGGCACTTATAAAGAAAGATACGACGGCGAGTTCGTCGTCCGGTTCGACGACACTGACCCGGAGACGAAGCGGCCCGACCTCGACGCGTACGACGCCATCCTCGACGACATCGACTACCTCGGGTTCGAGCCCGACGAGGTCGTGAAAGCCTCCGACCGGGTCGAGACCTACTACGAGTACGCCCGTGACCTCATCGACGCGGGCGGGGCGTACACCTGTTCGTGTCCCCAAGCGGAGTTCTCCGACCTGAAGAACGCCGGTGAGGCGTGTCCACACCGGGACAAATCGGCGGAGACGACCCACGAGGAGTTCGACGCGATGGTCGACGGCGAGTACGCGTCGGGCGAGATGGTGCTTCGCGTTCGGACGGACATCGAACACAAGAACCCCGCGCTCCGCGACTGGGTCGGGTTCCGGATGATAGACACGCCTCATCCCCGGGAGGAGGCTTCCGAGTACAGATGCTGGCCGATGCTCGACTTCCAGTCGGGGGTCGACGACCACCTGCTCGGAATCACGCACATCATCCGCGGTATCGACCTGCAGGACTCGGCGAAACGCCAGCAGTTCGTCTACGACTACTTCGACTGGGAGTACCCCGAAGTCGTCCACTGGGGCCACGTCAACGTCGACGCCTACGACGTGAAGCTCTCGACGTCGACACTCAAAGCGAAAATCGAGGCCGGCGAACTCGACGGCTGGGACGACCCTCGCGCGCCCACCCTCGGGAGTCTCCGACGTCGCGGAATCAGGGGCAAGGCGGTCGTCGAGGCGATGATCGAACTGGGCACCTCGACGTCGAACGTCGACCTCTCGATGTCCTCGGTCTACGCGAAGAACCGCGACCTCGTCGACGACGACGCGGACCGGTGTTTCTTCGTCCGCGACGGCGTCGAGAAGGCGGTCGTCGCCGGCCCCGAGGCGGGCGAACCGCCGGTCCACCCCGACCACGAGGAACGGGGACGGCGACACATCCCCGTCGCGGGCGCGGTGCTCGTCGAACCCGACGACGTGCCGGCGAACGGCGAACGAGTGTGGCTGAAAGGCTACGGCTGCGTCAGACACACCCGCGACGCCTTCGAGTTCACGGGCGACGACATCAACGTGGTCCGCGAGGGCGACGTGGACGTGATCCACTGGGTCCCCGCCGACGGCTCGCTGCCCGTCCGGATGCGCACGATGGACGGCGACGTGACGGGACGGGCGGAGCCGGGCTTCGCCGACGCCGACGTCGACGAGATACTGCAGTTCGAGCGCATCGGCTTCGTCCGCGTCGACGACGTCGCCGAGGACGGGGCCGTGTCGGGCGACGGGAGCGTCGTGTACTTCGCACACCCGTAGGACGTTCCGGGGGCCGAGAGTCGTCCCGCTCGCGAAACCGACGCGCGGGACGCTCGTCGACGTCCAGTGCCCTCGACTCGGGGCAATATTTATGCGGTTACATGTCCATCGTTTGTGAGGAAGTTCACCGGACCGCATCACGGAACACGTCGATGCGTGCGGGGGAACGTCCGAGGAAGCGGGGAGATGACAACCTACACACCAGCGTTCCCGAGGAGGGACCCGTACCGCATCGGTCGAGACGACTCCGCGACACGCACGGCACCGACTGGTCTCGAAACTCACCGTTCGTCGAGGAGCCGCCGATGAGTGCTATCGATGGGATATTCGTCTCGTTACAGACGGGTGCACAGTGGTTCGGGACGGACGACCACATCTACCTGGGGGTCGTGGGGACGGTCGGTGGTCGCGAGTTCGCGCTCGCCGTCGACGACTTCGACGACTTCGAACCGGGGGATCGCGCGACGTACTCCATCGGTCCTGCGGCTGAACTCTACGGCGGACGGGAGCCCGACACCGCCGCCGAACAACTGGAGTCGATGACCATCTGCCTGCCGAACGTCACTCACGTCTACCTGCGCAAGCAGGGCGACCGGAGCCACGCGGGCGACGACGCCTGGGAACTCCAGGACTGCTTCGTGTATCTCTTCGGTGGGGGCACGAGAGCGTTCACGTCGACCGGGAGCGCGATACTGGGCAACGAGTATGGTCACAAAGTGTGGCTGGCGGAGGGGATCGATGGGTATCTCGACGCGCGGATTCCGGTCGAGGGTGACGCCGAGTGTGAGTAGGAGACCACCCGACCGAGGGCTCGACGACCTCGTGAAGAGCTACGCCCGGATCCCCGGCTCGCCGATGCTGTGGAAGCCTCCCGCCCCCTCCAGAGGGCGTCGGTGATCGCGTCGACGTTCTCGTAGCTGCGCTCCGTCACGAACACGTCCCACGTCTCGCCGCGCAGTTCCTCCTCGGTGTAGCCGAATATCTCCTCGCCGGCGGGATTCAGACGAACGATCTCGAAGTCCTCGTTGTGCTCTACGACACCCAGCGGCGACTGTTCGATGAACAGCGAGAGCCGCTTCTCGCTCTCTTCGAGCGCCGCGCGACTCCGAGACTGCCCGACCGCGTTGCGGACGCGGTTCGCGAGTAGCGTGTACTGACGGGTTTCCGTCTCCTTCTGGAGGTAGTCGGAGACGCCCGCCGAGATTGCCTCGCTCGCGACCTCCTCGCTCCCCTTCCCGGTGAAGAGGACGAACGGGAGGTCCGGATACTCCTCGCGGACGGATTCGAGGAATCGAGACCGTTCCGACCGGGCATGTCGGAGTCGGAGACGACGCAGTCGAACGCACGCTCCGACAGCCGGGTGACCCCCTCCGTCGCGCTCGCGGCCGTCTCGATCTCGAACCGGTCGTCCTCACGCTCGAAGAGGGCCGCGGCGGGCGCAGCGAACTCCGGTTCGTCATCGACGTGGAGCACGCGAATCGCGTCGAGGGCCGGGTACATACGCTGCGACAGAGGGACGTCGAGTATAGTTCTACGCGTTGCCGTCGGTCGGCGGACCCGACCCACCGTCGGGAAGACGCGCTCACGCCGCGAACTGTCGTTCAAGGAACGTCACGAGGAGGTACGCGGCCAGTCGCTGTGTCCCCTCGGCGGGGTCGTACGTCGGTGCGACCTCCATGAGGTCGACCGCCCCCACCTCCGTCCGGGCACCGAGAACCTCCATGACGGTCAACGCCTCGTCGGCGGAGAGTCCTCCCGGCTCCGGGGTACCCGTTCCGGGGGCGACGCTCGGGTCGACGGCGTCGATGTCGAAGGTGACGTAGACCGCGTCCGCGCCCTCGCTGACGGTGTCGACCGCCTCCTCGACGACGGGGGCGATGCCCCGCTCTCCGATCTCCGCACCCGTGTAGAGCGAGAGACCCGTCTCCTCGGCGAACTCGAAGAACGCCGGCGACTCGTACCCCCGGATGCCGACCTGCGCGACGTGTTCGTAGTCACAGAAGTCCGAGTCGGCGACGTGGTGCGTGCTGGAGCCATGAATGTGCTCGCCGAAGACGGGGCTCTCCGCGACCGTGTCGGTGTGGGCGTCGATTTGGACGACGCCCACCCGGTCGGCGTCGATGCCCTCGACGAACCCGCTCACCGACGGGAAGGTGCAGTAGTGGTCGCCGCCCAGGAGGACCGGCATCGTCCCCTGGGCCGCGACGGTGGCGACGTGGGCGGCGATGCTCTCGGCGGTGGTCTCTCGGTCCATGGGGAAGACGGGGACGTCGCCGCAGTCGACCAGGTCGAGCGCGTCGAAGTCGACCGTCCGACCGGTCCGCATGTTCGTCAGTCCGCCCTTGTACCCCGAGAGGTACGCCCACCACGCGCTGGCCTCGCGGATGGCACCCGGGCCGTACCGCGCGCCGGGGCGGTTCGAGACGGCACCGTCGTACGGTACGCCGAGCACGGCGGCGTCCGCTCTCTCGACGTCGCTCGGCGGGCGGATTTCCGACTTGAGAAACGTGTCGATACCGGCGTACGGGAGTTCGACCGACGCTCCTGTCGTCCGGCCACGGAACGCCTCGGCGCGCGTTTCAGTTCGTTCGTCCATCATGTCTCACCGTTCATTGTGGAAGATATCTTCCGCCTTTCGGGGAGTCCGTCGGAACGGATATTAAAAATTCGGTTACTCGGCTCGCCGCAGAACGCGCCCGCCCGAGCGCGACAAACCGGACTACAGTCACGTCTTCGAACAGATCTGGACAATCGGACCGGTCCGGAACTGGATCACCGGAGTCGGTGGACGCGAGCGACGAACGGTGGCAGTAATGTTCCGCTCAATCCGGGGTGCCGTGTCGAGTGCACAGGACGAACAGCACGCCTATGTGCCCCACCTGAGAGGTGTGACCAACGATGCCCGCGGACCTCGACCGTCGAACGTACGACCTCCTGCGGCTCATCCGGGCAAACGAGCCGATCGGGAGCATCCGTCTCGTCGACCTGCTGCAGCAGCGCGGCTACGAGATCAAGGGCCGGACGGTCCGGCTGATGCTGTCGGACCTCGACGAGGCCGGCCTCACGGAGAAGGTGCCGGGCAAGGGGCGGCGTCTCACGGAAGAAGGGTACGCGGAACTCGACCGCGGCGACGTGGGCGGGCGGCTGCGGCAGGTGCGCGAGCGCATCGCAACGCTCACGAGTCAGGTGACCTACGACCCGACCGAGGACGCGGGCGAACTCCTCCCCTGTGCTGCCCGGGTCGCCCTCGACGACGTCCCGGACGCGTTCAACGCGCTGGAGGCGCTCGGCGACTCCCCGCTCGGTCCGGCGATAGTCGCCGCGCGCGTCGACGACGACGCCGTGGAACTCAGGCTGCCGTCGAGCATCACCCTCGACGGGGTGTTGCTCTCCCGCGGCATCGACGTCACCCTCACGACCGCCGGGCTGGTCGAGTACCGCCCCGCCGACGGGACGGTCGTCAGGTACATCGACACCCTCAGTGGGGAAGGGTCGACGATGGACGTGGTGACCCTCCTCATCGAGGCCGGCCGCACTGACGTCGACGCCGCCCTCGCCGGCGAGACCGGCGTCCTGATCGTCGACAACCGCGAGTTTCCCCTGACGCGGTTCGCCGAGGGCGAGGACCTCGCGGCGGCGACGACCGCTCGGTTAGGGGGCGTCCTCGACATCCGCCGTCCCCGCGAATCCGGCCCGTTCCCGCGGGGTGAACCGAGCTGGGACTTCGCGTCGCTCACCTACGGCGGCGTCGGCGAACTGGCGCTGGCGCTGCTCGCCGAGCGTTCGCTCGTCGACTCGTGGGAGACCCTCGGAGAACCTCTCGCCCGCAGCGCGTTCGAATCGGCGTCGGTCGTCCGCGCCGCCCTCGCCGAAGAGGGCGTCGAGACCGAGTAGAGGCATCGAAGCCGAGGAGGGGGCGTCGAGGCCGACGAGAGGGCGTCGAAACCGAGGAGAGGCGTCGAAACCGAGGAGAGGCATCGAAACCGAGGAGAGGCATCGAAGCCGAGGAGGGGGAGACTGTCAGGCACCGACGACGATGAGCAGGACGATGGCGAGGAAGAAGCCGCCCCACATCAGCAGCGAGTTGCGCGTGAAGCGCTTCGATTCGAGGGGCTTGACACCGCTGGTGGCCCCTTTCTCCTCGTCGGAGAAGCCCTGGGTGACGAACCAGTAGACGACCACCGCGGCGAAAGCGAACTCGGCCACCCAGAACAGGACGATGAGCGCCGTGAAGAGCGTCTGTCCCATCATCGGCGGTCACCCCCCTCGGTCGCGTCCTCCTCGTCGACCGCGACCCCCC